>DBTH01000164.1 GCA_002306945.1 Methylacidiphilaceae bacterium UBA1321 | reverse complement strand
TCAAGACAGTTGCTCTTCATAGAGGAGACTCCTGCTATCGAAACTTTCAGATGCGAAAGTCCCCTTGTCTCTATCAAGAGGGGCCGACACGAAGTGCGGGGGGGTGTCAATTCTTTCCGGCCTGTCTCTCTGTTCTCCGCAGCAATTTCCGCGACAAGTTAATTTGAAAAGAATTGTCAGTCTATTTTGCAGAGACCAATAACTCGAACATTTCACCATGAAACGGAAAATGGGTTTTGGGTGAAGTGAGTGTCAGTGAGACACTCTCACCTCGGCCCTTTCCCTGGAAAGGGCTCTAGTCGGAGAGACCGGCGCCTTTGAGGGCTTCGGCAGCTTTGTCCTGTTTGGCTTCGACGGCGTGGGCGAGGGCGGTTTTACCGTTTTTATCCTTGAGAGTGCCGTCGGCGGAACTTTGCATCAGCAGTTGGATGACTTCGACGCTGCCCTTGCTGGCGGCGATGATGAGGGGGGATTCCTCGTTGGCATTGACCTTGTTGACATTGGCCCCGGCGTCGATGAGGGCTTTGACCAATTCCGCGGAACCGGATGTGGCGGCGAGTATGAGCGGTGTGTTGTCATCGGCTCCGGTGACGTCGCGTTCGATTCCGCCGTTGAGCAGGGCCGAGACCAGTTGGGTCGAGCCGATGGCGGCGGCGTAGTGGATTGCCTGGGAACCGGTCTTGTCGGCGGCTTTCAGGTCGGCGCCTTTTTCGATGAGTAGAAGCGCGATGTCGATCTTGCCCGATTGGATGGCGAGGATCAGGGCGGGAACGGCGTTGGCGGTTTTGGAGGAGGGATCGGCACCCTTGTCGATCATGGTTTTGACCAGATCGATCTTGCCGGTGGCGACGGCGATTTGGAATGCGCTGCGGCCCTCAGCGTTGAGGGCGTTGATATTGGCGCCCTTGTTGATGGCTTCGGTGATGGCTTCGCTGTTGCCGTTTTCCATGGCGGCGAAGAGGGCCTTGTTGAGGGCTTTCTGGCGGGCGTCGGCCTGGTCGACCACCTGGGCGGCCTGCTCGGCTTTGCCTGCGCCGGGATCGACTTCGCGGGAACGGGTGCGTTTACAGGCGGAACAGGTCAGGGAGACCAGCAGCGCGAGACAGAGGAGGCGGAGGAAAGGCTTCATACGATTTTGATTTTGCTGAGGTCTTCCTTGGCCTTGGGCCAGCTCATGTGCAGGTCTTCGAGTTTTTCGACGACGGTTTTGGCGATCATGTAGTCGCGGTACCACTTGCGGTCGGCGGACAGGATGTACCAGGGGCAATAGGGAGTGCTGCAGTTGTTGAGCATGTCCTGGAACGCCTTTTGATAATCGTCCCACCTGGAGCGGGAATGGAGGTCGCTGGAGGAGAATTCCCAGTTCTTCGACGCGTCCTGGAGACGGTCTTGCAGGCGGGCGGCCTGTTCGTCCTTGCTCAGGTTGAGGAAAAATTTGAGCAGGATGTAGCGGTTCTCGGTGAGCATTTTCTCGAAGGCGTTGATCTGCTCGTAGCGTTGTTTCCAGACTTCCTTGGGGACGAGTTTTTCCACGCGGGCGACGAGGACGTCCTCGTAATGGGAGCGGTTGAAGACGCCGATGTTGCCGTAACGCGGGACGGACTTGTGGACGCGCCAGAGGAAATCGTGGGCCAGATCCTCGTGGCTGGGCTGTTTGAAATTGGCGGTCTCGACTCCGGCGGG
The DNA here is from genome assembly GCA_002306945.1 of Methylacidiphilaceae bacterium UBA1321. GTDB lineage: Bacteria > Verrucomicrobiota > Verrucomicrobiia > Methylacidiphilales > UBA1321 > UBA1321. The sequence goes on along the minus strand of DBTH01000164.1, from coordinate 3,084 downwards.
GTTGACGGTTTTAAGGAGGTTGCGCACCGAGCTGTCCTTGCCGGCGGCGTCCATGCCCTGAAAGAGGATGATCAGGCTGTGGCGCTGGTTGGCGTAGAGGAGGTACTGCAATTGGCCGAGACGTTCGTGGAGTTTGGCGGTCTCGTCACGCGCTTCGTCCTTGTCGAGTCCTCCGCAGAAGTTCGGATCAAAATGTTTGAGTTTGACCGGTGGGCTCACTTTGAATGGTTGCGACACGTCTCTATTTAAGGCCAGTCTTTATCAAACGACAATCGCAAAAACAGTGGAATAAACCAGGATTTGAGGGGAATGGAGCACGAAGTCAAAGGGCAAAAGTAAAAAGTCAAAACGACAATTCAAAGCTCAAAACTTTTGACTTCGACTCTCTTTTGGAATCGCCTTTTTATTCCACGGGAAATACCGGGGAACCCGAATGAAGCCCATCGGCACCAGGCAGGTGTTTCCTGGCTCAAGTTGCAAGCGTTTTGCGCCGATGTTTAATTTTATTGCGGCAGCTATAAGTATTGCCAATTGTGACGAATGAACGACAATCCGCAGTTGAAGCTATGGCTATAAAAAGGAAAAACTCCTCAAGCGGGAAACCGGATTCTGTCGCCGTCCGTGTGGTCACCGTTCCCCGTTCGGGCAAGGATCTCTCGGTGATGGCGTGGATCGAAGACGCCTTCGGCCATGTGCTTATGGTCAAGCAGAAGCGCGGCAAGCGTTCGTGGTCTTTCCCCGGCGGCAAGGTCGGCACCCGCGAAGGGCTCACCGCCGCCCTCTACCGTGAAATCAAGGAAGAGACCGGTCTCTCGGTCGAAGTCGCCGCCCCGGTCGACATTTACGACCGCGCCTCGAAAGGTTCCGTCGCCATCCTGTTCCGCGTCCTGCTCAAGAAAGGGCGGCCCCGGATTGTCTCCGGCGGCGAGATCGAAAAGATCGAATTTAAACGTTCCCTGCCGAAAAACGCCACGCCCTCGGCCCACTATTTCTGGGGCCGCGCCCAATACACCTTCGATCCCCTTTCGCTCCTGCCGGAGTGAAAGGGTGGACGGATTTTATCAGAAACTCATGAAATCCAAAAAAGACAGGGAAACCGAACCCCTCCTTTTCCTGATTTTCTGAGTTCGTGATAAGCCTTTACAATTTGCATTGGTTGCCGAGCTTGCCTTGATCCTTGAGATGGCCTAAATAATAACATTGTGGATTTCGACTGGTCACTTTTCATCAGCAAGGAAGTTTCGCAAAACGACATCTGCGAAATTTTTGAAGATCCGTTCAGCCTGCGTTTGCTCCCGGACGCCCACCGTTTTGCCCAGCAGGCGCGGTTCTTTTGTCTCGGCCGCACCCTGAGCGGCAAACCGGTTTTTTCCGTCTACACCTCGACCGGCAAGATCGTGCGCGTCATCGCGGCGCGGCCCATGACCGACGAGGAAATCTTTTTCTACGACCGCAAATCCAAGGAGAACCTGTGACCCTTCCCACTATCACAGACTGGGAGAAAATCCCCGCTTTCCCAACCCCCCACGAGGAAGCCGAGTTCTGGGAGAAAAACCAGATCGACCCGCGCCTCATGCAGGCGACGCTCGTGCGCGCCGATAATGCGGAGTCGACCACCATCACCCTGCGCATCGATCCCCGCATGCTCTCGCGCCTCAAGCGGCTGGCCCGCCAGCGCTACCTCAATTACCAGAGCATGCTCAAACAGTGGGTCGCCGAGCGGCTCGAAAAGGAAATGAACTGATGGCCCCCCCTGCCGCTATCGGTTCAGTCCGGTAACCCGCCCCAAGCGTTGTTGTTGTCATGCGCCACGGTATCTATTTGTTCCTGAGTGTTGTTCTGGGCGTCTATTTTCTCACCAACGTCTACATCGGCTGGCGTTCGTGGGCGATGCTGTCCCGCGCCGGATCGCTCCGCTGGGTGGTTCTCGCCGCCGTGCTTCTGCTCACCGCCGCTTATCCGCTGGGCCGCTACCTCGAACATCACAACGTCGTTCCGTGGGGCTATCCCTTCATCTGGCTCGGTTCGTTCTGGATCGCGGCGATGCTTTATCTCTTCCTCGCGTTCTTCGCCCTGAGCCTGTTCGACGCCTCCGCCTGGCTCTTTGGCCAGAACGGCGACTGGACCGACGGCTGGTTCAAAGCCCGCCCGTGGATCTGGCTGGGCGTGATCGCGTTGGCCGGCGGGACGCTGGTCTACGGGCATTGGAATTCACTCCTGCCGCGCGTCGTCACCCTCGACTGGGCATTGCCGAAATTCCCGGCGGGCCATGCGCCGATCAAGGTCGTCGCCCTCTCCGACGTCCACATGGGCACGCTCATCGGCCGCGACCGGGTGGAAAAATTCGTAGCCCTCATCAACGCGCAAAAGCCCGACCTCGTCCTTTTCGTCGGTGATACCATCGACTCCGATCTCACCCCGGTCGTGCGCGAGAATACCGGCGCGGCGTTGCTTGAATTGCGCGCCCGCTACGGCGTCTATGCCGTCACCGGAAATCATGAATACTACGGCGGCGTGCAACCGTGCGTCGATTATCTCGAAGCCCACGGCGTGCGCGTCCTGCGCGATCAGGCGGTTCTCATCGACGACGCCTTTTTCCTCGTCGGCCGCGAAGACGCCACCTCGCGCAATCTCCATAACGGCCAGCGCACGCCGCTCTCCGCGATCATTGAACCGCTCGACCACACGCGACCGCTGTTTATCATCGACCACCAACCGATCGCTCTCGACGAGGCTGCCAGCGCCGGGGCCGATGTGCAGATTTCCGGCCACACGCACGACGGGCAGTTCTGGCCGTTCAACTACGTCACCAATGCGATCTTCAAACTCCCGCACGGCTACGGCAAATTCGGTTCGCTCAACGCTTATGTCTCTTCGGGCATCGGCACCTGGGGCCCGATGATCCGCGTCGGCAATCATCCTGAATTGCTCGTCATCACGCTGCGGCCCGGAGCTTGATCCGGCTCAAAATGGGGGGGGCGGGAGGCGGAACTGGCGAAGGAGTGTATCGGCAGAGATACTCGACCGAGCCGGTGACAAACTCCCGCCTCATTTGGACAGCAAATTTGCGACTAGTCAGAAACC
>DBTH01000090.1 GCA_002306945.1 Methylacidiphilaceae bacterium UBA1321 | reverse complement strand
AAGCAGAAAGAGGGCAAGAAGCGCATGAAATCGATTGGCAAAGTGGATATCCCCCAGGAAGCCTTCATTGCCGTCCTCAAATCGGAAAACTGATGAGCTGGTTCAATAACCCCACCAAGACCGCGTTGCGCGAAGCCGCCGAACTGCGCTACGCGCTCAACAAGAATCTCACCTACGCACGCGACACCTTGCAGCCCAAGGATCGTGGCGCCATTGAGCAATTGATTGAGGCCCTCGACGGAGCGATCCAGAACAAGGACACTGCAGCCATCGCGAAGTACAAGAAGGATTCCCTCAAGCTGGCGCACCGCGTTTTCCCGGCCAACCCCTGGGACGGTTTTCGCGAAAACATCGAGGTCTTCGTCGTGGCCGTGGTCGTGGCGTTGGCCGTCCGCTCGTTTTTCCTCCAGCCCTTCAAGATTCCGACCGGCTCGATGCAACCGACCCTCAACGGCGTCCAGATCACGACCCTGCAAACCGAGTTGCCAAGTTGGCCGCAACGTGTTTTCGAGATGGTCGCCATGGGGCGCACCTACGGCACTTTTTCGACCTATCAGGGCGGTCTGATTACGTCGATCCATGGTAGTTCGATCACCCCGTGGTTTGAATACACCGACCTTTATATTGGAGATCGATCCATTCGCATTTGGGCCAATCAACAGGCGGTGATGCGCGATCTCGGCCTCTACCCCGGCAAGGCGATTCCCGCCGGCCAGACGGCCCATTTCCGCATCGACACCGGCGACCAGGTACTCGTCAATAAAGTCATCTACAACTTCCGCAAACCCGCCAGAGGCGAAGTCTTCGTCTTCAAAACCACCGGTATCCGCTATATCGAGGAACGCAGCGGGGGCAGGGAAGGATCGCAATATTACATCAAGCGTTGCGTCGGCGTTCCGGGCGACTCGCTCAGTATCGAACCGCCTTATCTCAAGGTGGACGGCTCAACCGTTCATTCGTACGCCTTCGACCGGGTCTATTCCCAGCGCGACGGTTATCACGGTTACGGCATTCTTCCCGGCCAGAATTACCTCCAGACCCCGCAGGAAAGTTACTCCGTCAAACCCGACACCTACTGGGCCATGGGCGACAACAGCTATCAAAGTTCCGACAGCCGGTTCTGGGGGCCGGTCGTTCGCAGTAACCTGGTCGGTACCGGTTTCGTCGTCTACTGGCCATTTACATCACATTGGGGATGGATTCGGTGAAAGGATGGCTCGGGAGAGCGGGGCGTTCACTTCCGCCTCTCGAATCAATAATCGGAAAATGGCCGGATAAGCCTATTAAAGCTATTGGTTGGCAATAGGTTGCCTGTTTTCAGAAAAGAGAAAGCTCGCCAATTTCGCCTCCTTTGCCTTATTCATTATGATTGCATCCGGGAAATTCCCCCTATAATTGAAAGAACACATGTTTTCGCTCCATAAGGGTATTCAATACTTGCTAGGTAAGGTCGCCACATTGGTTACACGGCGTCCTCTTTCGATCCTGCTCGTGGCCATTTTTCTGGCCATTGGAAGCATCTACGTTGCCGTCAAACATTTTGCGGTCATCAACAATACGACCGACCTGCTCGAAGCCAATTCCCCCAACACCCGCAATTACCTTCAGCTCGAAAAGGAATTCGGTACTGACGAAGTTTATCTCGTTCTGATCCAATCTCCCGATCCCCAGCGCAACCGCGAAGTGGCCGACAAGGTCGGCGCTTACATGGAGACGCTCAAGCCCTACATTCAACGCGCTTTCTACAAAATCGATTTCAGCCGGATGCAGGATCGTTTCCTCTTCCTGCTGCCCGAGCCGGATCTGAAAAAGATCGCCGACGAACTTTCCCTCAACGCCCAGGCGCTCAAAAAGACCCACATCAATCTTAACCTGAGCGAAACCCTCGACCAGGCCGACCGCAGTTTCGACGACAAATATCTCCGCAAGGCCGACAACTGGAAGGAATTCATCCCCTTCATCGAGCAGTTCAAGAACATCCTCAACACCCTCGCCGACAAACTCGAAGGCAAGGACAAGAAACCCGCCATCGTCCAGAAAGCGGCCAATTCCCAATCAAGTTCCTTCTTCGACCAATATCAGGACGTCAGCACCGCTCTGGCCGAACACGAATACGTCAGCTTCGACCACGGTCACGCCCTGCTGGTTATCGGCACCCGTGGCGAACTGGAAAAGGATTCGGTCTCGCCCTACAGCAATACGGTCAAGCAAATCCGCGATTATCTCGACACGCTCAAGAAGGAATATCCGGACGTTTCCCTCGGACTCACTGGCGAGCCGGTTCTCAACGATGACGAATTGCAGACATCGACCCATGACACCGAAATGGCGTCGATCATCACGCTCATCCTCATCGGCGGACTCTTCTTCTTCAGCTATCGCAACCTCGAGCGTCCCTTGTTCGCTCTGGTGGCGCTGGCCATCGGCATCAGTTGGACGCTGGCCTACACCATGCTCGGTGTCGGTCATTTCAATATCATCTCTTTTGCCGTCATCCCGATGGTGCTTGGCATCGGCATCGACTTCGGCATCCAGCTCCTGAGCCGTTACGAGGAGGAATTGGGTCGCCTCGGCAATTCCCGGGACGCCCTGCGCCACAGCCTCGAAAACACCGGCGTCGCCATCGTCACCGGCGGCACAACGACAGCCATCGCGTTCTTCACCCTTTGCTTTAACGAATTTGTCGGCCTGCGCGAACTCGGTTCGATTGCCGGCTGGAGCATTCTCTTCTGCCTCGTGTCCAATCTGGTTGTCCTGCCCGCCATCTTCACTCTCCGCGACCGCAACCGACCGAAGGAAGTGCTTCTCACTCATGGCCAGAATTCAAACTGGAGTTCGCTCTCCAAGGCCGACGGCATATTGACCCGGTGGCCGCGCACGCTCATCGTCATTGCCATTGGCTTGACGCTTCTGTCGTTCTGGGAAATGCGCAAGATCAAATTCGACTACAATTTGCTCCATCTCCAGAACCCCAAACTCGATTCCGTTCGCGTCCTGCACGAAGTTTTCCGCGTGAGTGAGAATTCGACCCTCTTCGCCTCCGTCGTGGTCAATAACATCGACGAAGCGCGCGAGATGGAAAAGAAGCTGACCGCCCTGCCGAGCGTTGCCAGTGTCGAATCGGTCACCTCGATGCTTCCCGATAAGGAAACGCAACAGGCGAAGTTGCCGATCATCAAAAAAATCGCCGCCACCATGACCGACATTGAAGTCGCTCCCACGGTGAAAGGCGAAAAAATCGATCCCGTCCGCGTCAAGAAATCCCTCGACAATCTCCTGGCCTCCTGTCAGGAAGGCGTCAAGCAGGCTCGCCGATACCAAAAGATTTCCAAACGCGCCAAACAGGCCGAGGAAGTTCTCAGCGGCCTCATCCCGCCGCTGGAACGGGCCAGCAAGGCGATGACTGGCCTCTCGCAGGAACAACTCCAGCGCCGCCTCAACCGCGTCCAGGATGACATCTTCGGCAAGATGCAGCGCAATCTCGCCTGGCTCAAGACGCAGAAGTTCGACCGCGGTATCGAGATGGACGATCTTCCCCGGAACCTCGTCGAACGGTTTGTTTCGCCCAACGGCAAGGTGGTCATTCAGGTCTACGCCAAGAAGGATTTGTGGGAACGGCCCGCCTGCGTCGAATTCGTCGAACAGCTTCGCACGATCGCTCCGAATGTCACCGGCACTCCCGTCCAGAATTACGAATACATCGGCCTCCTGCGCGATAGTTTCATTCAGGCCGCCATCTGGGCCTTTGTTGCCATCACGCTCGTCATCTTCCTGCACTTCCGGACTATCAAGTACACCGCGCTGGCCATCTTCCCGCTCGTGCTCGCCGTCATCTGGCGCACCGGCATCATGGGAACGCTCCATCTCGATTTCAGCCCGGCCAATATCGTCACGCTGCCGCTCATCATCGGCATCGATGTCGCCTACGGCGTGTATATCGTCGAACGCTTCCGCGAGGACACCAAGTTCCAGCTCTTCTCGACCAGTACCGGCAAGGCAATCATCATGACCGGCCTGACGGCCTTCTTCGGCTTTGTCTCATTGCTGGTGAGCCGCTATCAGGGAATGTTCTCCATCGGTCTGCTGATGAGCATGGGCATTGGCATCGGACTCCTTACGACGGTCATTGTCCTGCCGCAAATCCTCTGCCTCCTGCGCAAGGAAAACGCCCCCGATAATGGCAACGGCAACGGTTCCAAGAATCATATCACTCCCCAGACCGAACCGTCTCCGCGCAACTAGCCAGGGTTTGTTGTATAGATGCGAGCGTATGTTGAGATCGCGTCTGCGGTGTTTGCTATAGGGATTGTTTGTAATTCCAGACAATATCGTCGCCGCTATCCTCGATACTATTGTCGTTTTGTTTCCGAAGTATCCATTTGCCTCGATCGTTGGACTGGTTGCGCCCTGCAGACCAGAGACGAAAACGGCCATTGGAAGTTCTTTCATAAAGGTAGTCTTGTCCTGTGAAGATATCCTTTGGCTGGTTATCAGGTAAGATCCTGAGGGATTGTGGATAGGAGTGATGAGCTAAATAGTATGATTCCAATGAGCAGGCAATACGAGCCAGATCGAGCTGGGTTTGTATTTCCATCAGGATGTCTTTGTTTTGAGGTATGTAATGGCATGCCGGTTGAGCGTAGATTCGCTTGGGTGAGAAAGGAGGGATTTGAGAATAAGCTTTTATGGCAACATCTCGTTTTTCTGGATAATAGCGATGTTGAGTTGAGTCAACCGAGTTGAAATCATATTTGTGGTAATAATCGGCGGCGTAGGCTTTGTTGATGTCAATCCAGCCTCCTGGCATCAAACTGCGTATAAAAGACGTTAGTATTTGCGATAAGCTATTTTTCGTTGTTGGAATGGAGTCTGTCCGGTCGAGACGCCTGAGTGCGCTATAACCGTTTGTTTTGATGTAATCCAGCGTGCGTATAAAAATGATGTAAATCTCACCTCGTATGGAGAAATTGTATTCCTTTAGGTAATCGATCTTACTGATCTCGGAAGACAATTCAGCGAGTTCGGCATTATTCAGGCAATGTAACTCAAGTGCTTTCTGTATTGGCTTTAAGACTATTGCCGTCATGGTAGCCCCCAGCATAATAGGCAGGAGTCTGGGTTCTTCGCCGATTGCCTGGCGAAGTTTGAAGTAGATTTTTAAGGTTTTCAGTCCCTGCGCGGACTGGCCTGATTCAAATTCAGCATTGGCTTTTAGTGCGCAGGCTACGACGAAGTCATGTGTTCCGTCTAGGTGATCAACATCAATGAGGCAACTGGGCTCGACTTGATAGTTAACCGGGAAGTGTGAGTAGGGCCGAAGCGTTGCGGCTTCAAGCTCTTTCCACATGTCTGCATGTTCGGAAAAACGCAGAAGCAGGGCTTGGGCTTCTGTCACGTTGGGATGTTTTTGTGCGAATGATGGATTGCTGAGATAATACTCTTTCCATGAGAATGAATTATCGGTCGGCATAGGCAAGGGAAGAGGCTTTTTGGCGTGGGAATCCCGTAACCCGATGGAATTTAGGGTCTCGATAGCACTGGAATTGTTCGCTATGTAGATTTTCTTTGCGGCGTCATATTGAGTAGAACCGAGGTTGGCGAAGAGAGGGAGAGAACAAAAGTTTTGTTCGGGTGGAACGGCAGCAGGGATGAAAGATTCTATGTTGAACGATTCACCTTGAGATTCTAATCTGGCTTTGCACTCTGCCCAGATTTTGGCGCCACGCCAGTTTTCTTCGGTGTAAAAGAGTATGACAAGTGTTGAGAGCGTGAATAGAAGAAGAGCAAGTCGTTGCAGTATGGATGTCTTCTTCATAGTTTACTTGTGGCCACGTGATGTTGTTGTTGCCATTGCGCAATCATCCGTGCCTCGAATTGAGGATGAAGTTTGATGTTTTGCGCGAGCTGTTCGCAAGCAGGATCGCTGGGAGTGGTGGCACGCAGCAAGGCGATGACAATCCAGAGCGCGGCGAGAGTCGAATAGGTGATGCGATAGGGTTGAATCCAGTCGAGCCAAAATGCACGGATGATGGATAGGGCCCGAGCGGACAAGGGAAGGGGAGTTTGCTCAACTGCAATAGGAGCGTTGGCGCGGGCGAGTATGGCCTCTTTCCACTCGGGTCGGGGGAGTTGGAACGGTTGTTCATGGAGTCGTTTTTCAAAGGGATCGTGCGTGTTCATAACTCCTCATGAATGGGACGCAGCCGGTCGCGCAATTTGTCTAGTGCGTAGCGGTAACGGCTGGCGACGGTGTTGACGGAAGTCTCAAGAGATTGGGCAATGGCTTCGAAAGTCCATCCTTCCCAGAGTTTGAGGTGCACGACGAGGCGTTGGTTTTCGGGAAGTCCGGCCATGGCTTGCGAAAGTGCGGAGCGGAAGGCTTGAGTATCAGGGTCGGGAGAGGGAGCGAAGAGACCGCTGCATTGTTCGGCAAAAGCGTCTTCATTGCGTGAGCGCGTAGCGCGCCGTCGGCAAAGGTCGATGGCCATGCGATGGGTGATGGTCAGTAAAAAGGCGCGTTCATTGCGAACCGATTGAAGAATCTCCGGTTGCGAGGTCAATTTGATGAAAATTTCCTGAAGAATATCGCGGGCTTCGGTCTCGTCGCGCAGGAGATTGAGGGCAAGGGCGTAGATCGCGCCTGCGTGTTCATCGTAGATCCGCTCCAGTTCCCTCGGCGTCATTTTCAGATAAGACGTTAGCCGAAATCAAAACAGTTTACGAATTTTGCGTGAATTGAGGGAAAAAAAGAAAGTGATGACGCTCACCGATGGAGCGTGACGAGCCAGGAACCGATGACAAAAAGCGCCCAGTGGATCAGTTTCGGCAAGGTGCGCAGCTGCCGATGCGATAATCGGAAATAAACTCCAGGCAATACACGAATGATGAGACGCATGAGTGACGCTCGATGGGATGTTTTTCCAAAAATTTTGCAAGTAAAGGAAGCTGTTTCGTTTTTTTGATGAGAAGTTTATTTCAATTAAATAGATTGTTTGATGAATTGATGAATATGGTACAATGAGGCGAATTATAAAATGAACTCATTTATAAAAAGCGCTCACCTAATTAATTGTTGATGAGGAAGCTGCAAAAGGATAATAGAAACTAAAGGGATGGTTCTGAGTTAGTAATATTAAAACAAATGGAATTTAAAGAGAGCGTTCGTTTACGTCGTTTTTTATTTCTATTTTGCTATTATTAATATTCGAGAGGTAAAGGCGTTCGAGCTCGATGGCGGAAAGGATAGGCAAGAAAACGAAACTGGGGTGGATGGTTTTACTATCGGCAATGGCTGTAATGGATTTGATTTGCACGTGCGCCTGAGTGGATTCATGGCGGACGTAATCCTCCAGGGTGAGGGAATCCTGCTGATACATTCTCTGGAGTTGCTCAAGGGTATAGGGGCCGATCCAGCGCCCGTTGCGAAGTAACTGATAACTCATACGAGGGGATCTCCATTCTTGGGAAGTAATAAAAGAACCAGGATTTCACAAACATCGGATATTTGCGATTCGGGCGTATTACAATGATTTCTAAGGGAACACGAATGGGTCTGAAAAAAGCGGTACATATATGAAACAGATAATTACAGATAAGCTCTACTACTCCCCTACTATGAGGCTCTTTTTATTCGACTTACTGTAGTAAGTGTCAAGCTGATTCCCACGTTTTTCCATAATTTCCGTGATGATTCCGACCGCCTACAACGATGAAGCGTTTCGCGCCCGCCTCAGAAAACTGAGGGAAGCGGCCAATTTGACGCAGCGAGAAGTGGCTGAGCATGCGGGGATTACGAAGATTTACTATCAGAGCATTGAGGCCGGTCGCCGTTCCAACGTATCCATCCGGGTCATTGGGCAAATTGCGGCAGTTTACGGCATGAGTTTGAGTGAGTTTTTTGCGGAGTCGAGCGATGCCCGGATCTTTTCCAGAAAAAGTTCGAGCGCGTCGGTCAAGTTTCTGGCTGGGCCGGATACTCCCGATAACGCGTGATAGGCAGAAATTGCCGGGCTTGTTTGCCTGCGGCAGTCGACAATTTGGGAAAAACGCATATTCCTGAAATTGCGGGTTGACTTTACTTCGCCGCTTCTCCTTAATACCCGACTCGCATTTTAGCGAAGGAAAGAAGACTTAATTTATGGCCAAGACATTGTCCCTTAAGGCGCAAACGCGCAAAAACATCGGTCGTGCCAGCGTCAAGGCGGTTCGCCGCTCTGGTCACGTCCCCGGAATCCTCTACGGCAAGAAGAGCGCCGCTCAGCCGATTGAGATCAACGAGCATGAGCTCACAACGGTTTTGCACAAGTCCACCAGCGAAAACGTGCTGGTTGATCTTGAATTGGACAGCAAGGCAGACAAGCACCTTGTGATGGTTCAGGACGTGCAGCATCATCCTCTGGAAGACTACATCATCCACATCGACCTTCACGAAATCGCTCGCGATGAAGTGCTCCATGCCGAAGTTCCCCTTCGCAGCATTGGCGAACCGGTCGGCATCAAGAGCGGTGGTGTTTTCGAAACCCTCATGCGCACTTTGCGCGTGTCCTGCTTGCCGCAGGATCTGCCCGAAGCCATCACCATTGATGTCAGCGGTCTGGAGATTGGCCAATCGATTCACGTTGGTGATGTTCCCGTTCCGGCCAATGTCACGATTTTGAACCACAAGGAACTCAACGTCTTTGCGGTGGCTGCTCCGATGAAGGAAGAAGAACCCGCTCCCGCAGCTGCGGCCGCGGCGACCGAACCCGAAGTCATCAACGAAAAGAAGGACGAAGCGGGCGCTGCCGAAGGCAAGACGGATGGCAAAACCGAAGCCAAGGCCGATGCCAAGGGTGGCAAAGCCGACGCCAAGAAGGAGAAGAAATAATTTACTTGCGGTCCTGAAACTCAGGACTGCGGGATCCGCAAAATGGCGTACCGCTTGGTTGTCGGACTGGGGAATCCCGGATCGGCTTATGCCAACACCCGCCATAATGTGGGTTTCGACGTGCTGGATCGCTGGGTCCACGCGGAGGGCATTGCCTTCCGCGACGATAAACGGGGCCCGGTGGAAACCGCGCGACAGGGTGATGTCACATTCATCAAACCGCTGACGTTCATGAACGACAGCGGATCGGCTGTGAAAGCCTGGCTGGACTGGTTGAAATTACCGCCCTCCGAGGTGTTGGTCGTAGTCGATGATGTGGCCCTGATGCTCGGAGATGTACGATTGCGCAAGGGCGGATCGGCCGGAGGGCACAATGGACTCAGGTCGATTGAGGGCAGGATAGGCACCGGTGCCTATGCGCGGTTGCGCTGTGGGATTGGTCCCCAGCCTCCCATGTGGGCGTTGGAAGATTTTGTACTGGGCCGGTTCGGGCCGGGCGAGGAAGAGGCGAGGCGGACGCTGTTGGAAACGGCGGTTGAAGCGCTTCGTTGTTGCCAGCACGAAGGAATTAATGTAGCGATGAACCGATTCAATGGCCGTTCGCGGCCGGAATCACAATAAGGAGACAAACAATACCATGAACTACGACGGACTGTATATCCTGAATATACAGGGCAAAGACGAAGGCATCAAAGAAGCCATCGACACAGTTGAAAAAGAAATCACCACCCTTGGTGGCAAGGTGACTGGCACGCAAAAAATGGACAAGCGCAAGTTTGAACGCGTGGCGGGCAAGGTTGATTCCGGTTTCTACGTCAATCTCCAGTTCTCGCTTGAAGAAGCCAAACTGGCAGCCCTGCGCACCAAGCTCGAACTCAACCCGGTTGTCTTCCGCCAATTTTATCTCCGCAAGGAAGAAGCGGCTGCCGCGGCCAAATAATCGTTCCTGCCCATACTTGATCCCGTAACCCTCAAACTTCCCACCGCCCTATGCCCGATCTTAATAAAGTACTTCTCATGGGGAATCTGACGCGCGATCCCGAAGTGCGTTACACGCCCAAAGGTTCGGCCGTAGGAGACCTCAGCATTGCCATCAACCGCGTTTACCGCACCGATGACGGTCAAAGCCGGGAGGAAGTTTGTTATGTCGACATCGTCGTCTGGGGACGACAGGCCGAGACTTGCAAGGAATACCTCCAGAAGGGACGTCCGATTTTTGTCGAAGGCCGTCTGCAGCTCGACCAATGGGAGTCCAACGGCGAGAAGAAAAGCAAGTTGCGCGTGGTCGCCGAACGCATCCAGTTTCTGGGTGGTGGCGGCGGTGGCGGACAGGGCGGTCAAAGCTCCGGCGGCGGTTACAAGAAACCCTACAATGCGGCGGGTGCTGCTCCCTCCTCCTATCCCAGCGAGGGAGGGGCTCCGGCTCCATCGGCGGGAGGCAATAATCCTCCTCCTCCGCAGGAACCTCCGGCTGAGGATGACATTCCATTCTAGGCGGTCTATTATTTCGGATGCAAAAAGCGGTGAAGGGTTTCCTTCACCGCTTTTTGTTTTTTGGGTCGAATGATTTCAATGCCAACGAGAAAGCACTGGAAACTTCCCGGTATTTTCCGATAACCACTTGCCAGTGCACGAACTTCCTCTATTTTAGTATTAGTTGTGTTTATACCAAATTCGCCAACTCGCTCGATAGCGACGAATGAATCCGGGGCCGGCACTCTCCTGTTACCGGTCGAAGCGGACGTCAAACGGCGTGCCTCGTCCCAGAATGGGCGTTGGCTGGGGGCGTTGGTGTTGATCGTGGCGCTGTTGTTCTATGTAACAT
>DBTH01000244.1:5812-6041 GCA_002306945.1 Methylacidiphilaceae bacterium UBA1321 | reverse complement strand
ATCCGCTGATGCCTTCGCCCGTGCCGTAGATGTTGAATTCCATGTCGCCGTAGTGATCCTCGGAGCCGATGATGTCGGAGAGGAGGGTGTAGCGTTTGAGTGCGTGGGCTTCGTCGTATTCGGTGACGAGGCCGACGGAGATTCCGGCGACGGGAGCCTTGAGGGGGACGCCCGCATCCATGAGGGCGAGGACGCCGCCGCAGATGGAGGCCATGGAGGTGGAGCCGTT
>DBTH01000244.1:0-5455 GCA_002306945.1 Methylacidiphilaceae bacterium UBA1321 | reverse complement strand
GCGCCGTGGCCGATTTCGCGGCGGTTTTGTCCACCAACGCGACCGGTTTCACCAACGCTGAAGGGGGGGAAGTTGTAGTGGAGGATGAAACGTTTGGAGGTTTCTCCGCCGGTGTAGCCGTCGAGTTCCTGGGCTTCTTCCATGGAGGCGAGGGTGGTCAGGCAGAGGGCCTGGGTCTCGCCGCGGCTGAAGAGGGCCGAGCCGTGGGAGCGGGGGAGGAGTCCGACTTCTCCACCGAGGACGCGGATGTCCTTGATGCCGCGACCGTCGGCACGTTTGCTCTGGTCGAGGATGCTCTTGCGGAAGGCTTTTTGTTGGAGGTAGTCGAAGGCGCTGGAGATGGCGAAGGGCGTGGCTTCGGGATATTTTTCGATGGTCTTGAGGCGAACTTCTTCTTTGAGTTCGGCAACGGCCTTTTGGCGTTCGACCTTGCTGGGGCGGTAGATGGCGCCTTCGATGCGGTCTCCGGCGATTTCGTAGGCGAGCTCAAGGAGTTGCTCGGGAACGACGAAGAGGGGGGCGTTGCGCTTGGGCTTGCCGGCTTTGGCGGCGAGATCCTTTTGGAGGTTGATGACGATCTGGACTTGTTCCTGGGCGAAGGAGAGTGCCTTTTTGAATTCAGCCTCGGGGAGGATGAGGGCGCTGCCTTCGATCATGAGGATGTCGGTTTCGGTTCCGACGTAGACGAGGTCGAGGTCGCTCTGGAGCATCTGGGAGTGCGTCGGGTTGGCGACGAGCTGGCCGTTGACGCGGGCGATGCGGATGGCACCGATGGGGCGGGCAAAGGGGATGTCGGAGACCATGAGGGCGGCGGAGGCGCCGTTGATGCTGAGGATGTCGGGATCGTTTTCACCATCGGCCGAGAGGAGGGTGGTGATGATCTGGGTGTCGTAGAGGTAGCCCTTGGGGAAGAGCGGCCGCAGGGGGCGGTCGGTCATGCGACAGGTGAGGATTTCCTTTTCGGAGGGGCGGCCTTCACGTTTGAAGTAGCCACCGGGGAATTTGCCGACGGCGGCGGCGCGCTCGCGGTATTCAACAGTCAGGGGGAAGAAATCCTGGCCTTCCTTGATGGTGGTGGAGGAGACGGCGGTGACGACGACGATGGTTTCGCCGTAGCGAACGGTGACGGCTCCGTCGGCCAGTTTGGCGATTTTGCCAGTCTCGATGATAATAGGGAGCTGGCCGTAAGGTGCGGAGACACTAACGGGTGTGGACATGTATTCCTTGGGTTGTTAACCAAAGCAAGAAACCCCGCTGAGGAAAGCATCGAGGAACACAGAGGACAATCAACCCTTCCGGCGTGTGCTGAAAGGTTGATTGTTCTCTGGGGTTCGACCCGGTGCCTTGCTCGGGGCGGGGTTCTATTTGCGAAGGTTGAGTTTTTTGATGAGCGTATCGTAGCGGCTGGGATTGGTGCGCTGCAGGTAGCTGAGCAACTTGCGGCGTTGATTGACCATCCGGAGGAGTCCGCGACGAGAACTGTGATCTTTTTTGAACTGTTGCAAGTGACCGGTCAGCTCAGTGATGCGCTGTGTGAGCAGGGCAACTTGGACGTCGGCGGAGCCGGTGTCTTTGTCGTGCAGACCGTATTCTTTTGTAACAGTGGCTTTTTCCAAACTTTCCATAAGGGGGGACAGCCTAGTGGGATAGGGGAATTGGAGCAAGCGGTTTTTTTGGGAAAATGCGTGGATGGCTTTGGAGTGGGTGGAAAGTGGCGTTTAAGTCGCTATGGTTTAATTGGTTGATATTTACGATCGTCCGGCGGGAATTGGCGTGATGTAGCGGGGTGGACGCAGTGTGGGGAATTGTTTTCGGAGGAGTGAGGAATTTTTCGTGCCTTGGGCAGTCGGTCGGGTTAAAGAATGGGAATGAAGTTTCTCAAGCTGGGTGTTTTAGGTTCGGGTCGCGGAACGAATTTCGTGGCGATTCAGGAGGCGATTCTCGCGGGGAAGGTGAATGCCAAAGTGCAGGTGGTGGTGAGCGATATGGCGGGAGCGCCGATCCTTGACCAGGCGCGGCGCTTCGGGTTGCCTGCGGAGGCGTTGCCAGCGGGGAAGTTCAAGACCAGGCTGGAGCCGGAGATCGAGGAGAAGCTGGTTTCGATTTTGCGCGCGCACGATGTGGAGTGGGTGATTCTCGCGGGCTATATGCGCGTGGTGAAGCCGCCGATGTTGGAGGCGTTTCCGGGGCGGATCATCAATATTCATCCGTCGCTCCTGCCGAAGTTCAAAGGCCTCGAAGCGTGGAAACAGGCGCTCGAAGCCGGAGAGAAACAGGCGGGTTGCACGGTGCATTATGTGAACGCCGGAGTCGATGAAGGCGCGATCATCGAACAGCGCGTGGTGCCGATCCTGCCGGGCGATACGTCGGAGTCGTTGCATGCGCGGATTCAAGTCGCCGAGCACGAGTTGTTTCCCTCGGTGATTCAGAAGCTCTCTCAGGCAGGGGCAGCATGATGCTGCACTCAACTACGCGAAGCGCCAGCGTGACGCTGGATCCAGCGACGCGAGGCGGGAGAGGATGTCCGGTTCCTGCGTTAGCGATAGTGGATGCAACGTCACGTTGCCCAGCGTGACGCTGGACTCAGTGACGCGAGGCGGGAGAGCGTGCGGTGGTGGCGTTATAGAAAAAGAGTCGCGTCCCGTTTTATCTCTTTAAACGATCTTGAGTCCTGCGCTCAACGTGGCGGCAATGGCGTTATTCAGTACGCTTAAGGCTGCGTTAATGGCATTTTGAGCTGCTATCAATGACAGCCCTTGCACTGTTATGAGGGCGGCCTGCATGGATAGATGATATTGATTGATGCAGTATTGGCCATCAGTAGCTGTCATTTTGCCGCTGGCAACGGCGTCATTCACGTTGTCGATATCCCGGATAAATTGGGAGAATTCATGCATGGCAAAGGTGGTTGCGATTTGGCCTCCGGCGACCAAATTGGGGGCTGCCGCGTTGAGCATTGCCTGAATGATTTGTTGAAAATTGGCAGGGGTTAAAGTGAGAGGTGTAGTCGAGGTCGCCATATATTCTTTTGGATTTTATTTTGTGGTTGGAGCGGCACTTGTATTCAGGCTTTTTTTTGCGATCTCCAGGGTAAGTATCGCCTGAAAGGTGCCATTCAGCGCGTTCAAGGTGTTTTGTGCAACAGGAGTATTTAATCCGTCTTTTTGATCCTTTTCCTGAAGTGATAAAAATTGCTTTTGTAGAATTTGGATTTGATTCGAGGTTTCTTTATTATCTGAAATTGCATTCACTCGAGTTTGAAGTGTCATGATTGATACCAGGGTCGAATTATAAAACTCGACGTGACTTGGATAATCCGAGGGCGAGCTGCCACCCTTTGAAATGATCTTCTGCAGAAACGTGTCAGCGCTGGTCTGCAGATTGGTGACTCTTTGATCAATAGTCGCATCGTACGGAGCGATGAGTTGGACTGATGCGCATCCAGCCAGAAACAAAAGCGCTGTGACTGCCCAAATAGATACGGTGCGATTCCAGCCTGTTAATACCCTAACCTTCAACATAAGCCCTCCCTTAGCCCGGATATTTCACCATAAAACGGAAAACTGGCTTGATCTCCGAGCGAAACTCATCGTTGCTTCTCGGTTACAGATTGCGTTGCAATATGCGCCCTCGTCGCGCCTTGATTTTCGCTCGTATCTCTGCGTCATTTCTCCATTCCCTGATGAAATAACCGGGTTAGTTGTATTGAATTTTACAGAAAAAATAATTCTCTGGCTATATGGATCAAATTGTCAAACAGCTTTTATTTTGTGGATGCGGGCTCAACCTGCCGTTACGCCTGTTCTTTGGAATGCTTGACGAGGTCGACGAGGTTGGTGGGGCTTTCGATGCCGAGGAGTTCCTGAACTTTTTTCAGGAGTGTTGAGAGCGGGAACGGTTTGGGCAGGTTGACGTCGTAGCCGGCTTCGCGTGCGTCACGGGTGAGTTTTTCGTCGAAGAGTCCGCTGATGAGGATGTATTTGCCGTGGGGGAAGGAGGGGGTGAGCTTGGCGCGCAGTTCGAGGCCGTTCATGCCGGGGAGATTGTAGTCGACGACGAAGGCGGTCGGTTCGGCGCTGGGCTTGAGTTCCTTGAGGGCGGTCTCGGCGTCGAGGAAGCTGGAGACGTTGAAGTGGGTGACCAGCCATTCGCGGAGGAGTCCGTTTGTAGTGGCGTTGTCTTCGACAATGACGACGGAGAAAGGCAGGGGAGAGCTGGGAGCGCTCATGTCAGTCGGTATTTGATGCGGAATTTTTCAGGTTACTCATCAGGCCTGAATGAGATCGACGATGTTTTTTTCGAGAATGGTGAAATCGAAAGGTTTGAGGATGAGTGCGTCGAAGCCGAGTTGATGAGCGTTCTGGGCCAGTTCGAGACTCATCTCGCCGCTGATGCAGATGAATTTGCTTTGCGGGTAGGAGGTTTGAAGGTGCTTGAAGAAATCGATGCCGTCCATTCCGGGGAGGCGGTAGTCGATGATGAAGACATCGACTTTGGGCAGGTGGGGAAGGGCTTCGAGGGCCAACTCGGCAGCGCTGAAAGTGTGAAGCGTGTTGCGTGAACCAAAATAATCGACCAACGATTGGGAGATCAGCACATCGTCCTCCACAATGACGATGTTGGTATTGGCTAATGGCTTGGGCATCTGGTTTTTTTATAAAGGTGTGAACGTAGGTGGGCAAGTAAATATGACGGATCGGCTTTTAAGGATATAAATCAAGGTTAAACATTTAGGGTTGTAGTGCCTTGTGAAATCGAGGATATGATGTAAAACGAAAATAATGGAAGAAATTGTTGAAAAAGGGTTGACACTGTATACAGGGCTATCTAGTACATAACACAAAGCGAGACCATACCTGAATTTGGACTTTAGCGAGTTTGCAATTCGGGGGTGGTCTCTTTGCCTTTTTTTCAGAAGCCGGGTTCGTTATTCGTAACAGGGTCTGGCAGAGTGAGAAAGGTAAATTGCCAAGAGGAGAGATCCCTTGGCAGGCGAGAAAAGCCTAGGGCTAAGCCCATGTAGCTCAGTTGGCAGAGCACATCCTTGGTAAGGATGAGGTCATCGGTTCAATCCCGATCATGGGCTCGTCTGCCGGGTTTATTTTTGGCTACGAAGGTCAGAGATAACGAGCAGAGCAGTAAGAAACAGGAGAGATCATTTAAAAATTAGAAATAGCAGTCCCTGAGCGAAGCTTCCGGGACGTGAACATGGAGTAGCAATGGCAAAGGAATCATTTAATCGCAGCAAACCGCACGTCAACATTGGCACCATCGGTCACGTGGATCACGGGAAAACCACGCTCACCGCGGCCATCACCCAGATCCTTGCGAAAAAGGGTCTCGCTGAAGCTCGCGCTTACGACCAAATCGACAATTCCCCCGAAGAAAAAGAACGTGGTATCACGATCAATACCACGCACGTAGAGTACCAGACCGACAAGCGCCACTACGCGCA
>DBTH01000121.1:1290-3289 GCA_002306945.1 Methylacidiphilaceae bacterium UBA1321 | reverse complement strand
GACGGCGAAATCGCGCGAGTGAGATTGGGCGCGGAGGGCGTCGTAGAAGAAGAGACGGGGCGGCTGCCGGTCTTCCATCGCGGCGAGAATCGGGACGACCACGCCGACGCCTTGAAGCGTGAGGCCGAGGTTGTCCTTGATCAATTTTCCGAGAGCGCGGACTTTGGCTTCGAGGCTCAAGGGTTGAAGTTGGCTGCGGCGGTAATATTGGAACGAGTGCTGGAGGACGCGGGCCATTTCGAAGGCTGTGGCGGGCGTTCCGGCGATGGCCATGACGGTGAAGGGGTCGATCTCGATGACCTTGTCGGCGCGGTCGTAGACAACGGTGTTGCCTGCGGTGGCTCGACGGTCACCGGCGATGAGGACGCCGTCCTTGTAGTGAAACGAGAGAACGGTGGTGGCGACGGTTTCGGTGATCGCGGGGTGTGAGGAAATGCCAGACGCGGCGGAGAAGGGCGCGGTCGGCCAGTTTCCCGTTTGCGTGAGCAGCGCCACGAAATCTCCATCACCTCGCACTGTCGGAAAGGCGGCCCCGGTTGATGTCATGTTGTGTGTGGTTCCTGGGTTTTCGGGTGGTGTTATTGGCCGGTGCGTTGGCGATAGCGTTTGGCCTGGTCGGGATCGACCTTGCGCATGCGCTTGAGGAGATCGTCGACGCTGGGGCGTTCGATTTTGGGTGAGTGCGGGCCGCCGCCGGGATTGGGTGGATCGGAAGGGCCGCCGGATGGGCGTGTTTTTTGACCTTGATCGGGCATGGGATTACCTCCGTAGATTTACATTAGGCACGTTATTCGGGTTTTCAAATGGTATCGGTGTTTTGTTTTTTTTAAGGCGGATCGAGATCGGTCGGGAAGGGGAGCACTTCCTCCTTGAGAGGGAGATGCTTCACGAAATCGGCGATGGTGGGGGAGCTGTCGATGGCGGCGACGAGGGATTCGAGTTCGAGACCGGCGAAGGCGCGGTTGAGGTCGAGGCGGTATTCCTTCCCGGCGTGTTCGAGGATGAGATTTTCCCACTGCGCGGTTTTGATCGCCTTGCCGAATTTTTGTACGCACTTGCCGCGGAGGTAGGCGCGTGTGCTGGTGGGCGGTTGCTGAAGGGCGTGAATGATCTCGGCTTCGCTGACGAGGCGGTGCATCTGGCCGGAACTTTCGAGGGCGTAGTAGAGGCTCTCCTCGCGTTTGAGGAGGTGGTATTCGAGATCGAGGCTCTGGAGCCAGGGATCGGTCCACGCAATATTTTCCGAGTGGCGGAACTCGTCGAGGAGGAAATACTTGGCGGTCCAGTCGAGGCGGTCGCGGCACTGGAGGGGCGTGATGGCGAGGGTTTCGAGGGTGTCCTTCCAATCCTGCCAGACTTTTTTCTTCTCGGGATGGGAGAGATCGACGCGCTGGGCGACCCATTCGACGAAGCGGAGTTGAAGCTCCACGGCGGTGGTTTTTTTGCCGTTGGCGAGCTGGATTTCCCACTTGAATTCCGGGTCGTGAGAGATGTCGCGGTTGGCCTTGATCGGGTCGGCGAGGAGCCAGGCTTTCGGAATGGAATCCTCGGCGAGGGATTCGAGGACGAGAGCGGTGGTGCCCATTTTGAGCCAGGTGGCGAACTCGGAGAGATTGGCATCGCCGATGATGACGTGGAAGCGGCGGTAGGTGGTCGGGTCGGCGTGGGGTTCGTCGCGAGTGTTGATGATCGGACGGCGGTTCATCGTGTCGATGCTGATCAGTTCGGTGAAGAAGTCGGCGCGCTGGGAAATCTGGAAGCCGCCGCCGATGGTTGCATTCTCGGATTCCCAGCCGACCTTGCCCGCGCCGGAGTAGAGCTGGCGGGTGACGAGGAACGGGGTCATCGCTTCGACGAGGCGTTCCCACGGAATCGAGCGGGGGATGAGGAAGTTGTCGTGGCAGCCGTAGCTGTGGCCGCGAAAGTCGGTATTGTTTTTGTAGAGACGAATCGTGCGGCCGGCATGGCGCGAAGCCTGCCGGGCGCATTCTTCGAGGGA
>DBTH01000121.1:577-1039 GCA_002306945.1 Methylacidiphilaceae bacterium UBA1321 | reverse complement strand
CGGCGCATTCTTCGAGGATGCGTTCGCCCGCCTTGTCCTGGGCGATGAGTTCCTGGAGGGTGGCGCACTCGGGGGTGGAATATTCGGGGTGGGCGTGGTCGTTGTAGAAGCGGGCGCCGTTGCGCAGGACGAGGTCGCTCTTGATCTCGTAGAAGGTGAGTTCGCGCTGGGTGTCCTGGGCGACGTAGTTGGATTCGTCGGTGTCTTGAAGGAGGTGGGTGACGCGGAAGCCGCGCGCATCGTTGTGGGGGTCCTCGGTGGCGTAATCCCAGAGATTGGCCAGACCGTAGCGGGCGGCAGCGCGAACGAGCTTGATGGATTCCTCGACGACATCGGCCTCGGGATCTTCGACGACGGCAATTCCGATCTCGGTTTCGAGCCCGAAGCAGACCGACCAGGGCGGGGTTTTAGTCGTCGTCATGAAAGTATTTTTAAAAAGCTTTTAGACGGAATTAACGGAAT
>DBTH01000121.1:0-333 GCA_002306945.1 Methylacidiphilaceae bacterium UBA1321 | reverse complement strand
TTAGACGGAATTAACGGAATTGACGGGAATTTTTTTGGAAGGGGCGTCTTGTTTGGATTCAGTCTATCTTTTCCTAATTTCGTTCATTCCGTTAATTTCGTCTAAAATTTTTGTCAGATGATCGAAGAGGTTTCGGAGCGGCGCGGGCGGACGGGAGCGATCTTGACGACGTTCTCGGGGTTCTGGTCGATGAGTTTCATCCAGTCCTCGGTGATGTCGGAAGGGGGGAAGATGTCGTTTTCCTGATATTCGACTTCGAGGGAAGTGAGGAGATCGGAGAGCATGAGGCCGTGATCGTGGGGATTGGTGATGGCGCGCTTGATGGCGAGTTCT
>DBTH01000078.1:9317-9836 GCA_002306945.1 Methylacidiphilaceae bacterium UBA1321 | reverse complement strand
GACCTTGAGCGAACCGTCGGCAATGATCCCGATGTGATCGGCCACGCGCTCTATATCAGTCAGAATATGCGTAGAGAAAAATACGGTTGGCCCGCCTTCGCGAACCAGATCGAGAATCTCGTCGAGAAATTCCCGCCGCGCGACGACATCGAGCGTCGAAGCCGGTTCGTCGAGAATGAGAAGTTCGGGCCGTTGCGCCAACGCGAGGATGAAAGCCATCTGACGTTGACCGCCCTGCGAGAGCGCCGAAATCTTCTTGTTCAGGTCGATACGAAAGCGGGTCGTTAACCGTGTGCAAAGTTCCCCGTCCCAATCGGGATAGAATTGAGAAGTATATTGGATGAGATTGCGGACTTTCGACGTGACTGGAAGAATCTGCTTCTCGCTCACGTAGCCGATGCGTTGGCGCTGCTCTGCGGTCAATTCGGTGGGAATACTGCCAAGTACGCTCGCACTGCCAGTCTGCGGATGAATCAGTCCGGCAAATATCTTGATCGCCGTGGTCTTGCCCGCGCCGTT
>DBTH01000078.1:6203-9082 GCA_002306945.1 Methylacidiphilaceae bacterium UBA1321 | reverse complement strand
TCTTGAGCGCCGTGGTCTTGCCCGCGCCGTTGCGGCCGAGGAATCCGTAGATCCCGCCGCGCGGTACGCGCAGGGTGAAGTTCTTCAAGGCAACGGTGCCGCCGAAGGAATGCGAAATCCCCTCGGCCTCCATCGCATAGTCAGGGTTCGTTGTTTTCATAAGCATTGTGTATGAGCTGCCGGAGTTTCTCCTCAGTGAGTCCAAGATAGCGCGCTTCGCGGACAAGTTGTTCAATGGCGGGGCGAATCAACTCCTTGCGTTCGGTGGCGGAGTGGATTCGCGTCTTGCCCGAGACGAATGTTCCAAGGCCACGACGAAACTCGACAAGGCCGTCGCGTTCGAGCATCTGGTAGACCTTGGCCACCGTCAGCGGGTTGATCTTCAAATCCGCCGACAGCTCGCGGACCGATGGTAATTGGGAGTTGGCAGCCAACTGGCCGCTGGCGATCCGTTCGCGCAGTTGCTGGTGAATCTGCCGGTACACCGGCACGCCGCTCTGGTGATTGAGATAAAGAAGCACCGTTCGACCTTAGTGTTATACTAGAATAATACACTATGCCACTATCTGGCAATTCATTTTCCCGCAGGTATTGGTGTCAGGGCGAGACGATGATCCCCACGGCGTTGCCGATGGGACGGATCGTGCCGGGCTGGTCGTAGAGTCCGACGGGCTGGTTGATCACGCGCGCACCGCCGTTTTCCTCGACGACCAGAATCGATGAACCGCCTCCGTCGAGACAGAGGGCGTCGGTCGCTCCGTGCGATCGCATCCATTCGCCCAATTCCCGTTCGCTGGCCCCCTCGCTGCGACCCGGTTGCCGGCCGTCGACGACGAGGAAGTAAACCTTGTGCGAGTCGCGCTTGAAGCCGATCACGCTGCGCGGGTGAATCCGCACCTTGTCGGTCTCGTTGATTTTGCCGTTCTCCAGCACGATGCGGTAGCCGCCAACCGCGCCCCAGGTGTCCTTGGGCGGCAGGCCGTAGGTCAGGCCCATGGTCTTGCGGTCGTTGAGAACGTAGAAGGTGCCGTTGTTGGGCGAGCGCACGCCGTAGAGTTTTCCCGCCGCGCCGATGAATCCCTGCAAGCAGAGCTTGTCGCCGACCGCGGGATATTTTTTTTGCTCGTCGCCGACAACAAAGAAGGCGTCGCCGTTGAGCAATACCTTCCAGCGTGACGCCTGAAGGATTTCGGTTGGCTTGCGGGCCGTGATGAAAGCGGGCTTGCCGAGAATCGATTCCGGGTCGGGCACCGTGAAGTCGATTTTCACGCCGGGCGCGCTGAGGTCGGCTTCGATCCAGTACAGACGCAACGGACGCGGTTGGGTGCGGGTTTCGATTTGAAGGGTGACCCCGGAGGCCAGCAGTTGCTCCTCACCCGCATAGACACGCACCGTGCAGACCATCCCCAGGACAGCCAGAAACACGACTCCCCGCACCCACCCCGGATTAATCATCCGCGGTGTTAAGGCCGAGGTCTTCTTTGAGGTAGACGACGACGTCCTTGAATTTCGGGATATTGCGCGGGTCCCACTGCATGAGGTTTTCATGCGCTTCGAGCATCTGCTCAGCCGACTCGGTCTTGTCGATGGTCGCGCTGGCGACTTCCTGGAGTGGCAGGTTTTGGGGGACTTCGCGGGCTTTGACATCAATGTTGAAAAGCCGGTCCAGGCCGAGATTTTTGAGGAGTTCACAATTGCGGGGGCTGACGTTGACAATATGAAGCTTGCCCTTGCCAGCCGACTTTTCCTTCAGGCGCATGCCCAGACCAGTCAATGTGCCCAGAAAAGTGCTGTCCAGATAAGTACACTCGTTCAGGTCGACGACAAAACGGGTCACCCCTTTTTGCAACAACTCCTGATAGAAGGACTTAACCGTACCCGCATTCTGAAAGGAACCCCGCCCGCATACTTGGACAAAGGCGAGGTCTTCCTGCCGGGCTACGAGAATTTTGGAATTTTCCACTGCTTTAATGATAGTTGAAGCCCCAGACGAGTCAATCTCTGCAATCGCTTTGAGAAGTATCTAAAATATTGATTATTGCAATATAAGCTATCAATACCCCTTCGCAACCGATCTTATTCTCCGATCAAACTCCCGGTGCTTTTTTTATTATCCGGAGCACGCTCTATTATAGAACGTTTGGCCCGAGTCGCTGTTGCATGGATTCGATCCGCCGAAAGCGCTTTTCGTACAGAGTAAAACAGCTGCTGACACCCCCTCCTCAAAAACTGGGAGGCCTGCGACGATCCGCGACAAGGCGTGACATTCCTTCCCCCAGCAGGCTCCAGAGCGAAGGAAATTTGGGAGGTTATCAAAGCGGCTGAAAGAACTCCGGCTTGAGACAGTCTTCTCCATTTCATGCAGACAGATTAACGGTTTGCGCCATCAACCGTTAGTCTTGCATGTGCTGCGTGTGCTGCCTGGACGAAAAATAGACGCTTCGGTAAATTTCTTCGTCTTTCCCTTCTCACGCTGGCAGATAGCTCAACCACGGCGAGAGCAGCACCAATGCAATCCCGGCCAGGATCATGATGAGACTCGAAACCGTGCCGATCTCGCGGTCGATCTGATGCGCCCGCGCCGTTCCAAAGGCGTGCGAGGCCGCGCCCCACAATGCCCCTTGAGCCAAAACCGAACGCGGCTTGATCCAAAGCAATATGATCTCCCCGATCATCATTCCGAGAAAACCGGTCAGCACCACCGTCAACGCCGTCAGGTTGCCCGACGCTCCCGTCGTCCGCGCCGCTTCCAACGCAAACGGCGTGGAAATCGAGCGCAACAGGAGACTTTTGCCCAGTTCCGGCGAAAGGTGAAAAAGATGCGCCACCAACCACGAACTCGCCACTCCCAGAATCACTCCAGCGACACCCCCCGACGC
>DBTH01000078.1:1170-5982 GCA_002306945.1 Methylacidiphilaceae bacterium UBA1321 | reverse complement strand
ACCGACCCCCCCCCCCCAAAAACCCCCCCAGCGACAACCCCCGACGCAATCGAAAACGGGAAACGCCGCAAAACCCCGCGATATTGATATATCGGCACTGCAAACGCGACCGTCACCGGCCCCAGAAACCACAGCAGCCACGAGGTCGCCCGCAGATAACGCACCGGCGAAACGCCCCAGATCCAGAGCCCGATCAACAGCAGAACCGGCACGACAAACACCGGCATCAACAACCGGTGCGGACACCGACTATGCGTCCAACGCGCCACCGCATAAACCGCCAGCGTCGCCAGCGAACAAATCACCACGATCATTCCCCGTCCTTTTCTCCGCCTGCCTCTTCCCTCACCGCGTTCCACTTCACTTCCCACCGATAGACCGCATCGACCACCCACGCGGTGCCGACCATCACTGCAACCGTTCCCAATAAAATCGCCCCGGCCAATTGCATGCCCTCGTGCCTCAGCAAATCCCCGTGGCCCGCAATCCCCACGCACAGCGGAACAAAAAAGAGCAACATCTCGGCCAGCAACCACCGCGCGCCCGATTCGATCAACGCCGCCGGTATTGCGCCGAAAAACAACATCCCCAAAGTCGCCGCCAATCCCCAGACACTGCCCGGAATCCGCGACCCCCAATGACGCGCCAGCGCATCGCCCGCCATCCACACGCCCATGAAAAAAACCAACTGGAGCGCCTCACGGCTCCAACGCCATATTTGCCTCATATACATACTCATTCGGATCACGTCCTATTCTTGACTTGCCCGGACGGTAGCGGATGGGGCACTATTTGTTAAATGAATCTATTGAATAGCATTCATCCATTTTCTGAATATGGAACTGCGCCAGCTTGAAATCTTCGTCGAAGTTGTCCGGCAAAAGGGATTTTCCGCGGCCGCCGCGCGGCTCCATTCCACCCAGCCGACCATCAGCCGCATCATTTCGCAACTAGAGGAAGACCTCGGCCAGCGGCTCCTCACGCGCGACAATCACGACATCGCCCTCACCGCTGCTGGAAAGATCGTCCACCGTCGCGCCACCGCTCTCCTGGCCGACGCCGCCGCCGTTCGCTCCGAACTCGACGACCTCGCGCACATGCGCCGGGGCGAATTGAATCTCGGCATCCCGCCGCTCGGCGACATCCTGCTGCTGCCGCTGGTGAAATCGTTCAAACAACGCCATCCCGGTATCGAACTCCGCCTTATCGACGGCGGCAGTTTCGCTCTGGAGGATGCGCTCAATACAGGCCGCGTCGATCTCGGCACGCTCCTGCGTCCGATCAACCCCGATCAATTCGACTCCGTGCCGATCATCCGCGACCGGCTCGTTGTCGTCGTGTCGAAACAATCCCCTCTGGCACGCCGTCGATTCCTCCGGCTGGCCGATCTCAAATCCGAAGCCTTGATACTCTTTCCGCCCGGATTCGCCCTCACCAATCGAATCATCGCTGCCTGTCAAACCGCCGGGTTTCACCCACAGATCGCCGGATACAACGGCCAGTGGAATTTCATCCTCGCCATGGTAGAAAACGGCATGGGCCTCGCGCTGCTACCTCAATCGGTTGTCACGAGTCGCCCGAAACTACAGGCCATTCCACTGCGCGATCCGGTCATGCCATGGGAACTCGACCTCGCCTGGCCGCGCGGTGCTTCGCTCTCCTTCGCCGCGCAGGAACTCATCGCGCTCGTGTCGAAAATAAAATGATACTTTGGTAGCGAAAAAGTCGGACAGGAATTCCAACCGATTCTTCGACGTCGCTACGCTCTGCTCAGGATGACGTGGAATGAAAGTTATATTTTTCGTTAGGCGAAACCTCGCTCAAGAACTCCTCGCTGCCGCTCGAAATTGATTCCCTCACTCCGTCATCCTGAGCAAAGCGTAGCGACGTCGAAGGATCAGCCTGACTGCTCACCAACTCCAACTCAATCGTAGAGATAATTATCCCGGCGGATGCGGTTGATGCTGTCGCGGAATTCCTGCTGATTCGGGCCACCGAGCTGTTCGAGCTTGCGGTAGATCTGGATCGCTCCGCGCCAATCCTTGTCCTCTTCCTTCAAGCGCGCGGCGTCGAGTCCGGCCTTGACCTGCCAGACGAATTCGGGCGGCGGCGTGGCGGGTTGGCCGTCGGGCGTGACGAGGAAGCGACCGTTCAAAATATCGATATAGAGCGCGAGGGCGTCTTCGCGGCGTTTGAGCATTTCAAAACATTTCGCGCGGCGGTAAGCGGCTTCGTTGCGCTGGAGGAAATTGCCCTGGTTGCCGTTGAGGATCACGCCATAAGCGGCAGCGGCCTGTTCGTATTTCGAATATTCCTTGCCGCCGAGCGCGTAGAGGGCGTTGCCCTTGGACATGGTGGCGTTGACGAAAGTGAGACCCGACTTTTCCACGTCAAGCACCGCATCGCAGAGCTTGAGCGCGTTGTCGAACTTGAATTGTTGCAGGAAAATATTGGCCTGAAGCAACCGCGCCTCGGACTTGAGCGGAGAACTTTCCGGCAGTTTTTCGAGAATGGCGACGGCGTCGGTGAGGGCGTTGTGTTTGACGGCGGCCTTGCCCGCCCAGAGGAGGGCGTCGTCCATGAGCGAACTCTTCGGGTACTGGCTGGCGACCTGTTCAAACCGGTTCTGCGCGTTCACGTAGTCCTGGCGGTTCCAATACAACTCTCCGAGCAGGAAGAGAATCTCGGGCGCGTTGGCGTCCTTCGGATATTTTGCCTGGAGCGCCTGCAACGCCTGCAGGGCTTGTTCCTCGGGAATTTTCTGCGCGGCGAGTCCGGCGACGATCCCCTTGCGGGAGACGTCGGGCATGGCCGGGTCGTTGGGAAACTGCGTAGCGAATTGTTCGTACACCTGCCACGCTTCCTCGTTCTTGCCCGCCTGCGCGAGGAGGTCGCCGAGGCGGACGGTCAATTGCGCCTTGTCATCGCCCGAGGCGGCGGCAATGGCCTTTTCATACGTAGCGCGGGCCTGGTCGATCAGACCGAGACGTTGCTGCATCGTGCCGAGAAGGAGGGGAAATTCGGCGAGGTGTTTGCTCTTGGGGTAATTGCCGTTGAAGCGGTCGAGCGCCTTCTGGAACGGGTCGATCTTGTCCTGCTGCGACGCGGCGATCAGCCCCAGATAGCCCGCATCTTCTCCGAGGTCGTCCTTGATTGACTGCACCTTGTCGAAAAATCCAATCGCCTTGTCGAAGTCCTTTTGACTACTGGCAACACGGCCCGCCTCGAATTGCGCCTTGCGGGTGAGCTCGGCATTATCGGACGCCTCGATGCATTGCTGGTAGGCGGCAAGCGCATTGTCAGGCTTACCGGATTGCTGGTAGAGACCGCCGAGGAGGAAATTCGCCGGAGCGCGCCATGTCGATTTCGGATAGGCAACCAACATCGCTTCGAGAATACCGATGGCCTTCTCGCCTTCCTTGTTCTCGGCAAGCATCTGGCCGATGGCAAAAAGCGCGGCGGACGCGGTCGGGTTGTCGGAATTCTTCTTGCTGAAATCCTGAAGTTTCGTGACCGCCTCAGGCAACCGCTTCAACGCGCGGGCGCTCTGGAGGTAATTGCGAAACGCGGCCATCTTCAACTGTTCCCAGTCGCCGAAGGTGTAAGCCTGCTCGAACGCGGCCATGGCCTTGTCGTTCTGGTTGAGCGAACGGTAGGCCGTGCCGATGCCGAACCACGCCTGCGCGATGAGCGATTTCGGGAACGCCTTCGGATTGCCCGTGATGCGTTGATAATTTTCGACCGCTTCGCTGGCGTGATTATCCTGGAGGGAGAGCTCGCCGAGAAGATAGGAAGCCTCGAATAAAACCTTCGGTTTCGGATTGAGCGCGAGGAGTTTCTTCAACTGCGCGACAGCTTCCTTGTTCTGCTTTTTGTTGATGAGATTTTTCGCCAGCAGGAGCGAAGCGTTTTGTCCGGCCTCGCTCTTGGGGTTGTTGTCTGAAAGCTCGTTGAGCAAATCGCGCGCGTCCTTCTCCTTATCCTGCCGCAGCAGCGACCAGGACAGACCGAGTTGCGCGTCGGCGTACTTGAGATCGTCCTTCTGCACTTTGCCGATAAAAGTCCGGTAGGCCGCTTCGGCCTGGGGCCAACGTTGAAGGGCATTGAACGATTCGCCGAGCCAGAAAAAACCCGCGGTCTGTCCCGACTTGGCCGCGGAATCAAAGAGCGGCAGCGCGGCCTCGTAGCGGGCGAGGTAATAGAGTGCCTGGCCGTCGGTGAGTTGCGCCTCGCCCTTGAGTTCGCTCGCGGGGTACTTGCTCAGGAACGAAGTGAAACGCTGGTCGGCCACCTCGAAGAGGCCGTCCGCGTAGGAGCGTTTGGCGAGGTCCAGGGCCTTGAGCTCGTCCCTGGACGGCTCGGCCTGCACGATGCCGCACGCGAGGGAAAACAGGAAGGCCATCGCAAGCCACGCAGACGCTTTCGGCAAGAATTCGATCCAGGCGCTCATCGGTAAACGGGGGCGTGTCGGCATAGGGCTATTTCTTCAATAGTTTCTTCAGGAATCGTCCGGTGTGGCTGGCCGGGTTCTGTGCAATCTCTTCCGGCGTTCCGGTCGCCACAATCGTTCCGCCAGCATCGCCGCCTTCCGGCCCAAGATCAATCACGTAGTCGGCCGACTTGATGACGTCAAGTTGGTGCTCAATGACAATGAGCGTGTTGCCCGCGTTGCGCAATTTCATCAGCACCACGAGCAATTGCTCGATGTCGCCGAAGTGCAGGCCGCTGGTCGGCTCGTCGAGGATGTAAACGGTGCGGCCCGTGGCACGCTTGGACAATTCCGCCGCGAGCTTGATGCGCTGGGCCTCGCCG
>DBTH01000078.1:0-895 GCA_002306945.1 Methylacidiphilaceae bacterium UBA1321 | reverse complement strand
CGCTGGGCCTCGCCGCCGGAAAGCGTTGTCGCTTGCTGGCCGAGCCGGAGATAACCGAGCCCGACCTGAACGAGCGCGTCGAGCTTGTCGAAAACGCCGGGAATGTGGCGGAAGAAATTCAAGCCGTCGTCGACGGTCATTTCGAGCACGTCGGCGATGTTGCGGCCCTTGTAGGTGATTTCGAGCGTCTCGCGGTTGAACCGCCGTCCGTTGCAGAACTCGCACTTCACGTAGACCGGCGGAAGGAAATTCATCTCGATCTTGATCACGCCGTCGCCTTCGCAATGTTCGCAACGGCCACCCTTGACGTTCGCGCTGAAACGACCCGGCCCGTAACCGCGCACGCGCGAGGTAGGCAATTGCGCAAAGAGATCGCGGATGCCGTTGAACGCGCCTGTGTAGGTGAGTGGATTGGAACGCGGCGTGCGGCCAATCGGCGTCTGGTCAATGACGACGACCTTGTCGATGTCGTTCAGGCCACGAATTTCGTCGTACTGGCCGGGTCGTTCCTTGCTGTTGTAGAAATGGCGGAACAACGCGCGGCAGAGGATGTCGTTGACGAGCGTGCTCTTGCCCGAGCCGCTCACCCCGGTCACGCAAGTCATCAGGCCGAGCGGAAAACTCGCCGTGACGTTCTTGAGATTATTCTCCTTCGCGCCGACGACTTGCAGCCAGCCGTTCTCCGGGGTGTGGCGCACTTTCGGGACGCGGATTTCCGCCTTGCCGGAAAGGTAGAGCCCGGTCAGCGAACGTTCGTTGGCCTGACCCTCGGCTACCGTTCCCGCGGCAACGATGTAACCGCCGCGCGCTCCGGCCTGCGGACCGAGATCAATTAAATAATCCGCCTGCCGGATCGTGTCCTCGTCGTGTTCGACCACGATCACCGTGTTGCCGA
>DBTH01000094.1 GCA_002306945.1 Methylacidiphilaceae bacterium UBA1321 | reverse complement strand
GTTCCACGATGGAGGCGATGATGGCGCCGCTGATGAGGTCGCCGCGGTAGAGGAATTCGCTGCGTCCGCTGCGGGTGGTGATTTCGAGGAAGCGGTTGGATTCCTTCTTGCTGAACTGTTCGTCGAGGACTTGCTTGAGGAGCGAGTCGACGACTTTCTTCGGGTCGTTGTCGTGGCTCTTGAGCAGGTGCGCGGCGTAGGGTAGTGTGGGGGTGAGATAGATGCGGTAGATGTCCTCGGATTCCGCGCGGGTGGGGCGGCTGACCTTGATTTTGCGGTCGATGCGGCCGGGGCGCAGGATGGCGGGGTCGATCATGTCGGCGCGGTTGGAGGCGAGGATGATGACCATTTCGTGGAGCGATTCGATGCCGTCCATCTCGGNNCGTTCCACGATGGAGGCGATGATGGCTCCGCTCACCAGGTCGCCCCGGTAGAGCAGTTCTTTTTTCCCGCTGCGCAGCGTGACCTCCAGGAAGCGGTTTTCGTCCCGGTGCGCGAACTGCCATTCCACGAGCGTCTCGGCCAGGCGTTCCACGGTCTCTTCCTGCCCGCCCGAGGCGGCGACCAGCCACGGGTCGTAGGGGAGGTCCGGCGTCAGGTAGATTTTGTAAATCTCGCGAGCCCCCTCGCGGTCGGGCCGGTTGACCTTGATCTTCCGGTCGATGCGGCCCGGGCGCAGGATCGCCGGGTCAATCAAGTCCGCGCGGTTGGAGGCGAGGATGATCACCACATCGCCCAGCGATTCGATGCCGTCCATCTCGGCGCAGAACATGGGAACGAGTGTGTTGACGATGTTGTGTCCGCGGCCGGAATGGCGCGTGCCGAGGATCGATTCGGCTTCGTCGATGAAGATGAACGGCAGGTAGCCGTCCTTGGCCTTCTCGCGGGCGCGGGCGAAGATTTCGCGCACCTGGCGTTCCGATTCGCCGACCCACATGTTGAGGATTTCGGGGCCCTTGACGTGCATGAAGCACTCTTTGAGGTCGCGTCCGGTTTTCTCGCGGAGTTGGCGGGTGAGGTTGTAAGCGGTGGCCTTCCCCAGGAGCGTTTTACCGCAACCGGGTGGGCCGTAGAGCAGGATGCCTTTGGGCGTGGTGTGCTTGTAGGCTTCAAAGAGGTCGCTGTGGAGGAGCGGCAATTCGATGGCATCGCGAACGGCCTGGCGGGCTTCGGCCTGGCCGCCGACTTTTTCCCAGGGCAATTCGGGCACGGCTTCGAGCAGGTGGTCGTGCGATTCGGGTTTGGCAACGACTTCGAGAGCGACGCGGTTGGAGGAGTCGAGACGGATTTCGAGTCCGGCCTTGAGCTTTTCCTTGGCCATTGCCGCGGAGCGGATGACGAGGGAATTTTGCATTCCGGCCTCGGAACCGACGCGCAGGCGACCGTCGGGGAGGAGGTCGAAAATCTTCACAACGGCGCCTCCCGATTCGAAACCGAGATCGCCGATGACGGCGTAAGCTTCGTTGAGGAGGATCTTCGTGCCGACGAGGAGTTCGGTCTGGCTCAGGCGCGGGTCGATGGCGCAGTAGTATTCCGCGCCGCCGCTGACGACGAGGGCGATGTCGGGCTTGGGCAGGGCGAGAAGCGTGCCGGTGCGGTTGGCGGGGGAGGAAAGTTTTGTGACGGCGGCGTCGAGTTTTTCGATGGCCTCGCGGGCCTGCTCGTTGGTGAATTCGAGTTCTCCGATGCGTTGGCGCAGGATGTTGAGTTCGAGGCGGACGGGAGAATCGAAGGGGATCGACTGGTTGACCAGGTCGAAGATTTGCAAGGTGGATAGAGAATCCAATGGCGGTCCGTAGCTGGAGGAATCATCCGGCTCGGGCGACTGCGGGACGATGGGTGGCTTCGTCTTTCTCGCCATACATTTCAAGCTAGTAGCAAGTTCATGGTACGCAAATTTTTTTTGATAATGACCTGAAAAAGGAAGATCGGTACGACGTGTCTGGCGCGTTACATCAATCGTTCGTTCTTGAGTTCATTCTTCAGCTTTTTAATTCAGCATATCCGCTGCCAGAACGCGGCGTTTTTTCCGAATGTCCTCAGATATAAGAAAACGGTTGTGCGGGAGTATGTCGCGCCGGTGAAAATTAATCGGCGATTTTGAAATCGCTCGGCCTCTGGCCCGCTGCATTTATCGCACAGGCAGCGCATCTAGCGCACGCAAGGCTAACGGAGTGGCCCGCGAAGAATTAAGATGGGGCGATGAATGGGGAATTCGATTGCCCGTTGGTTTCGGCGAAAGCGGTGCTCTTTGAAAATGCGTTGATTGCCGCCGCGAAGCGCACTGGAAAGCGAGAGGATGTCTTGCCTTGTTGCGGATCGTCGCGGGGGTGCCGGTTTTTTTATCCTCCCTCACGCGAGGGGGATTTCTCTGTAAAACTGGCCGGGAATGCGCCGCGCGATGAAGAATCGGGGTGCGACAGGGATTGGGCTCGGTGTTGGCTCTCTGTTACAAATCCCGCGAGCGAAGCGTTTCGAACGAATTCGCTGCGCGTGGATCTGGGAGCATGCCGGAGCTTATTGACCCTGGCCAGTGAGGTACTTGGCGATTTCCTGGGCGAGACCGCCGGCGATTTTTTTGATGTCCTTGTCGGTCGCGTTCTTGCTCATCACGAATTTTGCGGCGGCGACGTAGGGGTTCATCATGAGAATGGCTCCGGGGCCACGGCGCGGGTTGCTGTGGGAACCGATCTGCATGATCTGAACGGGCGGGGCCTTGCTGTAATCGAGGAGTTCGGTTTCGATCTCGACCTTGGAAGCGCCCGCGCCGAATCCGATCCCGGTTTGCAGGAGGCGACCGCCTTCGTCGATGAGGAGGAAGGATCCGTCCACGACGAGGGTGTCGGAAGAGGTCGGTTCGTCGGGCAGATCGTCGTATTCGGCGAAGATTTTGGCAGCCTTGAGGGCGTCGTTGTCGTTGAGCTTTTCGGTCAACGTGCGGGCCAGCAGTTTGGAGGCTTTTTGGGCTTTGACCACTTCTTCATTGGCGCTGTTGTCGCCGCCGGAGAGGGCCTGGCGAAGCGGGCCCTTCTTTTGGAGAATGCCCTGCTTTTCCTGAACGGTGCCCTGCGGGACGTAGAAATTGACGACGATCAGTTTCTTGATGCCTTTGGGAATGGCCTGATCCTGATGAGCTGTGTTGGTCGACTTGTCAAAGACGAGCGCGGAGGCCGTCAGTGTGGATAACAGAAGAATAGAGAGACCGAGAAGTTTCATAATAATGGAGGATACCCTTTGTTTTTTGTAGATCTTGCAAAACTCACAAGTACAACAATTCCAATACGCTAGGTTAGGCAAATTTGGTTTCGGAAGGCAAGCGGAGCTTTATTGGTCTCCAAGATGAGTCAGTCTCGATCGGGTAAAGCGGGTATTTTTGCCGCTGCCTAAAGCCGGGACGGAAACATACCGATACTTCTGGAAAATAACTCCATGCAAGCCACTCTTCTCCCGAAACGCGTCTCCACCGAAAATGAAGCCCGGATGCATCTGTTGCGTCACCTGCTGGAGGAGTTGATGTGGGAATTCCGCGCGGTGCGGGAGAACCGCTGGGAGGACTTGCCGCAGTTGTTCGAAAAGAAACGCACCCTGATCGAGCAATTGAATCAGTTCGATTGGGCTCCACTGCCGTACGACCGTGAGAATCTGGAGCTTCTTTCGACCAAGGGACAAGTGATCGATCTTCAATTTCAAATCCGCAAGGCCCTCGACGGTCATCTCGCCGTCTTGCGCGCCCAGCTCGATGAGTTGAAAAAACGCCACACCCGCTGGCGGCACGCCACGTCGCCCTACCGCCAGATGGAACTCGAACAGGTGCATCCCTACATTAACTAACGGGCCATTCCACAAACCAGCCCCCAAAACCATGGCTTCCACATCCTCCAAGAGTTCCCTCACGATTTTACCGCTGGCCCTGATGAGCCTGGCGTTAGTTGGATTTCTCCTGACCGCCTACTGGCAGCAACAGCAGGATTATCAGGCCCTGCAACGCGAACTAAGCCTCGCCCGCGCTTCCGCCAAGGAGCAATTCGAAAAGATGGCTTCCCAGGCGGCCCTGCGTCACAACGCGGTCGTCAAGATGAGCGAGGATGTTGCCGTCCTGCGCGAGGAGTTGGAGGTCATCCAATCGGCGGTCAAGTCCCAGACCGGCGACATCGCCCGGCAGGGACTCAAATTCAGCGGTCAGGTCGAGAATATCGACAAGACCAATCAACAGGAACTTCGCGCTATCGAAAGCATCAAGACCGAGATCAAGGAGCATACCGATACCTTCCTCGCCGCCATGCTCAAGCAGGAGCGCGAATTGGCGATTCTCAACGCCGAACGAGCCAAGGCTCAGGAAGCTGCCGCCGCTGCTGCTTCGATAGCGACCACGGCTACCGCGACCGATACCAGTTCCGCTGTCAAAACACCGGCAACTCCGGTCCCCGCGCCAAGCGTTTCCCCGGTCGTGGCTACGGCTGCTTCCAGCGCCACCGCCACCAACACGCTCGCCGCCCTGGCTCAATTGCCCTCAGCGACTACGACCAATACGACCGCTTCGATCAAGTCCCCCGCGTTGCCGACTCCCCTGGCTCCGCCTCAACCGATCACGACGATGCCTTCAAGCACCGGGCGGATCGGCTCCCTGCCGTTGCCTCCGATAGTTCCGGATTTGGGCGGAGCGGCGGGTACTTCCACAGGCCGTTGAAGGTGAGAAAAAGCGGGTAATCCGCAGATTGCGTTGCTTGGATGCTTGACAGAGGGCGCAACTTCCTCTTTTCTTACAAACCCTATGGCAAATACTCGCAGTGCAGCAAAACAGGCGCGCGTCTCCGTGCGTCGCCGCGCCATCAACGTGGCAGTGACCAAAACGGTCAAAACCTCCGTCAAGACGATCCGTAACCTTGTGAAGGCTGGCAAGAAGGACGAAGCCTCCAAGCTTTTGACCAAGTTCCAGTCTGAAATTGATCGCGCCGCCAAGAAGGGCGTCATCCACAAGAATCAGGCTTCCCGCCAGAAGAGTCGCATCACTGCGCTCCTCAAGGCAGCCAAATAGGCCGGTTTTTCGACAATTGGTTTTGAGGGCGGCAATTCCTTGCCGCCCGGTTGTTTTTGAGCGCCCGTGGTTTTACCCGTAAACGCGGCGCCTCACTCTTGCCAGTCACCGTTGCGCAAGACGTACGCAATCGATCCGATCAACGCCAGAATGATCCCGGCTGTCAGAATCGCCATGCCTGGCGCGTTCTGGCTGAATTCCATCAGGCAGTCCAATGTCGTCATTCGGGTTCCTTCCCATCTTCTATTTCGGCACGGTTTATGCCGTATAAAGGACGATGTCTGCATGGGCTCAAATCGTGAAACGATCACGCTCTTGTTGTGCCTCGTAAAACAGGTAAATGTCTTTGCAAGACAGGGTGTTCTGCGCGTAAATGAATAAATGAACGTTGCTTTGGACAAGCCTGTATTGGTGCTGCGGCATACGCATTGCGTCGGTCCGGCCTACTGGGACAATTTCGCTGGACGGCGACAAATCGAATCGGTTCAGATCGAATTGGACAAAGGTTCGGATCTACCCTGGGATCTCAAGCGTTTTAGCGCGGTGGTTGTCCTGGGCGGGGCGATGAATGTCTACGAAGAGTCGGCTTATCCGTTTCTCAAACCGGAGAACGATTGGATTCAGTTGGTGGTTGCGTGCGGCATGCCCTATCTGGGCATTTGTCTCGGCGGGCAGTTATTGGCCAAGGCAATGGGCGGGCGGGTGACGCGCCATTCGATCCGGGAGATTGGTCTGACGGAGATTGAGTTGACCGCCGACGGTGAACGCGACCCGCTTTTCACCGGATTTCCAAAGAACTTTGAATTTTGCCAATGGCATCAGGACACCTTCAGCGAATTGCCGTCGGGCGCGGTTCTTCTGGCCCGTGGCAAGCGCTGTCCGCACCAGGCGTTTCGCTATGGACGGGTGGCCTATGGTTTACAGTTTCATCCCGAGACCACCTCCAGCCTGCTCGAAGTGTGGCGGGAAAGTTTCAAGCGCGATCTCGAATCTTCGGAGCAGGGCGCGCAGATCGTCCGTCATTTCGCCGAGAACGAGAAGAATACCCTCCTTTGGAGTGAGCGGCTCTTTGAGAACTTCCTGGCGCTGGCGGCAGGAGTGAGCCGTTCCGCTCATTGACTCCGGGGCGGATAAAGGGCACAATTACAATAATGAGCCCTTCCGCTTATAAAAGTTTCGGCAGCGTCCTGATTCTCTGCGGCGTGATGGGCGCGGCTGGCCTGATGGCAGCTTCCGACTCCGAAGAGCCGGAGTTCAATCCGAACAAGATGAATCCTTCTCCGATGACGGATAAAAGCTTTTCGTGGGGAGCGGGCAAGGACAAGGCGTCGCCGCTTTTTAGTTCGACTTTCAGCGGATTCGACAAGAGCTACTCGACCAAGGGAGTGGATTCCACATTCCTCAAGACCGCGCCGATCAACGCCAAGCGGATCGAACCTCCCGCCGTGACGTCGATGGACAAATCGTATGCGGTGCGATCCTATCCGCTGCCGGGCAATTTCACCGATTTCGACAAAAGCAGTTCCGTTCCGCTGAAGAGTTCGAACTTCGATGGCAAATCCGCTTCCGGCTTCAACCGCAATATCGAGATGCCGGCTTACACCGGCCCGGAGGCGGCCAAGATCAAGCAGGACATGGCGGCCATCGACAAGACCTTGGGCAATACGAAGGATTTGCCCGACAAGCAACTTTCCATCAACGAGGTGAAGGCCCTGCTCAATCGCAATGTCAAACCGCAGGGGACGACCGGGGCGTCGGTTTTCGACAAGAGCGACAACGGCAAGGTTCAAGGTCTAGGCCCGGTCAATACCTCATCCAGCAGCAATCTGCCGGATCAAAAGTAAAGAGAGCCGTTAATCTTGAAAGCTAATTAGAATAGCCAGTGCTCGGGTTGATAATCGTGCGAAGATAGCGCGGCGTATCGGACGGCAGGAACAATTGAAAGAAGATATTGTTCCAGACTTCATTCGGACTACGCCGTTACATAGTGCGCAGTCCGAACGAAGAGGAGAATACAGTGCTTTTTCAGCAACCTGTTAGAAATTTACTTTGATACCGGTGCTGACGTAAGGAGCCGGATCGGTCTTGACCTCATAATTGGAATCCTTGAAATCAAAGTCACGATAGACAATTGCGCCAGCACTGAGTTGCAAGTCGATGTTTTTGGTCAGGCTGTACAAGGCACCGATTCCAACGCGAGCTTCTGTGTAACGCAAGGTACGGTTGTTCAAATCGGAATTGCCGGAGTCGTTACCATATGAGGAGCTGGTTTTGTAAGTGCCGCCCATGAATGAGGATTCAATGGAGAGACGCAGATTGGTCAACACCTGATAGTCGAGAGCCGTCCGGGGAAATCCGGCATTGAGGGTCCATTGCGGGGCGAAGTGCCAGCGGACACCGAGCAAAGGCATGACCGGTATGTCTTCAACACCGGGGTTGATTGCCAGTCCAAACTTGACGGAAAAATCGGGATTGTATTCGTATTCGGCTCCGACCGCTCCGGCGAATTCAACATTTTGGGATTCGATGTTGTCCCAACCGCTGACCATGCTCAGGCGAGGACCAAAGAGTGCGAAGACGCTCCAGTCGTTGGAGATGGAGTAGCGTCCAGAGACTGCCAGATGCAGGGTTTCCAGTGTATTGGGCAGGTAGGAACCACTCGGCGTACTGAAATCGAAACGGTCGTATCCGATGCTGAAACCAACGCCGACCTTGTCGTTTACAGGCATGCGTAAATCATAGCGGAAATTGGATGTCTGTTCACCGAGCGATCCACTGCGGCCGTCCTTTAAATCCGAGCCGCCGACATACGAATAATTCGCCTGAATGGTTTGTGAAATTGTTGTTTGTTGTTCGGCTGCAATGTCTTTGTTTGCTGCATCCAACTCCTTTGTTCCTGCGAAAATTGGTGTGGTTAGGATGAGAAAACCGCAAACCGACAAGGTTGGCGCGGACCGTTTGAGAGATCGTGTCATATCCCATAAAGACAAGCCCCATGAGCCAGTGGTTACAAAAATTGATAGCTGCGTGGACTTACTTAAAATGTGCATCTTTGAAAAAAGATCAGTTTGTGCGAGATAGGGATGTCGATTTTTGTAACCGCCAGACCCGTTTTCATGTCTTATTAGATACCACTCAAACGTGTGAATGACTGTAATGATTCAGGCGTCGTCGATATCGCCTTGTGCCTGAAGGGAATTCAACTGGGCGACGAGGCTGCGGCACGCGTATTGGTTCGGGCCATGACTCCCTTCGTGATGAAAATTATACGTGCTCATCTGCCGCCGCTGGAAAGCGAGCAGGATTTGGCGCAGAAAGTTTTCATCCGAATGTTTCAGAAAATTACCCAGTATTCTGGAGTTGTTCCCTTTCAACACTGGCTTTCCCGAATTGCGGTAAATACCTGCCTGAATCAAATCGCCGTTGAAAAGCGTCATGCGGAATTGAGATGGTCGGATTTGTCCGAGGAACAAGTTCAGGTTATTGATACGCTTTCCACGGATCAAACGGAGCCGGATGTGGCGGCTTCCATCGCTTCGCGTGATTTGGTTGAAAAGCTTCTCACTAGCTTGAAACCGAAGGAGCGTCTTGTTATCAATTTACTTTATCTGGAAGGTCGCACGATTGCCGAGATTCACGAGTTAACGGGTTGGAGCCGTCCGCTCATCAAGATACGTGCCTATCGTGCGCGACTCCGGCTGCGTAGCCAGTTGGCACGACTGAAGGAGAGTAAATTATGAGCGGTAGTGATGGTGAGCTGGATCGATTGCTGAAGGTGGCGTCCCATGCCCCGGCAAGAACTTTTGACCGGCTTCCACACTATACTGAGAAAGCGATTCTCTCGCACTGGAGCTTAATGCGGCGACCCTGGAAAAGTTTTTGGGCAACGGAGTTTTTTATGCCTGCATTGGCGGCCAGTATTCTTCTGTTGCTTCTGGTTCAGCTCTGGCAGGTTTTCTCTAATACGAGCGACAATCCGTTTGCTCTGATTGCATACTACGTCATATGGACCCCGTAAAACACACTCGTTTCATCACACTCCTCGTACTTTTTTCCATATTCGTCCTGGGATTGTTCACGGGATGGACGATTCACTCTATTTACGAGAGAGAGTATGCCGAATTTTCACGGTATCAGATGAAACAACTTAAGCCGAATGTTCTCGAGGATCGCGTGGTTCACGATTTGACGGCCAGGCTGAAATTGACGCCGAACCAGATCGAAGAGATTCGTCCTGTGATTGCGCGTGGCATTGCCGATATGATGGCACTGCGCAAGGATTCACTGGAAAAAATGAGCGAACACCGATCCAGATTGACCGAAGAAATAAAAAAACATTTATCTCCGGAACAGCAGGTCGAACTTGAAAAATTGAGACAGGAAAAAGAAGCGGAACTTCGCGAATAGTCTGAATTAATTCCGCGTGGCCCAGCGACGTTTCGGGCGCGCAGGCAGTTGCTGCGTGGCGGCAATCTGGAGACAATCGCGACCAAGATAACCGCGCAGTCGCTTGATTAACATCGGCGAGAGGTCGACGTTGTAGGCAGTGCCGGCATCGATGTCGACAAAGCGGCCGTCGTCTTTGGCGCAGTGGAAACGCAGGGGAATCGTTCCCGAGTGGTCGAGCAGCAGATCCTGCAATTCGAGCCAGCGTTTCGACGACCATTGTTCGAGCGGGATGTTGATGGTCAGTCGGCGGAAAAGGGTGCGGGCTTCGTCGAGGCTCCAGATGTGATTGGCCTTGAGTTTGGGTTCCTCATCACGGCGGTCAACCGATCCGGCGACAACGAGCACTTCGCCCGCGGCATAGGAGCGGGGTAAGGCGGCGTAGGCGTCGGGGAAAAGGAGGAGTTCGGTGCGGCCAGAGTGGTCTTCGATGAGGAATTTGGCCCAGGGACGCTTGTCTTTCTGGCTGAGGCGGACTTCGACTTTGCTGAGTAGTCCGGCGATGCGGGTATCGACATCGGCGTCGAGATTGGCCAGTCCCTCGATGGTGGTCATCTGGAGGGCCTTCACTTCGGCGGCATAGTCGTCGAGCGGATGGCCGCTGATGTAGAAGCCGAGGAGTTCCTTCTCGTAACCGAGCCGCTCGGTGGCGTTCCATTCGGGAAGCGTCTTGCCGTTCTGTTTGGCGGCGGGGGCTGCTTCGGCGACGCTGAAAACGTCGAGCAGTGAACCTTGTCCGGCTTCGCGGTCGCGGGTGGCGACGTTGGCCTGGGCGAGGGTGGAATCGATCTCGGTGAAGAGTTGGGCGCGGGTGATGCCGAAGGTGTCCATGGCGCCGGATTTGATGAGACTTTCGAGGGTCTTCTTGTTGAGCGAGCGGGTGCCGACGCGCAGGCAGAGGTCGGACATGCTGGTGAATTTTCCGTTCTTCCCGCGTTCCTCGATGATCTGTTTGACGGCTGCGCTGCCGACGTTCTTGATGGCGGAGAGGCCGAAGCGGATGCTGCGTTCTCCGACGGCGAAGGAGTCGATGCTCTCGTTGACGGAAGGGGGCAGGACGTCTATGCCGAGTTCCTTGCA
Organism: Methylacidiphilaceae bacterium UBA1321; assembly: GCA_002306945.1. Lineage (GTDB taxonomy): Bacteria > Verrucomicrobiota > Verrucomicrobiia > Methylacidiphilales > UBA1321 > UBA1321. The sequence goes on along the minus strand of DBTH01000094.1, from coordinate 2,062 downwards.
CTCGCCGACGAAGACGGCGATCTTTTCGTTGTTGTCCATTTCGTTGGACATCAATGCGGCCATGAACTGGACGGGATAGTGGGTCTTGAGCCAGGCGGTCTGATAGGCAAGGACGCCGTAACAGGCGGCGTGGGCCTTGTTGAAACCGTAACCGGCGAATTTTTCGAGTTGATCAAAGACACGTCCGGCCTGGTCAGCGGGAATCTGGTGGAGCTTGGCCGCGCCTTCGGTGAATTTGACGCGGTGTTTGACCATTTCCTCAACCTTCTTTTTACCCATGGCGCGGCGGAGCAGATCGGCCTCTCCGAGCGAGTAACCTGCCAGCAAGCTCGCGGCCTGCATGACCTGTTCCTGGTAAATGATGATGCCGTAGGTTTCCTTGAGGATTTTCTCCAGCAACGGGTGGTCGTATTCGACTTTCACGCGCCCGGCCTTGCGGTCGGCGTAGACCTGGATGTTGTCCATTGGGCCGGGGCGATAGAGGGCCACGAGCGCGATGATGTCCTCGATCTGCTTGGGGCGAACCTGGCGGCAGGCGTTGCACATACCCTGTGATTCCACCTGGAACAGGCCGACGTTTTTGGCCTGACTGAGGAGGTCGTAGGTTTCCTTGTCGTCGAGCGGGATGTCGTTGGGCGGGATTTTGACGCCGGTGGTCTTTTCGATCAGGTTGAGGCAGTCCTGGATGACGGTCAAAGTTTTCAGACCGAGAAAGTCCATCTTCAGCGCGCCGACTTCGGTCAGGCCGTCCATGTCGTACTGGGTGATGACGGCTTCGCTATCGTCACGGGTGAGGGGAACGCTGTCGGTGAGATCGCCCGAGGCAATGACGACGCCCGCCGCGTGAACGCCCGCCTGGCGGGAGAGTCCTTCGAGGACGAGGGCATAGTCGATGACCTGTTTGCTGCTTTCCTCGGTTTCGTAGGCTTTGAGCATCTCGGCGATGCCGCGGAAGCCTTCGTTTTTGACGTGGCCCTGGTCGTCGTATTTCGCGTTGAGGGTGAACTTGGGGTCGAAGGGAATCATCTTCGAGAGGCGGTCTCCGTCCCCGTAGCTCATGCCCAGGACGCGCGCGACGTCGCGGATGACGGCCTTGGCGCCGAGGGTGCCGAAGGTGATGATCTGGGCGACCGATTTTTCGCCATACTTGCGGCGGACATATTCGACGACTTCGGGGCGTCGGTTGTAGCAGAAATCGACGTCGATATCGGGCGGGGAGATACGTTCCGGATTGAGGAAGCGTTCGAAGAAGAGGCCGAAGCGGATGGGATCGAGCTCGGTGATTTCGAGCAGGTAGGCGATCATACTGCCGGCGGCGCTACCACGACCTGGGCCCACTGGAATGCCGTTGCGCTTGGCGTAGTTGATGTAGTCCCAGACGATGAGAAAGTAACTGACGAATCCGGTTTTCTCCAGAACGCGCAATTCCATTTCCAGACGGTCGCGCATTTCCTGGCTCGGGTTGGCGCCGAAGCGTTTGACGAGACCCTCTTCGCAGAGCGAACGGAGGTAGCCCATGCGGGTCATGCCTTCGGGTGGATCGTACTCGGGGTAATTGTTGACGCCGAGCTTGGGTTGGAAATTGCATTTCTCGGCGATTTCGAGCGTGGTGGCGAGCGCTTCGGGGCAATCGGGGAAGATCGCGGCCATCTCCTCGTAGCTCTTGAGGTAGAATTCAGGCGAGGGATAGCGCAGGCGTTTCTCGTCGGCGAGGTGCGCGCCAGTGCCGATGCAGAGGAGGACGTCGTGGGCGGCGCTGTGCTCTTTCTTGACGTAGTGGACGTCATTGGTGGCGACGAGTTTGAGGCCGAATTTCTTCGCGAGGACTTTCAACTCACGGTTGACGATCTTTTGTTGCTCCAGACCGTGATCGGACATTTCGAGGTAAAAGTCGTCCGCGCCGAAAATCTGTTTGTAATCGTCGATGGTTTTTTCAGCGAGCGCCATGTCTCCGGCGAGAATGGCCTGGCCGATTTCGCCCTTGATGCAGGCGCTGGTGGCAAGGAGGCCCTTGTGGTGTTGGGCGAGGAGTTCCTTGTCGATGCGGGGCTTGTAGTAGAAG
>DBTH01000170.1 GCA_002306945.1 Methylacidiphilaceae bacterium UBA1321 | reverse complement strand
TCGCCCTCAACGCCGCCGTCGAAGCAGCCCGCGCCGGTGAAGCCGGAATGGGATTCGCCGTCGTCGCCGACGAGGTGCGCAACCTCGCCAAACGCAGCGCCGACGCCGCCAAGGAAACGGCCACTATCATTGAGGACTCCATCCACAAGGGTGAAACCGGTGTCCGCATCAATGAGGAAGTCGTCCACAAACTCCAGGACATCGAAGAGAAATCTCACCAGGTCGATACCGGTCTGAAGGAAATCCTTGAAAAGGTCGGCAAGGTCGACGAAGCCATGGGCCAAATCGCCACCGCCTCCAAGGAACAAACCCAGGGCATCGGCCAGGTCAACACCGCCATCACCCAGATGGACAAGGTCACCCAGACCAACGCCGCCAACGCGGAAGAGACCGCCAGCGCTGCCGAGGAATTGAACGCCCAGGCCGAGGAATTGAAGAACACCGTCTGGGATCTGCTCGCCCTCGTGGAAGGCGAAAAGGAAGGCGGAAGGGTGCAGAAATCTCACACCCCGACATCCGTCAAACACCTCAACCTCAAGTCGACCAGAAAGCCCCTCTCAACCACACCCACCAAGACGTCCACTACGCCGGTGGCGTCAAACAGGCAGGAACCCCCGGCCTCTCTCGCCGGCGCTCAGCGCGAGACGGCGGCCAAAAAACGGGATGAAATCCCCATGGACAGTGAGTTCAAGGACATTCCGATGAACTAAGGGGTTCGCCGGGGATGGAGCCGCCCTTTCCCCTCACCGGGCGGCTCCATCCCTCTCCATTTTTAACCCAGGAGGATACAATGGATACAGTCAGTACAGAAAAGAAATTGAAAGCTCCAGTTCAACCCGAAATCATTCTGCCGCCTTCCGCCAAGCGGACCATTCACCACAAGGAATGGAACTGGGACGGCGAAAAACTCGGCAGCGGCGTTCTCACCAAAGGACTGGGCATCGCCCCGTTCTGGTTCTAACAGCCCTTCGCCACGCTTTATCCGCCAACACATTCCAGCGACAACCGCCAGAGTGTGTTGGCGTATTTATATATCCTACCAGGGCTCACCCGGTGGCAGGGCCGAACCGGGATGCTGGCGCATCAGCTCCGGCAGTTGATTACCCGTGTAAAGCACGCGCGGCGGTTGGGAATCGGCCCACGGGATCGAGTACTCGATCCCCGGATAGACATCGAATAAATTATCCGCAAGCCGCTTTTCCCCGTCGAGATCAAGACAGACATTCCAGGCAAACGTGCGGCTCGAAAAAACAACCCGCCCATCGCGCAACACCACTTCCACGCTTGCCGACGGCCACGCCATCTCGTGAAAAAGCGGTTCAAACATCCGGCTGCGCGCCACCAGCTTTCCGCCGTTTGAAAGCATCGCAAAAGGCATCGTGCGCAGACGTTCGCGCCATTCGGACTCCGGGTAGGAAACGAGCCGTGTCGAGGCGTTGGCCTTCAACTCCACGACAACGGTTTCGTCCCTGAGATAGGCACCCTCAAGTGTAAAAATACCATGCCGCAACTCGCCGTGAAAATCCTCACCGGTGTCGTTGATGCCGAAAACGGCAACTTGCCCTTTCTCCCGGACTATGGCCACATGAACCGGCGCCATCGCGCGCCTCACCGGATGGAACGACGGCGTGCGGCGCAAATAATAATCCACAATCGTCCACGACCGCGTCGCGGGCCAGCAGTCGTTGAACATCCAGAAGATCGCCGAGGCGGAACTGAACATCCGGCGGCGGAAATTCTCGCAATATTCGCGCAGTCCCTCGGCTTGCAAAAGACCGGCCCAGTACGTAAACGCCTCAATAGAGAGTTCCCTCGGCTCGACCTTGAGCCAGTAGCGGAACAATTGATCGGAAGGACCGGGTTCCTGCCAGCTATCAACCGAGTTGTCGTGCACCTGCCAGGCAAACGATTGGACGTGGCGCTGCTCCGCTGGCAGGCACGCCAGCATCGTCGGCAATGCCGTGGAGCCGAGCACGCCGCCTTCATTGGGGAGACGCGAAATCATGTCGCGATATTTTCGAAAGTCCGGATCGCTGAGCATCACCAACCAGGGATGCTGGTCGCCGCATTCATCCGCATTGGGATTTTTCCCGTCGGGCGAAAACGGTGAACTCGGCCGGTAAGGCCGCGTCCCGTCCTCCTGCGCGGTCAATCGGGGCAGGGTGATGTGGAAAAAACCGTGGTCGGGATGAACGACGCCCTTGTCGTAGCCCCAATCCCATGCGCCCTGTTCCATTTCATTATTACCGCACCAGACAACGAGGCTCGGATGCGGCGCGAGCCGGCGGATGTTATAGACCGCCTCCCGCTTCACGTTATTGAAAAAAGATTCGTCGGTCAGCGGATATTTGCTACAGGCGAAAATGAATTCCTGCCAGACCAGAATACCGCGTTCGTCGCACAACTCGTAAAAATCGTCCGACTCATAAAGCCCGCCACCCCAGACGCGCAGCAGGTTGAAATTGGCTTCCAGCGCCCGGTCAATCAGTGTCTCGTAACGGTTACGGTCGATCCGCGCAAAAATCATATCGGCCGGAATGAAATTGCCGCCCTTGGCGAAAATCTTCCTGTGGTTGATTTCGAGAATGCAGTAGCGACCGCTTTCCGGATGCTTCTCTTCATTGATGACGACATGACGGAATCCGGTTTGGAACTCGCGCTGTCCAACGACTGAGGCGCCGATTTTTATCGATACCCTGACCCGGTAGCGATGCGCGTCTCCGTGACCGACCGGCCACCAGAGCCGGGGCTGCGCCACGGTCACGATCGTTTCGACCGGATTCAATCCGGATGCGATTTTAACGACAGCCTCGTGTTGTACGCCGGCTTCGGGAATCTCAACCAAAAGTGTCGCTTCGGTTTCGTCCGGGCGCAACCCCTCGACAAACCAGCGCACTTTCAATTCACCGCGCTGCAAGTCGTCGCTCACTGTGGCCAGTGGCACGAGTTGATCGACCCGCGCCACGTCCGCGCTCCACTCCAGGGTTACCGGTTTGAAAATACCGACGTTAATCAGGCGCGTGGACCAGTCCCAGCCGAATTGGCACTGCGGTTTGCGCAGCCAATGTCGCTTGGTGATCTTTTCACGATGGTTGAACCGGTCCGGCGTATAGCCCGACGCGGGTTTGTCGGACGCACCGTACAAGCCTCCCTCCAGATGCACCACAAGCAGATTGAGCCCCGGCTGCAACCGCCCGGTCACCTCAACGCGGCAGGGATAAAAAGCGTTTTCGTGCCGGGCGATTTCCTTGCCATTGAGTTCGATGACGGCGAAATAATCCAGCCCCTCGAAATTCAACCACGCGCGAGTTCCGTCCCTGACGGCGTCCCGCGGCACATTGAATTCGCGCCGGTAACTCCAGAAACATTCCTCCACCCAGCGCGCGGCCAGGCAATTTGTCCCCACATAGGGATCATCGATCCAACCCGCTTTCCACACATCGAGATGGATTTCCCCCGGGACTTCGGCAGGGATGTAACGTACCGGATCGACCGTTTTCTGCGAACTGAACAAACAGCGGCCGCCGCGTTCGCTGTCGTACCAGCGCGCCTGCCAGGTGCCGTTGAGGCTGAGAGAGTGAAGCATATTGATTTTTATTGTTTTCAGCTCTACTCTAATACTGTCTTCGAGCAAAATCTTCCGCCGCAGGATCGAGTTTTTACGTTATAAGAACCTGTTTTACGATCTTCCATGAAACCGATCCCCTATCTCGGGTTCCGAAAAACGCGCTCACACGATTTGTCCTTCCATCTGGTGCGACACACGTTCAAATCGCGCAGCAGTTTCTTCCGCCACGGACATCACGATTTTTGCGAACTGTTCTGGATCGAGTCCGGTTGCGGCCTGCACCAGGTCAACGGCATCTCCCAGCCGCTTGAGGAAGGCACGCTGGTCTTGATCCGACAATCGGACGTGCATGGATTCGAAACGCGCAGCGGCAAGACGCTGACCATCGTGAATTGCTCCTTCCCCACGCGCACGGTCACGCACTGGAAACGCCGCTATTTCAAAGGCGAGCCCATCTTGTTCTGGAGCCGCGATCCGTTGCCACCCACCTGCCGGTTGAAAGCCGTGCAGATGCAACATCTGCAACAGTGGACCGACCGTTTATCCACAGCCCGGGATGAACTGTTCACGCTGGACTGGTTCCTGCTCGATGTCCTCCATCTGTTTAAGCCGGGAGAGGCGCACATCACCCCTGCGCGATCCATGCCGGAACGATTGCAATTGGCCCTGCAGGAAATGCATCGGCCAGCCGTGCTTCCCGGGGGCGTTCATGAACTCGCGCGGCTGGCAGGTTGTTCCTTGCAACATCTCAACCGCCAACTCAGGAAATTCGGACAAATGCCCGCCGGAGACCTTGTCACCGAGGCGCGGTTGCAACATGCGGCGCGCAAACTGCGTCTGACGGACAGCAAGATCGTCGATATCGGACTGGAAATCGGCTTCAACAACCTCGGGCATTTCTACCAGTTGTTCAAACGCCGCTACGGACTGACCCCGCGCCAATTCCGCATCGGCTTGCAGCAATCAGTCTGGCAGTGAAGGCGGACGATTCCGCATGTTCGGGCAACTGTCCGTAAAAAATTATTTTGCCGCCTCGGTCGTTGCCAGCCAGCCGTTCTGCTGGAACCAGAAAAGCAGATCCTTCGCCCACGGATGCACGTCCCCGGGAGCCACTCCATTTTTCCCGGAACTCAAGCCGATGCCATGGCCGCTTTTTTGGTAGATATGCAGATCGAAGGGAACTTTATTAGCCCTGAGCGCCTGCGCGAAAGCGAGCGAGTTCTCGACCTTGACCGTGCCGTCCTCCCACGTGTGCCAGATGAAGCAGGGCGGAGTTTGCGACGTGACTTGTTTTTCGTTGGAAAGAAGATCGACCAGAGCTGGATCGGGATTATCGCCGAGCAGATTTTTGCGCGAACCCCCATGCGTCAGTCCGTCCTGCATGGAGATGACGGCATAGCAAAGGATGCCGAAGTCGGGCCGCGAACTCACCTGCTCGACCGGATCGGGATCGCCCGGCTTGCCTGCGTCGAAATGCGTGAGAAGTGTCGAAGCCAGATGGCCGCCTGCGCTGCTGCCCATGATCCCGATTTTGGCCGGATCAATGTCGTATTCCGCTGCGCGTGAACGCACCAGGCGCAGGGCACGCGCCGCATCCTGCAACATCACCGGGTGACGATAACCGCCACTACCGAGACGGTACTTGAGAACAAAACAGGTGATGCCCTGTTTGGTCAGATATCCGGCATAGCCCGCTCCTTCATGGCCGGCGAGTCCGCCGTAGCCGCCGCCGGGGCAGATGACGATGGCGGTGCGGCACTCTTTCTTGTCCGCGGGGACAAACGGCGTCAGCGTCGGAATGTCCTTGTCTGCGGTTCCAAGCGCACCGGGAACGTCTTTCTCCCAGAGTGGGAACGGCTGGGTGGAAGGAGGCGTGGCGGCGCGCGCGTTGAGCGTGGCCGCGATACAGCCGATGGCAAGCAACAGACGAAGGGAACGCGTTGGCATGCTTATCTACATGGCAGGTTTTATCGTATTGACGATACGAAAATCAAACCTGCCCGCAGATTACCGATTAGCGGTGGAAACGTTGAAAACGCGGGCGGCGCGATTCGGAGGGACGGTAATCTTCCATGACAGCGGTCGCGGAGGTTTCTGCAGACGCCTGTTTTGCGGGCGCTTTGGAATCGGTGCGAGCGGGGCGGTTGTTGGAATGGAAGCGGCGTTCCTGGCCGTTGCGCGCATCGCGGCGCGATCCGGAAAAATCACGGCGGGGGCGATGTTCGACAACGTTGTCGTGTTCACTGGCGGAATGAGTCGAGGCGGCTGCCCCTGTCTTGGCAAAGGGATGATCGCGCAACACGGGAATGGGCTGGCGGATGACCCGTTCGACACTGCGCAGGAGTCCGCGCTCGGTCTGATCGCAAAGGGAGACCGCGACGCCTTCCTTGCCGGCCCGGGCCGTGCGTCCGATGCGATGGACGTAGGTTTCGGGTTCCTCGGGCAGGTTGAAGTTGACGACGAGCGAGATGTCCTTGACGTCGATGCCTCGCGCGGCGATGTCGGTGGCAATCATGATCCGACTGCGACCGTTGCGGAAGTTTTCCAGCGCACGCTGGCGCGCACCCTGGGATTTATTGCCATGAATCGCCTCGGCGCGGATGTTCTGTTTGGCGAGTTGTTCGGCGAGGCGGTTGGCCTGGTGTTTCATGCGAACGAAGACCAGGACGAGGCCCTTGTCGTACTTGCCGACAAGATGAACGAGCAAGCCGAGCTTGTTGGCTGAATCGACGAAGGCGACGTGTTGGTCAACACGTTCGGCGGTGGTCGATTCGGGAACGACGGCGACGCGCACCGGATTGGTTACGATCGAGGCGGCAAGCTGCTCGATTTCCCGCGGCATGGTGGCGGAAAACAAAAGCGATTGGCGCTTGGGCGGAAGCTTGGTGATGATGCGACGGATTTCGTGGATGAAACCCTGGTCGAGCATGCGGTCGGCTTCGTCGAGAACGAAAACCTCAACCTGGTCGAGGCTGATGTGGCGCTGACGTTCGAGATCGGCGAGGCGGCCCGGAGTGGCGATGACGATGTCAACGCCGCGGGAAAGAGCGCGCACCTGCGGGCTCATGCTCACGCCGCCAAAAACAGTCGCGTGGCTGACCTTGAGGTACTTGCCGTATTCGGCAAAGCTCTGGTCGATCTGGACGGCCAGTTCGCGGGTCGGTGCCAGGATCAGGGCGCGGGGACGACGCGGCGTGCGCGGCTTCGGATTATTGGTAATCCACTGGAGAATCGGCAGCGCAAAGGCCGCCGTCTTGCCGGTGCCGGTCTGGGCGCAACCGATCAGGTCGCGGCCCTGGAGCA
>DBTH01000052.1 GCA_002306945.1 Methylacidiphilaceae bacterium UBA1321 | reverse complement strand
GCCGAGACCGCCCGAGTAGATCGGGAGGGATTCATGGAAGCCGAATTCGGCGGAGAAATAGGCGATGAGGTTGGATTCCTCGTTCGGGTAGGTCTTGCGATACCAACGGTCACCCTTGTCCATGTAGGCGTTGAGTTGGCCCATCACGGAATCGAGATGGTTACAAAAATCGGCGTCGTTCGCGGCAGCAATCAGACTCGACTGCTTGATGCGGCGTAACAGGCGGACGGGATTGTGCTGACATTCTTCCCAGAGGGCCGGATCGAGACGGCGGAAAAGGGAAATCGCGCTGTCGTTCCAGCACCACCAGAGGTTATAGGCAAGCTCCCTCAAGGTCTCAATGCGCGCAGGAATCTGGGGGGTAACGGAAAAGGTAAATGGCCAATCTGACATAATGCGTGTCTCCTTGTTACTGTTGGTATTATAAGGCGTCTCTGTAAACTGACTCGCCCAAGCTCCGTTGGCCAGCAAATTTAACGCCAAAATTGTCACAATCGGACGACTCGCGCAGGAAGCCAACTCCTTGGGTTGCAATGCTCCCCAACGGGTCTCATCCTGTTTTAGTCCTCTAATTCCCTATAATGGACAATTTCTGCCCGGTTTGCCTGGTTAGTCAGTCTCCCTGAATATCGGACGGGCCGGGGAAATACTTGATGGAAAGGATGAAACGAGAGCCTTTAATAAGGCCATGAGGCCATCTTCTTTTTTACCAGTTCCGCCACCGGCTATAACAATTCCGAGATCGACCCGTAATCGGGATCGAAAAGCCGCTTATACGTTCGCACGGCGTAGGCATCGGTCATGCCGGAAAGGTAATCGCAGACGAGACGTGCGCGGATTTTTTTTGAAGACGTGGCGTTGAGCAATTCGTGCAAAGGCTGGGGAAGCAATTTGATCTTGGCCTGTCTCTTGTCGATGTAATTACCTTCAAGTGCGGTGGTGATCCGGCGCAAAAGCTGGCCACCCTTGAATTCGATCTGCTGGAGCGCGGAGGAACCAAAGACAAACAAGCGGCTCAGTTTCTTGTAGAGCTCGATTTCGTCCCGGCTTTCCGGGTCAATGACGAGTTCGAAGCGGTAGCGGTTGCTGCGCTTTTTCATGAAATTCGACGTCTCCCTGAGCGAGCAAGCGGCAACGAGTTTGCCGATGATCTTGCTCATGGAAGCATCGAGATGCCCGGCCTTGATCTTGGCAATAAGGCGTTGCAGATGTTCCTGCTGTCCCGGAGTCAATCCGTTGTCTGGCGACTCCTGCCATTTCAGAATTTTCTCCAACGTCAGGAAGCGGGCGCGCACGCCGTCAACAATGTCGCAGCAGGAATAGGCAATGTCGTCGGCCATGTCCATGATCTGGCATTCGATCGATTTGAAATCGATCGCAACCTTGTCGCGGCCAAAGCAAAATTCGAGAAAGGAGACCTGGTCGTCATAGATGAAGTGATTCTGATCCTTGCCGCGATTGCGATAAAGCCGCTTGTACTTGAGAATGCCGTCCAGCAGGGCGCGCGACGGAGACATGCCGCGGGACGATCCGTAAATGGTGCGTGTGAGGATGCGCAAACTCTGGGCGTTGCCTTCAAAGCCGCCGTACTTCGCCATCAGGGCGTTGAGAACCCGCTCTCCCGCGTGGCCAAAGGGCGGATGGCCGATGTCGTGCGCCAGACAGATGGCTTCAATCAGGTCGGGATCAATGTAAAAATCCGGTTTGAGGAATTCCGATTCCGCCAGCAAATGCCCGCTGATCGACTTGGCGATGGTGGAAACCTCCAGCGAATGGGTCAGCCGGGTGCGGTAGAAATCGTATTCGCCCGCCTGGAAAACCTGCGTCTTGGCCTGCAACCGGCGAAAGGAATTAGTGAAGAGAATCCGGTCGCGATCCTGCGCAAAAACGCCCCGATGATCGCTTTTGCGAGGACTGTTATAATCGTCCGCATAGCAGTTCTGGTCGAATTCGTTGTAAAACCGGTTCGTATTCATCGTGTGTAACGAATACGTAGCCCGTCCCGATGCGGATTGTCAAAGGCCAAAATCCATTCCCCATCGCATTGCCTTGATATAAATAAAGGCAACAATTACCCGATCCCGGGAAATTTTCGCCTCTATTTCTACCCAGCCACAATTTCGATTTGCAGTCCTAATCAACTGCGACTCAATGACATTTTTGTCATTGAAGATTCCGAATTGTTGTTAATTTTCTTAGATTAGGCATAAAAATCAGTTGCCGATCTTCAGAATTAGGGTTACTTAATCCTAATTGCTTTCCTTTGCTCCAAAAATAATATGATTGCGGTAACGTCTTGCGAACGCCGGGCCTTAAAAAAGTTTAGTTCTTATATTAAACAGTACTCCGAACCTTTCAAAGGTTCACCGTTGGCCGTACGGCTGCGCCATACCGCCGACCATAAGCCGATCTTGTCGGAATCGGTCACCCTCCCCGACAGCGACATACACCACCTTTTCCAACCTCCCCTGATTGAAGCCATTAGCCGTTCCATTGAAGATATCGCCGCCGAAGCCGGAGAAGGCGAATTGATCGCCTCGCTTCAGGATTTCAGCCAGTTCGATGCGCAAAAAAAACGCTACCTTCAGATCTCACAAAAAATCAACACCGTCCGCGTCTGGGGAGACGGCCCGGTTCCCAAAAGCTGCCACAAAATCGATTTCATTCCCAACGCCCACCCCAAAATTTCCCGCTACTGGATGGTGCTTTTCGACAGCCGCTGCTGCCACGCGATCCTCCTCGCCAAGCAGATCAACAAAGCCACCCAATTCGCTGACAAGAAATTCGTCGGTTTCTACAGCTTCAACCCCTACCTCGTCCAGTCCATCCGCTGGCGTTTCAATCTCCTCAGTTGCGGCCTCTGCAAAGTCGTCGATCTCTGGGAAAAAAGCTTCCCCATGCCCAATCTCCTGATGCGCGACGTGGAGAATTACCTCAAGACATCCTCCACCGCTCCAGTCCCGGTGCGCCGCCCCGTCAGCCACCGCAAACTGGTTGCCGCTTAACCACCCCTCGATTGGCACTCCGCTAACCAGGGCACTTCCCATTCCTTTTGTGAAAGAAACCCGCCAACATTATCATTTTCTGGGCATCTGCGGCACCGCCATGGGCTCAGTCGCCGCCATGCTCAAGGAACTCGGCCACGAAGTCACCGGTTCCGACGAAAACGTCTATCCGCCCATGTCCACCTTCCTCGCCGAACGCGGCATCAAAATCCAGGAAGGCTACAAACCGCAAAACCTCCCCTCCGGCCCCTGCAACCTCGTCGTCGGCAATACCGTCAAGCGCGGCAATCCCGAACTCGAAGCCGCCATGGACGTCAAGCGCGCTTACCTCTCCCTGCCCGAAACCCTGAAATTCCATTTCCTCCAGAACACCCACAACCTCGTCGTTACCGGCACCCACGGCAAGACCACGACCACTTCGCTCCTGGCCTGGGTCTTCGAACACTCCGGCCTCAAGCCCTCCTACATGATCGGCGGCATCCCGATCAATCTCGGCCAAGGCTGCAAAAAACAGGACGGCAATTACTGGATTCTCGAAGGCGACGAATACGACACCGCCTTCTTCGACAAGCGCAGCAAATTCATCCACTACCTGCCTGAACTCGTCGTCATCAACAACGTCGAATTCGACCACGCCGACATCTACGCCAACATCGACGAGATCAAAAAATCGTTCAAGCAACTCGTCCGCATCGTCCCCCGCAACGGCATGATCCTCGTCAACGCCGACGATCCCAACGCCATCGACGTCGTCCAAAACAGCCCCGCCCCCGTCCTCAAGGTCGGCCTCGGTGCCGACGCCAACGTCCGCATCACCGACATCAAGGCCACCGCAGCCCACCAGACCTTCCGCGTCCTCGACCACGAATTCGAAATCCCCCTGCACGGCACCTACAACGTCCGCAACGCCGCCATGGCCGTCGCCGCCGCGCACTTCTATCAGATCCCCTTCCCGCAAATCGCCGAAGCCCTCAAGACCTTCCAGGGCGTCAAGCGCCGCCAGGAAATCCGCGGCGAAGTTGGAGGCATCACCGTCGTCGACGATTTCGGCCACCACCCCACCGCCCTGCGCGAAACCATCCTCGGCCTGCGTCAAATGTTTCCCAAACGCCGTCTCTGGGCGCTCTTCGAACCTCGCAGCAACACCACACGCCGCGCCGTTTTCCAAAAGCAACTCCCCGAAGCCCTCGCCATCGCCGACGGTGTTTTCGTCGCCCAGGTGGCCCGCCTCGAACAGATTCCCGCCAACGAACGGCTCAACCCCGAGCAGGTCGTCGCCGACATCGCCAAGAAAGGCATTCCCGCCTACTACGAACGCGACGCCGACGCCATCGTGGCCAAGTTAAAGCCCCTCCTCAAACCCGGCGACGTCGTCGCTGTTTTCAGCAACGGCGGATTCGGCGGCATCCACCAAAAGCTCCTCGCCAAGTAGTAAAGTAAGAGTTTATCTCTAAATAAGGGATAAGCTCTACTGGCGCGTGAACCGCGCACACGGAGTTTGTTATCGGAACTCCGCGATCAAGGCCGATCCACATCCCGGCCTAGCAAGCGCAGGAAACCGTAGACAAGTCTCCCGCGTCCGATCAATCCCAGGATTCCAAACAGAATCCCGCACGGCACGCACACCGCCAGCACCACCATGGACACGATCATCGAGACATCCGCGCCTGGAGCCAGAGTGATGGCCGACAAAACACACACTGCCGGAAACAGTCCGATGAGGACTCCCAGAAAGAAATGGAAACAGAAACGGAGCAGCCATGCCGAATGCGTTTCGGTCTGATGCCCCAAAAATCCCATGCCCCCTTATAACCTCATTCACCCTCATATGGCGACCTCAAAATAAAGGCAGATGAGTAACAAAAACCGAAACTTGGAACATAGAACTTCATACTGCCGTTTGCCTGTCTTTCGCTGAAAACTGAAAACTTCGAACTGAAAACTCCCCCTCCTCTCTCTTCCCTTCGTTAAGTGTTGTCAGGGTCGCCCCGGTTTCCTATCGTGAAAGACCTATGTCAAAACTCGGATTGAATATCGACCACGTCGCCACTGTGCGCCAGGCACGTTACCGCGGCGTCACTCACGGTCTCGCCCCTGAACCCAGTTTGTACACCGCCGCCCAATACGCCATCAAGGCCGGTGCCCACGGCATTACCGTCCACCTGCGCGAAGACCGCCGCCATGCCCAGGACTCCGACGTCATCGCCCTGCGCCGACTCAAGACCAATCTCAACATGGAAATGGCCGTCACCCCCGAAATGGTGCGCCTGGCCCTCAAATACAAGCCCGACGAAGTCTGCCTCGTTCCCGAAAACCGCGCCGAAGTCACCACCGAAGGCGGCCTCGACGTGAAAGGCAATTTCAAGCGCATCGCCGCTGCAACGACCAAACTCCGCGAACACGGCATCGCCGTCAGCGCCTTCATCACGCCCGACCTCGACCAGGTTCGCGCCTCGGCCGACGCTGGAACCAACTACATCGAACTCCACACCGGAGCTTACGCCAACACCGAGACCGCCCGTTCCCGCGCCGCCGAAATCAAGCGCCACGTCAACGCCTTCGACCTCGCCGTCAGCCTCGGCCTGCGCGTCAACGCCGGTCACGGCCTCCACTACACCAACGTGAAGGAATACCTCCGCGCCGTCCCCGAGATCGACGTTCTCAATATCGGCCACTCCGTCATCTCCCGCGCCATCTATGTCGGACTCGACAAGGCCGTCCGGGAAATGCTGGCCCTGATCCAATAATCCAGACACACACCGCGCGAGTTTTCTCCATGAAAATCTACGGCATCGGCATCGACATTGTGGAAACCGCCCGCATTGAGCAGTCCGTCGAAAAATTCGGCGACCGCTTTCTGCAACGCATCTACCTGCCTGCCGAAGTCGAGTATTCGCAGAAAATGAAGAAGCCCACGCTGCATCTGGCCGCGCGGTTTGCCGCCAAGGAAGCCTTGAGCAAAGCCTTTGGCACTGGCATCGGCAAACCGGTCGGCTGGCGCGACCTGGAAATCGTCCACACTCCCACCGGCGCACCGCAAGTCGTCCTCCATGGCGGCGCCGCCGAGTTCGCCAAACAAATCGGACTCGAACAAATCCTCGTCAGTCTCTCCCACACCGAACATTACGGCGCCGCCAACGCCGTCATTGCGGTTCGGGATTGAAAAAGAAAAAGCTTATCAGGAACTCAGCCGTAACTATTCAAAACCTCACGCCCGATCTTGAGTTTTCCCGAGGCAAAGGCTTCGTTGCGCGTCGGTCACTTATTGATGAGCAATAAACTCCCTCCTTGCGCCTCGCCTTAGCCTCGGGAAATTATCAAT
>DBTH01000132.1:17325-17514 GCA_002306945.1 Methylacidiphilaceae bacterium UBA1321 | reverse complement strand
AGGTTCTCGTCTTCAGCCAGTTTGTTGAGATGCTCAAGATTTTGCAGGCCGATCTCATCGAGCGCGGTCGTCCGCATTACATGCTCACCGGCCAGACCACCAACCGCAGCGAAGTCGTTTCCTCCTTCCAGGCCGACACCCGTCCCGCAGTCTTCCTGCTCTCGCTCAAGGCGGCCGGTACCGGCTTGA
>DBTH01000132.1:7034-17031 GCA_002306945.1 Methylacidiphilaceae bacterium UBA1321 | reverse complement strand
CTCTACGATCCGTGGTGGAATCCCGCCGTCGAAGCGCAGGCCATTGACCGTACTCACCGTATCGGACAGGATCGCACAGTCATTGCCTATCGTCTCGTCACGCACGACACGGTCGAGGAAAAGATCTGGCAGTTGCAGCAGAGTAAGGCCCAACTTGTCCACGACGTTCTCGGCGAACAGGGTTTTGCGGGCAGCCTCACCAAGGCCGACCTGGAATTCCTCCTGGCCGACCCGCAGGAAATTCCCTCCGACAACGGAACCGAACCAGCTGCCGATCACATCGCCGACTCCAACGGCCATTCTCCCGATCCCGGCGCCGCCTGACGGTGGTCTTCCGCTCCTGATTTTTTCCGTCTACGCAGCTCATCCGGCGCACGCAATGCTAACGGATCAAGGCGGCAAGGGGATAGGCTCCTCTTCACGAGACCCTTTTGTGTGAAAGGAGCGAACGGAATTTTAGAGCGTATTAGAGCAATTTAAAGTATCGTGCACAGAGAATGGAGGGCCGCGCCCCCAGTCTTTGTGTGCATGATACTTTGAATTGCTATATTCTGATACGGAGATGATTGCGGTGGTAGCAGGCGTCAATCAGATCGGAGAGTTTGCCTTCAGCCAGCCCAATGCAGGTATCCGCTGAGCCGTAGTAAATCTTGACGGTCTCGTCGGCTTCGAGCAGGGCGTTGCAGGAGAAGACGACATTGCCAACGCGTCCGCTTAATTCATACGGGTGCTCCGGCCAGAGAATGGTATCTTCCCCGCGAGCGATGACGCGGGACGGATCTTTCAAATCGAGTAGACAGGCTCCCAGGCGATAAATGAAGCCGGCCCCGGTATTGGTGACGCCGTGGTAGATCTCCAGCCAGCCTTTGTCCGTCTTGATGGGAACGGCTCCGGCGCCGATCTTGAAGCTGTCCCAGAGACTGAGGCGGTTTTCCATTACCAGTTTGGATCGTCCCCAATAAACGAGATCCGGCGAATAACTGATCCACATGCCGCAGGGATCGTTTGGGTCTCCGAAAGGGCGGTCGAGGCGGGCGTAGAGGCCGTCGATTTTTTCAGGAAAAAGCACGGCGTTGCGGTTTCCCTGCTCGCTGGCAATGGAAACTCGCTCGAATGTGGTGAAGTCGTGCGTCTTGACGATGCCGACTCGCACTCCCTGGGATGAGGAACTGCTGGCGTAGAGAATGATGTACTCGCCGTCTATGAAAGTAATGCGCGGATCGTAGATGCAGTCTTCCGGGTGGGAAGGATCGGGCTGCGGCCAGTCAACCGGCGCAGGATCGGGCGTGAAATGAACGCCATCGTCGCTGCGGGCAATCCAGAGGACGACCGGTTGAGCGTAGGTGGCGGCATCGACCATTAAAAGATATTGGCCGTTAAAGCGTATGGCACCGGGGTTGAAGGCGTACATGACCTCTCCCGGGAACTGTTGCGGGGTCAATACGGGATTATGAGGGCTTTTGACCAGGATACGAGGTCTCGAAGCAACGGGATGTGCGGCTTGGTGCATGTAGAAATGATATGAAACTGTTCCAGTTTTTGCAATAAGTTTTATTTCTTGTTTAAATTTCGCGTTTCTCCACAATGTTTTGAAAGCTCTTCCGGGCTTTTTGGAATAAACTGTTTCGATTTATGCCCACCATTTACGATGTTGCCAAGGCGGCCAAGACTTCCCCTGCATCTGTTTCCAGGGTTCTCAACGGACGACAAGGCGTGAAGAGCGATGTGGAATTGCGCATCAAGAAGGCCATGGAAACTCTGGCATTTGTCCCCCGCTGGAAGGCGATGGATCGGGATCGTATTCTGGTCTTTGTTCCGGATAACGAGAGGATTTTCGATTCCGGTTACAACGCCCGCATCATGAGCGGAATTACCGATGCGGCTTTTTCCCTCGGCTACGGCCTGCAATTGCGCCCCTGCGCGTTTCGCGGAAAAGACATTGAGGATCTGCGCCAGATTTACATGCGCGAATCGGTTTGCGGATGCATTTTGATATCGATGCATCAGGGTTATTCACTGCCCCGGCAGTTGGATCTGGCCGGGTTGCCGCACGTGGTGATTGGACATAAGGGGCAGGATGACGGCATTCACCAGATCTTGCTCAACGACATGCAGGCGGGGCGGGACGCGACGGAGTTTCTGCTCTCGCTGGGGCACCGGCGTATTGCGATGGTTTCCTTTTCCCACGTCGATCTGGGGCATTTGGAGCGCTATCGCGGCTTCGAGGAAGTCATGATGGCCCAGACGCATGAAAAGCCGGTTTGCATCCAGTGCAGTGATTCCACGGCGGAAGCGGGTCGCGCTGCGGCCCGGCAGTTGTTGAGCCCCCGCGAACGACCGACCGCGGTGATTGTCACGAACGAGGAAATCGCAACCGGCTTCCAGTCCGAGGTTAAAGCTATGGGATTATCCCTGTCGAAGGACGTTTCGATGATCGCCTTTGAGGAGACGGACATCCTCTCACTTCTCGACGTTCCCATTACCGCAATGCAGACGCCCGCCTACAACATGGGAGTGGAAGCGGTGAACATGCTCTTCTCGCTGATCTCGGCCAAGCCGAAGCAGTCGGGAGAGAATTTGACCAAACATCTGAAAATATCCCTGGTGGCCCGATACTCCGCAGCCGTTTTGGCAGGCAGTTAAAGTTTTTCCCGAAAAACTATTCTTTTGCAAAAGCCGCTCTTTTCAGTTAACTGGAACAGTTTCATATTATTTCAATTTTTTATTGACTTATCCTGTATCCAGTGCAGTATTGGCCCTAACAACGCTGCGAATCAATCCCTTCTTCGTTGGGAGAACTTCAACGCCTAACCACATTACTCTATGAAAATCATATCTGCGGACTGTGACACCCTGCGCCTGCCTGGCCTGTTGGCTCTGATTGCGATAACGAGTCTTTGGAGCGTGTCAGCCCTTAATGCGGCGACGTACACCTGGAACGCGGGCGGTGGCTCGTCCGATACGAATTGGTCAAGCAGCGCCAATTGGCTGGACAGCAACACGGCAGCGAGTGCGACCGATACGGACATTGTTTTTGATTTGGCTTCGACCCTGTCGACTGAATCGCATGTCGGCACTGCCTTTACGCTGCGTTCGTTGACTTTTACTCCGAATTCCTCGGCGTATCATCTGACGGGCGAGACGATCACGATTCAAGGGCAGGGCGAGTGGAGCGGGGTAGCCTCCATCGTTTCGCAGGGCAATACGCCAACCATCGATAACAACATTGTTGTGAACGGGGGGACTGAATTCCTGGCCAACCGCGGAGATTTGCGGATCAATGGTAATGTCAATATGGCCTCGGGCAGTCTGTTGCTCCAGACGGAGGTGGGCCATGTTACGGAATTGAATGGAACTATTTCCGGCAGCGGATGGCTTTTGTTGAATGGAATGGGAACTGTCATTCTGGGGGGAAACAACAATTACACGGGAGAAACGGTTAATTTTAACTCCACGGTATTGCTCAAGTCCGACGCGAGCGATACAGGTGGTGCTTTTGGTGTGTCGACCAGCGCAGTGCGTATCAGCGGCGGCTCGATCCTCACGGACGCGGCTGTGACTGTTGATAAAACGATCATTCTGAGCACCACGGAATATTCGCCGCGAACCATTGGCGGAGCGACTGCGGATGTGTCGAATTTCACCAAGACCATTTACAACGGCGAGGAAAATGCCGCCGCAAACTCCCTGTCGGTAACCGCAGCCACGGGTGGACGGGTCAATATACTTAACATCAGCCGCGCCAGCGGAGCCACGGGATCTTCCGATGCCCTGACCAAGACGGGCAAGGGCATCGTGGCGTTGACCGGTACGGACAATAGCTATCTCGGTGCCACGCAAGTGACCGAAGGCACATTGTTGGTGAATGGCACGATTACGACCGGAGGCTCCGCGGTCACAGTATCGAGCGGAGCCGCTCTGGGTGGTAACGGCGTCATCGGCCGCGACGTATCGGTTTCCGGCGGGGCCGTTCTCACGCCCGGCGACATGGCAGCGGATGGCACATCGCTCGGCGGCATTATGACCATTAACGGGAATCTGACCCTGGCGGATACATCCGTGCTCAAGTTCGATTTCGGCGGCACTGTGAACGACTTGGTCATTGTCAGCGGAAATCTGACGCTGGATGGCTTGCTGGATGTGAGCCGTCTGGGATCGCTGTCGGCGGGCATCTATGAATTGTTCGAATATAGCGGGACCCTGACCAATAACGGTCTTGAGGTGAATTCCCTGCCGGACGGTTTCAGCGGCACGGTGGTTATTTCCGATGGCGTCGTTTCTCTTTCGGTTGTGCCGGAACCTTCCGCGTACTTTCTGACGTTGTTTGGAGGCTTTCTCCTGATTGCGGCCATCCATCGCAGAGGTTTTCCTGTCGTGATCCGATAAGATTAAGAATGAGATGTATATGAATAAAATCTGTCTTTCGATTTTTATTGGAGCGATTGCCGCCGCTTCGGTTTGGGCCGACGACGGGGCGTTGCCCTCCCGGCTTCGCGGGATCGATGCGGAATGCGATTGCCTGACTCCGACGTCCGCTGTGCAGGCGGCCAAATGGGGCGCCAATGTCATCCGGGTGACCATTCCGGTGGTGGACAAAGTTCTTGAGGCCGATACGGGGAATGTGCTTTCGCTGTATGAAAAGCGACTCGCGAAGTTGCGGGACTTCTTGCCCTCGGCCGAGAAGGAAAACGTCAAGGTCATCGTGTCGTTTGATTTTTCCGCGCTGGCTTCGCAAAACGAGACGCTTTGGAGCAAGACGGAGGAAGGCGATAAAATCCGCGCGCACCTTGTTGCGTTCTGGAAAGCCTTTGCCAGCGAGTTCAAGGACAAGACCGCGATTGTCGGCTATGATTTGCTCAATAAACCCAATGACACGACGCCCGGCACCGTTTTATGGAATAATGAATTGCTTCCAGCGATAATCAGTGCCGTCCGCGAAGAAAATAAAAAGGTTTGGCTGATCGTCGAACCTCCTTCCTGGGGAAGGCCGTACGGTTTCATAAAGTTTCCCGTCGTCAACGATGAGAGGGTCATTTACGGATTCCATCTCTATGCGCCGTTTAACTACCTTTATCAGGGCATCTCCAGCAAGGGCACCCGCGGGCTGTTGACCTATCCCGGAAAAATGATCGCCCTGGATTACGATCCCGTTGAAAAGATGTGGAACCGTGAGGAGTTGACGCGTTATGTGCAGCCGGCCATCGATTTTGCCACGACAAATCATGTACGCGTGGCGGTTCTGAGTTTCGGAGTCGCGCGCTGGGCACCCGGTCGGGAAATCTGGACGACAGACATTCTCGATATTCTGGAACAGCAGGGATGGGATTGGTGTTATTGCACGACCATCGGCTATAACGGCATGAATCCGACTTTTGGCCCGAACGATCCCGAAAAGGCGACCGACGAACCCGGCCCGGAAATCACTCCGCAGTTCAAAACCATTCTTGAATTGTGGAAGAAAAACAAACCCTGATCCGCTCTCAGGAATTCTTTCACTTCACCAGTTCGGTTCAACAATCCAAAAAAGACCATGCATGAACCATGCCCATGCGTCATGCAGATAAACATTCTATGACACACTTCGATAAACAAAAGCGACGCGTTATGCGACAGATGACGCGCCTGACCCTCACCATTTCCCTGTCAATCGCATTAGGCTTCACAACGGGATGCGAAAATAAAACCGCTTCTTCGGCAACCCATCGCAGCGAAGCCGCTCCCGCCGTTATGGAGAAACCGGTGGTCGAACGTTATCCGTTACCTGAGAGAATGCGCGGAATTAATACGCAAACCGACCATGGCTGTCCGACTCCCGAAATGGCACGGATATTCTCCCAGTGGGGAGTCAATGCCGTCCGCATCAACTTCGAGACGGACGCCGCCGCGCAAGGAATTCCGGACGAACAGGGCCCGGCTCCCACCGACCAGAACCCGCTTGCTCCCTACAGCAAAAACATCGGCCTGCTCAAGGAATTCACCAAGGCGTGCAAGGAGTACAATATCAAGGTGGTTGTCGCTGCGGACGGGATCTATGGAAGACGTCTGGATTATTTCTATAAATCGGGTGGCGATGATTTCCGCAAGGGGTTGAAAAAACACATACTCGATTTCTGGAAAGCCTTCGCCATTGAATTCAAGGACGATCCAAGCATCGTAATCTATGACGTGCTCAACGAGCCGAACTATTCAGGCAACAGTCCCAGCCAAGATAACGGCGATGTGTGGAGCAAGGACATCTTCCCCTCCGCGCTGGCGCAAATCCGCTCGGTAAATCCCGACATCTGGGTGATGGTCATGGCCTGGCCCTGGGGACTGGCTGTGGGAATGGACACTCTTCCCGTCTACGAAGACAAACATATTATCTATAGCTTCCATACCTACTCGCCGCATGAATATACGCATCAGGGCGTGGGTAGTAACAAGGCCAAGCGTGGCGAATATACCTATCCGGGAATGATGCAGGAATACGATAGCAGCCCGATGGAAAAATGGGATCGCGCCAAATATGTCGAGGCGATTCAGGCGGCTATCAATTTCAAGAAGAAAAACAATGTCCGCATTCTTGTCGGAGAATTCGGCGTCATCCGATGGGCTCCCGGTCGCGAGCAATACATCACCGATGTTATCAGTGTCTTCGAGGAACAGGGTTTCGACTGGCTTTTCCACAGCTACGGCGCCTGGAACGGCTGGAACCCGAGCTTCGCGGCGGATTCTCCCGAAGCGACATCGCCGCCCGCCTCTGTCGATGGAGGTATACATACCGGCGTTCATCAAATACTCTTGGAGAACTGGGCAAGGAACAACGCTTCGCAAAAGACTGCGGCGAGCAAGTAGAACAACGAAATCGATGTCGGCCAGGAATACCACCGTGTCGCGCATGCCTGTCGGAGCTTTCACTCTGACGGAATTGCTCGTATGCATCTGCATTATCGCGACACTGGTGGCCCTGGTTTCGGCGGTCAGCGGCCCGGTATTGGCCAGGGCCAGAACGCAAATCTGCATCTCTCATTTGAAGTCCATCGGATTCGCCACGCTTTCGTACGCCTGGGATCACGATACGTCGTTGCCGCCGTCCATTGTCTATTACGAATCGTACCAGGCGACGTGGATGGACTTGCTGACAGACTACGGAATTGGAGGCACCTGGACGCAGGACAAGGTGTGGTATTGCCCCGAGACTGACGTGAACACGCCCGACCGGGTGAGCTGGGGTTGCCCTTCCTACGGAGCGAACGATTTGTTGTTTAGTGTCGGCAGCAGCAGTGCCCGACAACCCGATGGATCGGGGCCGGGGATTGCGTTGACGCGCCTGACACAGATTAAAAATCCGGGTGCGACCATGATGATTTGGGATAACGGCGCTCCGAGCCATCCGCTATGGGGACATTGGCAGGGAGTGGGATTGCGCTGGGTCGACTTCCAATGGCCGCCCACCAACGACAATGGCTATTACCAGGGACAACCCGCTTTGCGGCACTACGGCAGCAAGGGCAAGAACAGTGCGTTTGTGACGGTGTTTTGCGACGGCCATGCCGAGGCTATTTCCGAGGGTGATCCACGAGTTCAGTCGGCATCGGATCGAACAACGCTTGTGACACCCTAGCAGCCTGCTAGCCCCATTAACTGCGAGAAATTTCAGATGCTTCAAGATCCCGGACATTATATTGGTGACGCCTGGTACTATGTGGCAGGAGACGTGGTTCATGCCTTTTATCTGGTATGCCCCGAGTCGGTTCCTCCACATACGCGGTGGGACATCGGTCACGCTACGAGCCGGGATCTGGTGAACTGGGAATTGCATTCCCTGGCATTGACACATGGCGACGCGGGAACGTGGAGCGAATGTCTGGCGACCGGTTCTATTTTCAGGCGGAACGGACGGTACGGCATGGCGTTCACCAGCCACACGCGGGCGGAAACGGGAATCGCCTGGTCGGACGATTTGTTTGCGTGGAGTGTCGATCCGGCGCTTCCGGTGACAAGTGTCGACTTGCGCTATTACGAGGCGAACGGAACCGGCAAGCGAACTTTCCCGCATTGGCGCGATCCGTTTGCATTCGAGCACGATCAATCGTGGTATCAACTTGTCTGCGCGACAAATCCGAAAGCTCCGCTCGGCGCACGGGGTTGCGTGGGTGTTGTCAGGTATTCGGATGATCGATGGGAGGCGTTGCCGCCGTTGAACGTCGCGCCGTACTGTCAGGAGATGGAATGTCCGCAAATCGTTGTTCGCGGTGGCTTCTTTTATCTTCTCTTTTCTACAATGAAGGATTTCATCGCCGAGCCGTACAGATCGCGGGAATTCGAGCGAGGACTGCCCTGGGGAGGGACGTTCTTCATGATGTCCGAAAACCTCTTCGGAACATACCGGGTGACCGATACTCCGCTAATATTGCCGCCCGGACTGCCTCAAGCGCCCTATGCCTGCCAATGGGTTGGCTTTCATGGGAAAGATTATTTGCTCGGCACAATCTGGGAGGAGGGTTCTCTTTCCTATATAGATAATCCGTACCCGATTGAGTTCACGGAATCGGGCGTTCACTGTCTGCAATCGGGACGATGACGCCGGTTTGCCTGCAATCTTTCGCAATATCATGAGTACGTTTCCCTTCATCTGTTTTGGCGAGGTTTTGTGGGATCAGCTTCCTGACGGGCCCCGGATCGGAGGCGCTCCGGCCAATTGCGCGGCACAGGCGCACAATCTGGGGGTGGAAAGTTATCTGGTAAGTGCGGTCGGCAAAGATGTCAACGGAAAGAAGATTCTGGAGGAAATGACCGGTCGTGGTCTTTCTACACGATACGTGCAACAAGTTGACGGCGTTCCCACCGGAGTGGTTCATGTCATGGAAATATCGGGCAAACCATCCTATGAGATTAGTAAAGAGGCGGCATGGGATCAGATCGGATTCAGGCCGGAATTGGACCAACTGGCGGCAAGCGCCAGAGCGATTTGTTTCGGCTCTCTGAGCCAACGCAACGAAACCTCACGGGCAACTCTCAAACGGATAGTGTCGTTACTGTCGCCGGAGGCCATCCGTTTTTTCGACATTAATCTCCGTCATCCTTTCCCCGCGTCGGAGCTACTCCTCGAAAACTTCCATCGGACGACGATTCTCAAACTCAATGATGAGGAGTTGCCGCAAGTGGTCGATTGGTTCGGTATCGGCTCGGCAGAGCCGGAACTGTTTTCGAAATGGTTGTTCGAACGTTTTCCCATTCAGGCGGTGCTTCTGACTCAGGGTAGCCGGGGCGCGTGGATCGGAACGCGACAGGATAGTTTTCACGTTGCAGCAGAACCGGTAGTTCGGCTGGTCGATACCGTTGGAGCGGGAGACGCCTTTAGCGCTGGTTTTCTTTCAGCGTTATTGCGGCGAAAAAACGACTGGATTGGCGCGGCGCTGGCAGGTGCTGCGTGTGCTGCCGGAGCTTGTCAATGCCGGGGAGCCTGGCCCGAGTAAAGAGCGAGCACGCTAAATATGAAAATCCTCGAAACCGATACCACATCGTCCGACACAACCGTCGCCCCAGTGGTTCCAGAGCATACCTACGCCAGGCTGTCTTTCTGGCAATGTCTCGGACTGGGAGTTGGAGGCATTCCCGACCTGGGAATGCAATACGCCATGAGCACCATGGCCAATCCGATTTTCAATGTGATTTACGGCGTCGATCCGATCCTCATCGGTATCGCATTTTCCTTGCCCCGCTTTTGGGAATTGTTCATCGATCCGTGGATTGGAGCGTTGAGTGATCGGACGCGCGGACGACTTGGACGCCGTCATCCTTATATGATTTTGGGCGCAATATTGGGCTGCCTTACCTTCGCGCTGGTCTGGTTTGTACCGGCAGGCTTTTCGCCGTCCCTGATCGGTTGTTGGCTCATCGTTTTTGCCCTGGCGCATTTTACGGCCTACTCCTTTTTCATGGTACCCTACTCGGCGTTGCTCGGAGAGGTTTCGATGGTTCCGGCGGAACGAATGAAAGTGATGACGGCACGCAC
>DBTH01000132.1:1799-6795 GCA_002306945.1 Methylacidiphilaceae bacterium UBA1321 | reverse complement strand
AATGAAAGTGATGACGGCACGCACGGCGTTTGTGAGTGTGTCGTCGCTGTTGATCGGATGGCTTTACTGGCTTTGCCAGAGACCGTGTTTTTCAGGCCCGGAAGAGGGAATGAAAGTGGTCGGCATCGGGTTCGGCATAGCCTTGCTGGCAGGGGCGTTGCTCCCGGTGTTTGTCTGTAAGGAGAACCGCAAATATCATGCGACCGGGGAGAGAGGAGAGAGTGGATTGAAGGGGTTGTCGATTCTCCGGGAGTTGTGGGGAATCAAGTCGTTTCGTCTTTTGCTGCTGGCTGTCTTTTTTCTGCTCGCAGCGTGCCTTCTGGTTGGAAATCTTGGATTCTATATTGCGCTTTGCTTCATGTTTGACGGCAATCGGGAAGCGGTGGGTATGTATACGGGGCTTTCGGCAACGATCAATTCGGTGGCGGTCATTTTCTTTTGTCCGATTGTCAATTATTGCGCGCGCAAGATTGGAGAGAAGACGACCCTTTATCTTTTCATGTGCGTTGCCATGTTCGGATACGTGGCGGGATTTTGGGCGGCGCACCCGGCGCATCCCTATTATGCGATTGTCACGGGAATTCTGGGGAATTTCGGTCTGACGGCTTTCTGGGTCATCGTCCCGGCAATGGTAGGCGAAATCAGCCGTGAACATGAAGTCGCTTCCGGCCACTCGCTGTATGGATCATTCTATGCCTTGTATGGAATGGGGATCAAGATTGGCTCGTCGGTTGGACTGCTATTTACGGGAATCGTTTTGAACATGACCGGTTACACGGTGGCCCATGGCGTCAATCAGGCGGCGAGGACATTGCTTTCCATGCGGCTGCTCAATAGCGCCGGGCCGACAATTGGTATGCTCATCGCCATGATCTGTATCTATCGTCTCACAAGAAAAACGAACAGGGCAATTCCTTCGATTTCACCTTCCGGCAATAAGGAGAATGGATAAAGAGTGACTCGGATTGAGTTCACCTCACATATAAAGTCTGTCGGAGTTCGATGCGGCAAAAACCGAAACAGAATTTCGCGCACCAGCCGGTGGCGATATCAGTTCGTTTCCGGGAGTCTTGATAATCTCTCTGGTTTGAGATCGATTTAAGTCGTTTGTATTAAAGTTGCTACAGCTAATGCCTTGCTGAGGATTCTGTTTTGCTGGAAATCGGAAGGCTGGATGTTCGCGAGAGTTTTTGCAGCGAGCAAGGGAAACGGCGTCGAACCGATGTGTGGGCAAAATGCATTCTAGAAAAATATTTCCAAGGAACGGTTGATCCGTAGCGTCTTTACCGTGTAACTGACGCATCGGGAGGAGTCGCAGGGATGGGCAATCGTACGACAATGGAGGGGATTATTTTTTCATGAGTTTGCGCGCTGTCTTAGTATTTTATTTGGTATTATCCGGATTTCTGAATCTGTCGCCAACGGCGATGGCGCAGGAGAAGTCGGAGGTAGTGTCGCGCCGGATAGGCATTTATGCGCCGCAATGTGTCGAGTTGGGAACGGCGTTGACGGCCGCGTTGAGCAAGCAAAGTAGCATTGAATTGGTCGAGCGTGAGGATTTGGGGCGCGTGGTGGAGGAGAAGCGGCTGGAGGGGCTCAAGCAGTCGGGTGTTTACCAGGATGCGAATAAATTGCTGGGCGCGCAATATCTCGTTTGGCTGGATTCGCGATTGGTGGCGGTGGAAGGCGACGGGAAGCATGGCAAAGCGAAGCCGGTGCCAGTGCAGTCGATGCGGTTGATCGATTGCAAGAGTGGTAGTTTGTTTGCGTGGACTGATGTGCCGCAATCGCTCGATTTAGGGCAGGCGGCGGAATGGCTGGCAGGAAAGGTCGTTGCGGAGACGGAGAAGGCGCGCGCGATGGCGACACAGAAGATTTCGCTGCTTGGGTTGCGGTGCGAAACAGGATCGGCAGAGGCGCGGATTTTGGAGCGCGAGTTGAATGTCGCACTGGGTGCGAGCTTGCAGATGGATTCGCGTTCGCTGGTGTTGGAGCGCTGGCAATTGAACGATCTTTTATTCGAAAAGGAACTGGTCAATCCAATGGATTCGCCTTTCTGGACGGGTTCGACTTTGGTGGACGGCTCGGTTTCGCAAAAAGGTAATGAGCTCAGCGTGCGTCTACGGATTCGCAAGGCGGGAGACGAAACGGGAACGATTATTTCGTGTGCGGGCGAACGCGATAAAATCGTGGCGCTGGTGAGCTCTTTGCGCGAGGCGATTCTCGGCCAGCCAGGATCGAATAAAGAACCTGTTGCATCGTGGGGTAGCGAGAAAGAGGCGCAGCGTTATGCAGCGGAGGGCGAATGGCTTCTGGATCATTGGATGATGCAGGATGGCGCGCAAGCTCTTGAGACGGCGTGGGCGTTGGGCGATCATCGGCGCAAGACGGAAATGTTGCGGGTGAAAGCGTACGCAATGTGCGCGTTTCCAGATAATTTAATGGGTCGTCCATATGTCCGCTATCCCGTGCAACGGTTTAAAATTCGTCCTGAAGAAATAAAAATCCGCGTGGAATACGCGGAACAAATGCAGCATCTGGCGGATGACTATTTGCGGCGTTACGGGAAGGAGACAGAGGGCGAAAAATTCGATCCATTGAAGTGTTCGATACTGGGAGTTCATTCACTCTTTACGGGGTTGCGGGTGCTGCGGCTCGCTCACGAGACCGGTTATTATCTGGAAAATCCGGAGTCGGTTCGACGTCTTCGTGAAGCGGTGCGGCAAAGCACGGAAGTCATTCGCGGGCTGGGTATGATCCGCAATAAATTTGTGTTGGAGAGCATTCTTCTGGGCTATGCGGCTTACTGGAATGAAACACCAACTGACACGATTCAATATTATCAAACGGCATTGAGCGCAGACTACGAACGCTCCAATCCCCGGTGGATCGTCGACATTCGCGAAGTGCTGAAAGAAATGTCGGATGGTTTTCATCGTCCGATTTTACCCTCCTACCGTCAGGTGCCGATACAGACTCCTCCACAGATGGTGTGGTTCGTGATTGACTGGACGGGGCAGCGGGATGAGGAGCTCTCGCAGCTCTGGCAGAATTATATCGACGAGCTCTGGGCATCGAAGAACCCTCTGCAGCAGGCCGATGGCTGGAGATTGTACGGCAGCGCCTTGCCGGATCAATTCAGAGAGATGTGTCTATCGGCGAAGTTCGATTTTCTCGTTGCGAACCGCGAATTGCTCACAACCACGGTCGGTGGCGGAATTCTCCAGGATGTCGGCAGTAACTTTGCCTCGGCAATGCATCCGAAAGTGATCGAATTTCTATGCGAGACCTTCAGTCACGCTTCAACGCCTCTCGATCCAACGCTTCTCGACTTCCTGAGAAGTATGTGTGGGTACGAATTAACAGCGGAGGAAGCGTCGCGGCTGTCCCAGGCGATGAAGGAGCACTTGAGTCATTTGCAGAAGAAGGTTGACGGTGGCTACGTGAATGATGTGGAGGAAAAACGACGGTGGTTGAAGGAGAAATTTCCTGTCGTGATTGCGGGCGAAGCCAGTCAGCCGCTTGTTGTTTCCCACGTATGGATTCCGGGCAAGAACTCGCCTGACAAGAAAGCGAACGAGGAAATCAACGCCAGATATATTTGGTGCGAAAAAGGCTGCGTGGAATTATTTAATCAAAACGACAATCTCTATTGGAAGATCAATCTCTCGACGTTGAAGAGCGAGGAAATGGCTCTTGGAGAAAATCGTGACGGTTTTTTTATAAAATCCCCGGCACGGGTCGGGGATAAAATCTATGTCGTCGAACGCGAAAAAATGAGCGTGATCGATTTGGTTCAGAAAACAAAAAAACTGATCGATGTGCCGCCGCAGACTTACAGTCTCTACGCACACGGAGGGAAAGTGTGGGCTGCTTTCGGTGACTTGCGGCCGGGTGGCGATCCGGACAATACCAATGGCGTCGGACTCTATCAAATCGACCCCGCCACGGACGCAGTCAAGCTGATCTTTAGCACGCGTCGACGTCCAGCGGAACATCCACTCGATGAGTTGAAGGAAGGTCGACCGGCATTTTTTTTACCGTGCGGTGAGGAGTTTCCGATTTTGAGTTTGCTGGTGAAGGGCAAGCAGGATTGTTACCAAACCCAAACGGGAAAACTACTGGATCAGTATCCATTCCGATTCTTTTCGCAATTCACCTATTGCAATGGCCAGACCGTGCTCTTTGATACGGGCAGGGGAGGCGGCGGTGTTCAATTGAATAACGTGGCAAGGGTCAATCCCGATGGAAAATTCGAGTTATTGCTCAACAGTGGAAATCCAGCGCGACCGATTACCGGAAGCGCAGTTTGGTCAATGCCTGCGGAGTGCAAGGAGATCACGACGGTGAATGGTTATTTGGCGACGATGATGGGCGACGATTTATTGGTGCTCTCCTGCGGTGCGTCCGAAATGCTTCCGGGAGGTGTGCCCAACACCCTTTATTGGTTCCGGCGAAATTACGAAAAGCCGTTGAAGCTTACGCTGCAATTCAAGTTGCCGTCGGAGGATCAGCCCGTGGCGGAGAACTCTTCTGATAAGACGCGCGGTTTCGAATCGCCTTCCCTTTGGGATGGGGGCCTCACGGCGACGCCGCAGGGAATTGTCCTGATGCCGTCGCACGCATCGGGATTCTGGTTTATTCCGATGGATGATTTGAATAATGCGGCGAGGGAGCAACCGGAAAAGAGTGCGACGAAAAATTAAAAATTACCCAGGGAATTTGATTTTCGTAACATCTGTATTGAGTGAATAACACATGAGTTTTCACTCATAGCAGCCTACTAATCAAACCTGACTCGAAATTCTTGCCTCCTTTCGTCCTACAGACTCGTTAGGTCAAGAGTTTGATCCTGTTCCACACTGCCAACTAAAAAGTTCATCTCAATCCTACTCATTCGTTTTGGACTATAAGGGGGTGGACTCGGTCCATGCTGGCTAGTGCTGTTGCTGGACTTTAATATAATGAAATACCCTAAGCCGTAACTATTCAAAAC
>DBTH01000132.1:0-1462 GCA_002306945.1 Methylacidiphilaceae bacterium UBA1321 | reverse complement strand
GCAATAAACTCCCTCCTTGCGCCTCATCATCGCCGCACACAAACTCTTCGAGCATGTCATCATCCCCAATCTCCTCCCCCAACACGCCTGAACTCTTGCGCTTTTCGCGCAGAATTTAACGGGTAAGGGACTAAAGACCAACTGGCCGTACTAAAACTACTGTCCCGAAATATCGAAGATGGTCGCATCCCGAGACAAGCAGAGATTATGAAGGAAACCGGATTCAGCCGTTACACGGTTGGTCGGATTATGAAGGCGCTTCGTAAACGAATTGTCTCGGAGCAAAAACGTGTGGAAGAGGATGAAGGATGTAGCACTATTTGCCGAACTGCTCGATTCGTTTTTTGATGTCGCTGCCAATTTCAGCAACGGTTTCCTTGCTGAGGTCCGTTGCCTTGGCAATAGAGCGCCAGCGTTGCAAGCCATCCATAACTTGTTCGATAATCGCCTTTGATTTCTTCACGGAAATGTCTGTCGCTCGGGCGAGGCGTTCGAAGTCATTTCGCGTAATCCCAAAGCCTTTTCCCAGTACCGGCATGGCGCGTTCATCGTGGAGGGCCATGGTGCGATACGTGAGATCGTAGGCAGGAGAACAAGTCCATTGGCCATTCTCGTACAGGAACCCGTGATTCTTTGCATGATCGTCGCCATTAGTCGCGAGTACGTTGAAGACAGCCCGACGGAACATTTCCAGTCGTTCAGAGTGTTGTTGGGTGAGTTGGCCTGCCAAGAGAATCAAGCTTTCATAGTCGGGCGAAAGCCGACCCGCTCCATATTCACCCTCCATCAGCCCCATGAAAGAGTGGAAGTGAATCCGTTTGTCTTTCCGAAGATCAAAGCGCTTCGCTGCGAAATGCCGGAGCTCTCCGTTCTTGCCGGAGGATTCGATGAGCGTTGTTTCCACGACGCGGATGCCGCAGGCCGCAGCGAGTCGGGAGTAGGCGTGCTCAATCAAGGGCTCCTCATCATCCGGAGCCGATTGAAATTTGATGAGCCAGTGTTCCCAGGAAGGATCAAGTCCAACACTGCTCCAGAATTGGCCTGTTTTCGGATCGCGGCTGACTAAAGCCTTGGGGCGGGCGCCGCCAACCGACGTCGTCTGGCGGAGAATTTCCAGAACCTTTCCACTCGCATCGGCTTCATGGCGGCGGGTTTCCTCTTCGAGGCGAATCAGGTTTACGCGTTCGCTCAATTCGCCATCCGCAATCGCAGGACGGAATTCAAGAGCACCAACGCCATTGCCAGCAACGTAAGCGAGCCGTTCCATTGAGGAGGGAACCGCATCGAACTTTCTGCGGAAATATTTCTCGAGGATTTGCATGCCCCAGTCATCGGGCAGGGCATCCGCGAAAACGCCGGGGAGCTGATAGAACCTGCGGTTCTCGTGATAGGACGGCTGCGGGTGGAGCGGGAGCTTTACCGGGGAGCGCTCAATGCCCAAGCGCACGAAATCCTGATCGTC
>DBTH01000071.1 GCA_002306945.1 Methylacidiphilaceae bacterium UBA1321 | reverse complement strand
TAAGGGACTGCAAGGACAAAAAGGAGGCCACCAATAAAAACAATACCGAAAGGCATATATCATGACTGTCTCTACTAAACCCGTTGCACTCGTTACCGGCTCCGGACAGGGAATCGGACGCGGCATCGCTCTTAAACTCGCAGTCGAGGGTTACACCGTTGTTATCAATGACGTCGTGGCCGACCCGTCCGTTACGGACAAAGGCCCCTACGAAGTCAAGGCTGCCATCGAAGCCGCTGGCGGTACCGCTGCGATTTGTAAGGCGGATATTTCCTCCGCAGCCGATCGTCAGATGATGGGTGATTTTATTGACAAAGAATTTGGCCGTCTTGACCTGCTGGTCAACAACGCGGGCGTTGCTCCCCGTCAACGCGCAGACATTCTCGAAGCAACCGAAGAGAGTTTCGAGCGTTTGATGAATATCAACCTCAAAGGCCCCTACTTCCTGACCCAGTTGCTTGCGAACAAGATGATTGGTTACCAGAAAGCCGGGATCGTGGAAGTTCCCCGCATCGTTTTCATCACCAGCATGTCCGCCTACGTTTCCTCCACCTCGCGTGGCGAGTACTGCGTTTCCAAAGCCGCTCTGGCGATGGGCGCGACGCTGTTCGCCGACCGCTTGGGCGAGTTCAACATTCCCGTCATTCAGATTGCTCCCGGCATCATCGCCACGCCGATGACCTCGGTAGTTACCGAGAAGTACGACAAACTCATCGCCGGTGGCATTCTGCCGACCAAGCGTTGGGGCCAGCCGGAAGACATCGCGGGCGTTGTTATCGCAGTGGCGCACGGCTACCTGGACTACTCGACCGGCAACGTGATCGAAGTCGGTGGCGGGTTCCATATCCGCCGTCTGTAACAAAGAACACCGCCCCCATCGGACTGATCGGTCGGATACGACCGATCAGTCCGATGGTTTTCTTTTTTTATTTTTCCTAACCCCAAAGGAGACTTACATGATCCCCTGTCAAAAAGTGGAATTTAACGGACTCAAAATTCCGATGTATACGCTGAACACCGTCGTCATCGGCAGCGGTGCCGCAGGCCTCAACTGCGTCAACCGCCTCTATCGCGAAATGCAGGAAACCGGCGTCAAGAATCCCCAAGACCAGGTCGCATTGATCACCCGCGGCATGGGCCTCGGCACGTCGCACAACTCGGGTTCTGACAAACAAACTTATTACAAGATGGGCCAGGAGTTGGATAAGGCCGAAGACTTCGCCAAAACCCTCACCGCGGGCGGTTGCACCAACGGCGACGTGGCCTTTATCGAAGGCGCAAACTCCCTGCGCGGATTCTTCCGTCTGGCCGATCTCGGCGTACCGTTCCCGCACAACGAGAAGGGTGGTTTTGTCGGCTACAAGACCGACCACGACCCGCGTCAGCGCGGCACGTCCGCTGGTCCCTGGACCTCCCGTTTCATGGTGCGCAAACTGACCGCTGAGTTCAAACTCTACGGCATCACCTGCTTCAACCACTTCCACCTGCTCAGCATCATCACCGACAGCAAGGGTGAAGCCTGCGGTGCGCTGTGCGTGGACATGGCAAAACAGAAGGACAAGAACCACGGTCTCGTGTTGTTCAACGTGCGCAACATTGTCAACGGCACCGGCGGCCCTGGCGATTTGTATGAGATTTCCGTGTACCCAAAAGGCCAGATGGGTTCCTATGCCGCCGTGCTCGAAGCGGGTGCGCGTGCTCACAACCTGACCGAGTCGCAGTTCGGCCTTGCGTCGCTCAATCCCCGCTGGAACCTTTCCGGCACTTACCAGCAAGTTATTCCTCGCTATTTCAGCACCGACCAGAAGGGTGGCGATGTACAGGAATTCCTCACCCCCTGGTTCGAGGACATGCCGACGCTGGCGACCGATATTTTCTTAAAAGGTTATCAGTGGCCGTTCGACCACGACAAGGTGGACAACTACGGTTCGTCCATCATCGACATCATCGTACAGAACGAAATGATCAACAAGGGCCGCCGCGTGTACATGGACTTCCGCGAGAACCCACGATCCACGGGCAAACTGAAGGCGTTCAGGTTGAAGGAAATGCACGAAGAAGCGTTGGTCTACCTGGAGAAATCCGGTGCGCTGCAAGCCACGCCGATTGAGCGCCTGGCCCACATGAACCAGCCCAGTATCGATCTGTACAAAGAAATGGGCGTCGATCTGTGGAAGGAACCGCTGGAAATCGGTATCTGCTCGCAGCACTGCAACGGCGGTGTCGCCGTGGACGCTTGGTGGGAAACCACCGTTCCGCACTTGTTTGTTATCGGCGAGTTGGCCGGTACACACGGGGTCAAGCGTCCAGGCGGCTCCGCGTTGAATGCGGGGCAGGTCGGCAGCATGCGCGCTGCGCAACGTATCGCCCACGCCTATGCGCAGGAGCCACTTGCCGCGTCGAAGTTTGAGAAGTTGGCCACAGCGCAACTCAAGCGCTTCACTAAGGTGATCGACGGTGTGAAGACTCCGGGCGCGAAGGCGCTCGATGCCGCGCAACTCAAGAAAACCATTCAGCACCGCATGAGTGAATACGGCGGTATGGTGCGTTCGCTGGAAGGCGTGCGCAAGGCCATCGCCGATGCACGTGCTGAGTTCGAAGCATTGAACAAGGGCGGTCTGAAGCAAAAGGCCGCAGGCTATATGCTGGCTGCGGAAGTTCGTGAATTGGTCATTGCACAACTTGCTTTCCTCGAAGCGATTCACGGCATTCTGGAACGCGGCGGCGGTTCACGTGGTTCCCACCTGGTTACCGACCCGAAGGGCAAGAAGCCGCATGCCGCATTGGGCGATGAGTGGCGTTTCATTCCCGAGAACATGGAACTGCGCAACGAGATTCTGGGCATCACTTACGATGTCAAAACCACCCAGTTCAAACGCAGTATCACGCTACCCAATCCGGCCCCCGCTGCCAACGAGTGCTGGTTCGAAAATACCTGGGCTGAGTATCGCAAGGCCGAGGTTTTCCGTAAGGAAAAATCGGACAAGATGACCCCGTACGAAATCTACAAGTAAAGTCTAACCGCCAAGACGCCAAGAAAAAAGAGAACGCCAAGAACTTCAATTGAAGTTCTTGGCGTTCTCTTTTTGGGCGTTTTGGCGGTTTGTTGTTACAAACGGATTAACTTCGCCTTGACAACATGGGGCAGGGCAACGAGTTCATTGATAATAGCCTGATCCACTTCGCCGTCCACTTTGATCGCGGTCATGGCATTGCCACCCGCATGATCACGGCCCCAACTAATTTCAGCAATGTTGATATTTTTGCTGGCGAGCAGGGTGCCGACGCGTCCGACAGTGCCGGGAAGGTCTTCGTTCTCCATCAGGATCACGTTGCCTTCGGGCTTCATTTCGAAGCGCAGATCGTTGATCGCCACCACACGCGGGAGGTTCGGCATGAACACCGTACCGCTGACGGAAATCTTCGAGCCGTCTTCGCGCAGAGCGCTGACTTCGATCAGGCTGAGGTAGTCCTTGGGCTGGGACGAGCGGGCTTCGACAACCTCAACGCCCTTGGCTTGCAACTGGGTGCGGGCGTTGACGAAGTTGACGGGCAGGTCGGTGATTGGCTCCAGGAAGCCCTTCATCACAGACAGGGTAATAATGTCGGTTGGGAAATCCAGCAGAGTGCCGCTGACGGAAACCTTGATGCGTTTGATGCTCTGGGTGGACATCTGGACGATAAAGCGGCCCAGGCGTTCTGCCAGATCGAGCGACCCCTTCATCTGCTTGAGCAGTTCGGGGTTGATAGCCGGAGCATTGAGCGCCGTGGTAACTTCCGCGCCTTTACAAGCGTTGACGACCTGCTCGGCCACCTGAAGAGCGACCTTTTCCTGGGCTTCCGTGGTGGAAGCGCCAAGGTGCGGGGTCAACACGATGTTCGGGGCCTTGCGGAGCGGGTGATCTTCGGGGAGCGGCTCGACGGTGAACACGTCGATAGCAGCACCAGCCAATTCACCAGCGGCCAGAGCGGCAGCCAAGTCTTCTTCGTTGATGATACCACCGCGCGCGCAGTTGATCACGTAGGCGGTCTTTTTCATTTTCTTGAACGCGGCGGCATCCAGAAGATTGGTGGTTTCTTTGGTCTTGGGCGTGTGAACGGTAATAACGTCAGCGCCTTCAACGATTTCAGCCACGGTCTTCAGCGTAACGCCCAGACGTTCGGCCATTTCCGGCGTGACATAGGGGTCAAAGCCCCAAACGGTCATGCCGAAGGATTTCATGCGATGGGCGACTTCGCGCCCGATTTTGCCAAGACCAACAATACCAAGCGTCTTGCCATAAAGTTCGTGTCCGGTGAGTTTTTTCTTTTCCCACTTGCCCGCCTTCATGGTGGCATCGCCAGCAGGGATGTGGCGAATGAGCGACATCATCAGGCTGATGGCGTGCTCACAGGTGGAGTAAGTATTGCCCTCGGGGGCGTTGGCGACCATGATACCGCACTGGGTGGCGACGGGGATGTCCACGTTGTCCACACCAACGCCGGCACGACCGACGATTTTACACTTTTTAGCGGCGCGTAAGACTTCCGCGGTAACTTGTGTGCGAGATCGGATCACCAGGGCCTCATACTCGCCGATTTCCTTGACCAGGTCTTCGGGGGTAATTTCGGGTTTGTAGACTACTTCATTGGCGCCATTGTCAGACAGAATAGCGCGGCCTTCTTCGGCCAGGGAGTCGCTTACGAGGATTTTTGCCATGGATTTTTCCTTTTTCTTAGGGTGTGGTCCGGCGCTGCCCGCCGTCCATCAAGGGGGCATTGTATGTCGTTTGTTTGCTTTCGTCAATAAAGAATTTTGTCTGGGGAAGGATTTCCTTAATGTTTTTTACTTCACAGTTAAGGCGGCGGTGGGACAAATAGCAGCGCAGGCGAGGGCGGATTTTTTTAATCCCTCCGAAAGGGGGCCGTCCCACGGAACACATACGCGGGTATCGAATCCGCGGTCGCTGAAACAGAGACCGAGTTCTTCCCCAGCGGCTTGAGCGGTTTTCAGGCAGAGGCCGCAAAGGATGCACTTGCCGGGTTCGTAGA
>DBTH01000329.1:685-11336 GCA_002306945.1 Methylacidiphilaceae bacterium UBA1321 | reverse complement strand
GCTTTGCCGGAGGTTTCTGACTTAAGCAAAAGGCGCCAAACCGGATATTTCACCATGAAACGGGAAAACCGGTTTGATCTTCGAGCGAAACTCGTTGTTGCTTCCCGGTTACAGATTGCGTTCCAATAGGCACCCTCGTCGCGCCTCGATTTTCGCTCGAATCTCTATACCATTTTTCCATTCCTTGATGAAATAACCGGGCTAATAACACTTTTCGGAAATAAAACGCGCACGCAGCACACCGAGCACACGCAAGACTAACGTCCGGCCATTCCAACAGGTTAAGCTTCCCTGCATGAAATGGGAAAAACCGCTTTTATCACGAACTCGGAAAATCGAGAATCGGGAATGGATTGCTGGGGCATGTCTGGAGGTTCTTCCACTTATGCCGGTTCTTCCTGATTTCCTGATAAAGCCTTTCGGAGTGGAGAGAGGGGGATTGTCGCAAGTTGTCGCGGATCGTCGTGGGGGTCTCAGTTTTTTGGGGAGGGGTGGTGAAACGTCCTCTTCGGAGACGAAACCGCTGGAAGCGGTGTTTTTAACCGGAAATGGGGTTGCAACAGTTCTTTACTGGATCATGCCGGGTTTGAAACCACAGGGTTCACTTTTCGGATGGCTTCAGAAAGCCGGACAAGATAGGATCGCCTTATGTCTGTAACGTCGACGTCTGTTCCTGCCGAACCCGCTTCGGGCGGCGACGTGTCTTTGTCCTCGCAATCGCAGACGCAGGGTTCGGGCGTTGTTCCCGCGATTTACGACGAGTGGTCGAGCGCGGATGCGAGCGTGCGGACGGTTTGCGAGAAGTTGCAGGAGACGATCGGTTCGATGGCGCAGGGGACGCTGGGCCGCATGACGCGCGCGGCGCAGGATTTGATGCGCGACCAGGGCATCACGTTCCATATTTCTGAAGAGCGTTCTGACCGGGAACGGATTTTGCCGTTCGATCTGTTGCCGCTGGCGATCAGCAGCGCGGAGTGGGCGGGGATTGAAAAGGGATTGGCCGACCGGGCGCGGACATGGAATTCGTTCCTGCGGGATATTTATTCGACGCAGGAGATTTTGAAGGCGGGCATTGTGCCTTACGAGGTGGTCTATTCCGATCCGCATTATCGCCGTGAATGCGTCGGAGTGCGGTTGGCGCAGGACATTCATCTGCACGTCTCGGCGTACGATTTGATCCGCGACGAGTCGGGCCGCTGGGTGGTGATGGAAGACCAAATCTCAAACCCGACCGGAGCGGGCTACGCGTTGCAGAACCGTCGCATCCTGAGCCAGGTCTGTCCGCAATTCATGGAGGGCGCGCCGGTCTCGCCGATTTACCAATATCCCGCGCAATTGCTGGAGACGTTGCAGGCGTCGGCGCCGCAATCGGGCGTGGGCGCCCGCGTGGTGCTGCTTTCGCCGGGAATCTATAACGAGGCGTATTACGAACACGCCGCCCTGGCGCGACAGATGGCGGTGCCGCTGGTGCAACCGGGGGATTTGATCGTTCTCGACAGCGAGGTCTATCTCAAGACCATCAGCGGGCTGGATCGCGTGGATGTGATTTACCGCCGTATCGACGGCTCCTATGTCGACCCGGTGACGCAGGGCAGTTCGGACGGGTTCGGCATTCCAGGACTGCTTTCATGCCTGCGGCGCGGGACTGTGTCGGTGGCCAACGCCCTCGGTTCGGGTCTGGGCGACAATCGCGCGCTGGCGGCGTATTTGCCGCAGATGATGGAATATTATCACAGCGTCAAGCCGTCGCTGGAGACCGTGCCGATCCTCAATTTCCGCGACATCGACATGCGCGAGTACGTCTTCGACAACTGGCGCAAGTACGTCATCAAGACCCTTTCCACGCGCGGCCCGACCAGCGTCTGGTTGTGCGAGCATCTCAACGACAGCCAGTGGGATTCGCTGCGCCAGCGCATCGAGGAACACCCGGAGAAGTACGTGGCGCAGCCGCTGGTGCGTTTCTCGACGACGCCGACGTGGACTTCGGAAGAGGGCATCCGGCCACGACATGTAAGTGTGCGCGCGTTTGCGTTGAACAGCCCGGGCGGCGTTCACATCAGCCCGTGCGCGCTGACTCGCATGGCATTGCGCGAGGGGTCGCTCATCGTGGCTTCGACTTCGGGCGGCGGCAGCAAGGACACCTGGATTTTGCGCGGCAACAAACGCGGCGAGGAGGAGCGCGAGAACGGGACGTTCCTGGTTCGCGCGCGGCAACATCGTCTCCGCGTCGGCAGCCGCACGGCCGATTCGCTTTTCTGGATCGGGCGTTACGCGGAGCGGGCGGAAGCGACGTTGCGCATCCTGAGCGTCGTGCAGCAGATCCGCATCGAGGACAATCTCAACGACAATCCGAAGGCATGGTATCCGCTCTGGGAAGCGATGGCCGCGGCCACGGGACATCCGACGAGTTTCTTCAAGAAATCGGCCTTCCATAAGGAGAAGACGACGACGCTGGCGAATTACATTTTGCTCGACCCGGAGAATTTCGCCTCGGTGTTTTCGTGTTTGCGCGCCTGCCGTCAGAACGCGCAGCAGATCCGCGAGGCGTTGCCGCCGGAAGTCTGGACGGTCATCAACCGTCTCCACCTCCAACTTGACATCCTCGTGCGCGAACGGCATACGCCGCGCATCGAGTCAAAGCTGGCGGAGATGACGCTCCACAGCGAAGTGATGACGATGCTCGACGAGTTGAGCGGCAGCGTGGAAAAACACATGGTGCGCGACGATGCGTGGAATTTCTGGCGCGTGGGCCGTTATATGGAGGCGTCGCTCTTCACGCTCCTGACGATGAAGCAGGTCTTCATCAAGCGCAACGACGAGCGACAGGCCGGTTCGACGTTGACCGAGGACATCAATCTCGACGCGCTCCTGCGCATGCTTGCGGGCCAGTACGCCTACCGCAGCTATTACAAGTCGCGCCCCGTCGCCTCGCAGGTGGCGGTGCTTCTGCTTCAGGACGAGCACTTCCCGCGTTCACTTTATTTCTCGATCCAGCAAATCGTCCGCGCCCTGCGCGATACGTTCGGCGACCGGCCTTCTCCGTTGGCGGAGACGCCGATTCGTTACGCGAGCCAGCTTGCCAGCGAACTCACCTACGCCGACATCAGCCAGTATTTTTCGCCGATGCAGGAAGACACGCTCGTCGGCGTGCCGGGAGCGGTGCCGCGCGCGCGGATCAAGCCGTTCGGCGATTGGCTCGACGCGTTGGCCGACCGGGTGTTGCAGTTCAACAACCTGATCGCGGATCATTACCTCAACCATCAGGCATCGACCCCGCCCAACGCGGAGAGATATTAAAGACAAAAGATTTCTGACGAAATTAACGGAACTCAAAACGGAATCGGCGAAAGATTTATAGAAAACGGGAAGACGCGAAGACCATGCACTTTCAAATTGTCCACACGACCGAATACGATTACTCCGCGTCTGCGGTGGAGTCGTACACGGAATTGCGCGTGCGTCCGCGTAATTCGCTCAAGCAGGTCGTCGTCAGCCACGCGACGGAAGTCAACCCGCAGGTTCCGCTGGAAACGTTCACCGATTACTACGGCAACTACGTCGAAGCGATGTCGGTGCCGTTCCGTCACCGCAGTCTGACCGTCACTTCGCGCAGCCAGGTCGAAACGCGCACGCTGCCCGATCCGTTCGGCGGGCTCGATCTGAGCGTGAGCGAGGCGGTGCGCCTGTGCTGGCCGCAACGACGCGAGTTGTACGATTTCCTGATTCCCTCGCAGCACGTTCCGATCACTCCGGCGGTCGAGGCGCTGGCGGCGAAGTTGCTGCCCTCTTCCGCGCCGTTCGTGGAGTCGGTGATCGGTCTGAATGCTTATCTCTACAAGAATTTCAAATACCAGTCCGGAGTGACCGACATCAGCACGCCGATCGATCAGGTGATCGAGACCAGGCAAGGCGTCTGCCAGGATTTCGCGCACGTCATGCTGGCGGTCATTCGCGCGGCGGGATTGCCCGCCCGTTATGTGAGCGGTTACATCGAGACCGATGCGGCGGCCAAGAACAGCGAGAAGCGCAATCATCGGCTCGCGACGGGAGCCTTGCTGCCTGGCTTCAGCGAGGACACGCTCGATGACGAGGATACCGAGGAGGCGCAGTTGATCGGCGCGACGGCGAGCCATGCCTGGGTGGAGATTTACAGCCCGAATCATCATTGGGTCGGGCTTGATCCGACTAACAACATTCGCGAGGGCGAACGTCATGTGCAGATCGCGGTGGGTCGCGATTATGCGGATGTGCCGCCGTTGCGGGGTGTGTACAAGGGCGCGCAGCAGCAATTCCTCTCAGTGAAGGTGAGTGTGCGGCGTTCTTCGGGCGACCCGGAATTGACTCAGGCTCTCTGGGCCAAAGATCAGGGACAGGGGAGTATGGACGACGGCCATGCGGAGGCTGGAGACCGGAAGACCAAGGCCGTTTGATGAAATTATGGAAAGACTTAATTTTATCAGAAACTCATGAGTTTTTGATAAGCCTTCTGTTTTCTATTTTTTCGTAAATTTCGTCAAAAAAATCCCCATCTTTTTTAGAGCATTGTGGACAGAGCCAAGAGGGATTTGTAGTCAATGTGATGTCTGAGGATTGTGCGACCTCGTCAGGGGATTGACACACACCGCCGCTGACGCGGCACCCCTCTTGATAAAGGGGACATTCGCTGTCGAGGCTTTTAGATGCAGCAGGCTGAGCCTGCATCCAGTTACACAATAGCTAAAATCAGATGTCCACTACCGCTTTGCGTAACGTGGGTGCAGGGGCGATTGCCCCTGCCTAGTTGCGGAAATTGGTGAAGTTGATGGCGACGTCGAATTCCTTCGCTTTGAGGGCGGCGATGACGGCCTGGAGATCGTCACGATTTTTGCCGGTGACGCGGAGTTGTTTGTCCTGAATGGTGCTCTGGACTTTGAGGCCTGTGGCTTTGATGACGGCGACGATTTTCTTGCCGACCTCGTGTTCGATGCCCTGCTTGATATTGACGATTTGGCGGGCGTGACCGATGGAGGAGACTTCGGGTTCCTTGCGCTCGATGTTCTTGAGGCTGATGTTGCGGCGGGCGAGCTTACCCAGGACGATGTCGAGCAGGGCGGTGAGCTTGTAGGCGTCAACAGCCGTGAGCGTGAGCTGATCCTTTTCGAGGGTGAGCTCGGCGTGGGCATCGCGGAAATCGAAGCGGGTGGCGATTTCCTTGCGCGCCTGGAGGAGTGCGTTGTCGAGCTCGCCGCGATCCACTTCCGAAACGACGTCAAATGAGGGCATGGTCGTTCTCCTGTATTCGGTATTAAAAAGCGGTCAACCGGTCAGCGGGGCTGCATCGGCGGACGGTTTTTGTCGAGGCGGTAGACAATGCGTGCCTTCGACAGGTCGTGCGGGGACATTTCCAGTTTGACGCGGTCGCCAGGAGTGAGGCGAATGAAGCGTTTGCGCATTTTGCCGGAGATGTGGGCCAGGACCTGATGTTTGTTGTCGAGTTCGACGCGAAACATGGTTCCCGGCAGAATGGTCACCACTTTGCCTTCCAGCTCAATAGTATCATCAGAACCCATAGTTATAATTCTCTTTCGATAAGGGGGTGAATGATAGCTTTACTCGCCCTTGTTGGCCAGAGCATTCTTTTCAGTCAGGAGCGAGGCGTAATCGACGAGGATGTTGAGCGTCTCGTCGAGTTGGGGATCGATGGTGGGATCGTCGTCGAGGGTGCCGTCGCTATCTTTGTCGGCGTCCTTGTCTTTATCTTTCTCTTTCTCCTTTTCGGCAGCGGCGGCAGCGGCTGTCGTGGTCAACTCGGCGAGTGGTTTGTTTTTTTCAATGTCGCTCAAGGTCAGCTCGTAGGCTTTGTCGCGCGGGGTGGTGCGGTGGGCGCGTTCCTGTTTGCGGGCCTTGTTTTGGGTGTCGATGTCGGCCTTTTCTTTTTTGCGGAGTTCTTCGTTGAGGGAAAGGCTCTTGTCGGCGAGTCGTTTCTTGAGGACTTCGATGTCTTGTTTGACGTAGGCGAAGTCACGGGATTGTTCGACGCGGGCGTTGGAGCGTTTGAGGAGTTCGGGCAGGTAGGGCGCGGTCAGGTTGTAGTTGTCGTAGGAGACTTTGTTGACGACGTCGTAGGGGAGGCAATTGGGCAGGGTGCGTTCGCCGAGTTCCATGTAGTCGAGCAGCGAAGGTAGCTGGATGTCGGGGATGACACCCATCTTTTGAGTCGAGCCACCGGCGATACGGTAGAACTTTTGCACGGTGAGTTTGAGATTGCCGGGGTCGCCGCTGAAGCCGAAGCCGACCCAGCGTTCGAGGGGCAGGAGGGTTTGGACGGTGCCTTTGCCGTGGGTGCTGGAGTCGCCGACGATGAGGGCGCGGTTGTAGTCCTGCAGGGCGCCCGCGACAATTTCGGAGGCGGAGGCGCTGAGGTGGCCGACCAGGACGACGAGGGGGCCGGTGTAGAGTTGGCGGGAATCGTCGTCGCGCAGGGTGGTGATCTGTCCGTTGCTGGCGCGAACCTGGACGACGGGGCCGGTGCGAATGAGCAGGCCGGTGAGATCGATGGCCTGGTCGAGGAGGCCGCCGCCGTTGCGCCGCAGATCGAGAACGATGCC
Organism: Methylacidiphilaceae bacterium UBA1321; assembly: GCA_002306945.1. Taxonomy (GTDB): domain Bacteria; phylum Verrucomicrobiota; class Verrucomicrobiia; order Methylacidiphilales; family UBA1321; genus UBA1321. The sequence goes on along the minus strand of DBTH01000329.1, from coordinate 4,749 downwards.
GACGACGTTTTCCTTCTTGAGGCGTTCGATGAGCCGGGAGACGTCGGGAACGGTCTTGTCGTAGAATTGCGGGAGGTTGATGACGCCGACTCGGGCGATGCTGCCGTTTGGCAGGCGGTGCTCGATGATCTGGGCGTGGGCGAGTTGTTTGGTGAGCTTGATCTCGTCGCGGATGAGGACGACTTCCTTGCGCACGGAGGAATCGGTTTGTCCGGCGGGGATGACGAGGAGGCGAACCTTGGTGCCGCGTTTGCCGCGGATGAGGTCGACGACCTTGTTGAGTTTCATGTCGACGACGTCGACGAAATCGCCATCTCCCTGCGCGACGCCGATGATGCGGTCGTTGGCCTTGAGTTTCTTGCTCAGGTCGGCGGGGCCGCCGGGGACGAGTTCAGCGATCTTGGCGTAGCCTTCCTCGGAGCGGAGGACGGCGCCGATGCCGGTGAGGGAGAGCTTGATGGCGTTGATGTTGAAATTCTCGGCGTCCTCGGGGGTCATGTAGTCGGTGTGAGGATCGTAGGAGTGGGCGAGGCCGTTGAGGTAAGTCATCAGGACGTCGTTCTCGTCCATTTCGAGAGTGTATTTGCGCATGTTATGGTAGCGGCGCGAAATCTTCTTGATGGTCTCGTCGGGTTTTTCGTTGGCGAGGCGGCCCTGGAGGAGTTCGAACTTGATGCGGCTGCGCCAGAGCTGTTCGGCTTCGGCGTCGTCCTTGGGGAAGGGGGATTTCTCGCGGTTGGGCTGGAAGCGGTCGGTGCCGGTGAAGTCGTACTTTTCCTTGAGGAGTTTGTCGACGAGGGCGACGCGCTGGTCGAGTCGCTGGAGGAAACGCTGGTAGATGACGAAGGCGGGAGAGGCGTCGGCGCGGACGGTGTATTTGTCGAGTTCGTTGCCGTATTGGGCCACGAATTCGTCGTAATCGGTCTGGAGGAAGATGAGGTGGCTGTAGTCGAGGGCATCCATGTAGCCCTTGAGCATGCGCTGGGACATCTCGTTGTCGAAGGGGGTCTGGTTGTAGTGATACTGTTCCAGGATGCGGGCAACGAGTTGGGCGATCTTGCCGTCACGGACGATATTCTGGTCGATGGGCGGCTTGGAGGCGTCGGACTTGACCGGTGTGGCGGTCGTTGTGGAAGCGGAAGATGAGGTCGCAGTGGCCGAAGCCGTCGTGGTGGACGGCTTGGCCTGATTTTGTGCCAATTCCGGGGGTTTCTGCCCGGCCCCGCAGGCTCCGAGGGTAAGCAGGGTCAGGGCCAGAATGCCGATGGCGGAACGGCGCAATTTTAGACTCATATTTTTTCGCTTCCGAAGTAGGGCTGCAATTTCTTGGGGATTTTGATGCTACCGTCGGGCTGTTGGTGGGTTTCGAGCAAGGCGATGTAGAGACGGGCGAGGGCGGTGCCGGAACCGTTGAGGGTGTGGCAGAAGACATTCTTCCCGTTTTTGTCTTTGTAGCGGAGATTCATGCGGCGAGCCTGGAAGTCCTCGAAGTTGCTGCACGAGGAGACTTCGAGCCAGTTTTGCAGGGCGGGCGCCCAGACTTCGATGTCGTAACACTTGGCGGCGCCAAAGCCGAGGTCGCCGGTGCAAAGGGTGATGACGCGGTAGCTCAATTCCATGTCCTTGAGAACCTGTTCGGCGTGGCCAACGAGGGTTTCGAGTTGGGCGTAGGAATCTTCCGGTTTGACGATGTGGACGAGTTCCACTTTATCGAACTGGTGGACGCGGATCATGCCACGGGTGTCCTTGCCTGCGCTGCCGGCTTCGCGGCGGAAGCAAGGCGTGTAGGCGGCGTAGTGAATGGGGAGATCTTCCTCGCTGAGGAGTTCCTCGCGGCGCAGGTTGGTGACGGGGACTTCGGCGGTGGGAACCAGGAACATGTCTTCACCGGCGAGGCCGTACATGTCTTCCTCGAACTTGGGCAATTGGCCGGTGCCGATCATGCATTCGCGGCGCACCATGAACGGAACGCCGATTTCGGTGTAACCGTGCTGGGTGGTGTGGAGGTCGAGGAGGTAGTTGATCAACGCGCGTTCGAGGCGTGCGCCTTTGCCGGTATAGACGATGAAGCCGCTGCCGGAGATTTTCGTGGCGCGAGGGAAATCGAGGAGGCCGAGTTTTTCGCCGAGTTCCCAGTGGGAGAGCGCCTTGAACGGGTGGACGGTTTTCTGGCCGACCTCGCGCACAACGGGGTTGTCCTTGGCGTCGACGCCGACGGGTACGCTGGCGTGGGGGATGTTGTAAATCTGGAGGAGCAAATCGTGCTGGGCCTGTTCGACCGTGGCCAGTTCCTTGTCGAGACCGGCGATCTGATCGGAGACGTCCTTCATTTTGGACTTGATCGCCTCGGCACCGGCTTTGTCGCCTTTGGCCATGAAGCCGCCGATTTGTTTGCTGGCGGCGTTGCGTTCACTCTTGAGGGATTCGACCTGCTTGAGCAGTTCGCGCCGCTTTTTGTCCTGAGCCAGGACTGCGTCTATATGGACTTCATCCCCGCGGTTCCTGGTGGCCAACCGGGCGCGGACTTCTTCGGGCTTCTCCCGTATGACTTTAATATCGAGCATGGAAGGAGAGGCAGCCTATACAAACTCCCGTCCGCACGCAAGTCACGTCATTGGGGAGTTGTGAGGCGGGCTTACTGGCAAATCTGGTCCACCGCGCGGGCGAAGGCCGATTCGGGCGGGCCGGGCGGCGAAACCATGCGGGCTTTGTTCTTGAGCACGTCGCGGCCATGGTGCATGGCTACCGACATTCCGGCCCAGGAGAGGAGTTCGATGTCGTTGTTGCTGTCGCCAAAGGCGATGATTTCGTGCGGCTGAATGCCGAGCTTTTTTGCAACTTCCTTGGCTCCAGTGACTTTATTGGCGTTGGCGCTGAGGAATTCGAGAGCATCGTCCTCGGTTTTGACGACGTAAAGGCGTCCCGCGAATTCGGGTTGGAGCTGGCTGCGGAGGGATTCGATGCGGTCGGGGGAGCTGTACCAGATGAGCTTGATGAGGCCGTTATCGGCGAGGGAAGCGAAGTCGACGATGTGGTCGGTCATGCCGGCGTGAACGCCGCTGAGTCGGCTCCAGTCACTGCCGATTTCCTTGTAAACGCCCGAACGGTGATAAGCGATCATGTCGAAACCGAAGTCGAGGCCGCGCCGCTGGATTTCGTAGGAGAGCTCGACTGGCATGTTGAGTTCGTAGAGAAGTTCCTGAGTGCGGGCGTGCTGGACGACGGCGCCCTGAGAGGAGATCACCCAGTCGAGACCGCCAATGGTTTCCGCGTACATGACGATGTTGTCGTGATGTCGGCCCGAGGCGGGGACAATGGTGAGTCCGGCAGCGCGAAGCCGTGCGAGGGCCTGTACATTTTCCGGGCTGATCTGTTTGTCCGGCCCGAGGAGTGTTTCGTCCAGATCGGTGATGGCGAGTCGGTAGGGTAAGACTTTATGAGACATGAGAATCTAACATACTACCCGAAATTCCCCGGCCTGCCAACACGGTAGCGTGACGATACCCGCGTCACGTTGCATTCAGCAGCGCGAAGCGGTAGGAAAAGTCCGAAGGTTGAATGTGGTCAAACTTTGTCTACGTTGAATGGATCGTCATAATCCACACGCTCTTCCGCCTATGTCCTACTGCACTGCCATTCTCCACATGTCGGAAACCTCGCGCCCATTGCACAAGGCGTATCACGACACGCAATACGGTTTCCCGATCCACGACGACAACGAACTCTTCGGCCGGTTGATTCTTGAGATCAATCAGGCGGGGTTGAGTTGGGAGACGATCCTCAAAAAACAGGACAACTTCCGCAAGGCTTACGACCGGTTCAACGTGAAAAAGGTGGCTGCCTATACCGCGAAAGACCGCGCGCGGTTGCTAGCCGATGCGGGCATCATCCGCAATCGACTCAAGATTGATGCCGCCATCGAGAATGCGAAGACGATCCTCAGGTTGCAAAAGGAATACGGCTCTTTTGAGAAATGGATCGAGGCGCATCATCCGCAAACCAAGGACGAATGGGTGAAACTTTTCAAAAAAACGTTTCGCTTCACCGGCGGGGAAATCGTCAAC
>DBTH01000329.1:0-434 GCA_002306945.1 Methylacidiphilaceae bacterium UBA1321 | reverse complement strand
CCGGCGGGGAAATCGTCAACGAGTTCCTCATGAGCATCGGCGTTTTGCCGCACGCGCACGACACGGATTGCCCGATCTATAAGAAGATTCTCAAGACGAAACCGCTCTGCGTCAACGTCACGTCTTGAAAGCAAAATGACTCACATCCTTTCGCTGCCTCGCGACGGTATGAGGAAATCACCAGACTAAAAAACGTGTGGAAGGCCTTCGGTCAGGAAATGGACTTTGGAGAGGATGTGGCGGTGGTTGGCCGCGGTGAGGAGGCGTTGGGCTGGTTCGTGCATCGGCTCGTAACTCATCCGGTAGGTGCCGAAATGCATCGGAACCATGATCTTCGATTTCAATTCCTCGAACGCGGTGACGGCTTGTTCCGGGCCAATATGGACGTCGCGGCCTGAGGGCGGATCGTACGCGCCGATGGGCATGAGGGTGAT
>DBTH01000065.1:9035-9994 GCA_002306945.1 Methylacidiphilaceae bacterium UBA1321 | reverse complement strand
CAACGCCGGTTTTGACGGTGAGAATATAGGACGGCTTGAGAGTAACGTCGGCGGTTTTTTTCGTCGCGGTATAATTCTTGAGGAAGGTCGCTAGCGAACCGTCGGTCGGCTTGCCGCCGACTTTTGTGATAGCATCACCGGCCTTGATCCCGGCACTGGCCGCGCGGCTGCTTTTTTCGACCGCCAGAATCACAACGGCTTTGTCCTTTTCCCCGAGAACGAGTCCGTCAGGAAAGGAAATCGCCTCGTCTATCGGCGGCGGTCCCTGAGGAACTTTCTTGTCGTCGTCGGATGTCTTCTCTTTTTCCTTCTCCTTATCGGCAGGCGGAGGCGCACCGGCTCCGGGCCCGCCGTTGTTGCGCGGTTTTTGCGTCGGATCGACGAAGAGCAAATGCATATCGAGGCTGCTGTATTTGGAAATGCCGGATTGGAATTCGGATACGGTTGTCCACGGAGGCTGTTGCTCGGGGGGAAGCGTCTTGTCCTTGCGACTAAAGAGATTTTCGAGCGGGGGATCTCCACCACCGCCGGGCTCACCGCCAGGAGGCGGGCCTCCGCCCATTCCTCCGCTGAACCCACCACTCCAGCCGCCACCGGAATGGTGTCCCTTGCCGCCGGAATCGGTTTTCACGTAGAGCATCCGCAACGTGGCTGCGGGGCCGACAATGGTCTGCTCGTTGATGAGGACGGGAAAAGTAAAGAGGACGCTGTCGCCGCGTTGGGCAAAAGGCAGGACGGTGACCAGGGGCGGCACGGTGTCGAACGGAGGCACTTGCACGGGCGAATCCTGCGCCCCGGCGAAACCGGGAACACTCAGGATCGTCAGACAAATCAGGGGTAGGGCTTTGGTCCAGTCCTGTCTTTCGATCGTCTCGCCGTACCGTCTTGTCACGGTCGCATGAAACGACACCGACACGGTAAAGTCAAGCGGGCCTGAGCAACGTGACGTTGCATCCAGT
>DBTH01000065.1:6150-8743 GCA_002306945.1 Methylacidiphilaceae bacterium UBA1321 | reverse complement strand
TCTCCCGCTTCGCGTCGCGTGGGTGCAGGGGCGATTGCCCCTGCCGTCAACAGGCCGAAAAGGCATCGACAATGAGGCGGCAGTTGGGAACACAGCCTTCGACGACTTCGATTTCAACCACGTCGAACCGACAGGCCACGCGCGGATTGCGCAAGGACTGGAGGTAACTCAACGCGCCGTTGGTGATGCGGTGTTGTTTGCCGGGGCCGACCGCTTCGCCGGGGCGACCGTAATGAGTGCCGCGCCGGGTCTTGACCTCGATAAATACGAGCGTCTGGCCGTGGCGGCAGATGAGGTCGATCTCGCCGTGGGGCGTGTCGTAATTGCGGGCCACGGGCCGGTAACCACGCCGTCGCAGGTACGCGAGCGCGACGTCTTCACCGTAATGGCCCAGTTCGTTGTGGGTGAGCGAGGCCGGAACGCGACGGCGGTCAATCGCTACAAAAAGTGCGGCGATGGATTGGAGTAAGCCCATGAGTTTGAATGGCGCGGCGATGCACGGCGGTGCCGTAGCCTTTGTGTTTCTCAAAGCCGTAACCGGGATAGACCTTGGCCAATTCGTCCATGAGCGCGTCACGGTGTTCCTTGGCAATGATCGAGGCGGCGGCAATCGATTTGCAACGGGCGTCGCCCTTGACGAGGGTTCGCTCGGGGATCGTCCCGCGCAAGCCGCGATTGCCGTCGATGAGGAGGAAATCCGGAAGCTGCGTCAGTTTTTCGTAAGCGCGGCGCATCGCCAACAGGCTGGCCTGGAGGATGTTGATCGTGTCGATCTCCTCCACGGTCGATTCGCCAATGGCCCAGAGGACGCCGGGCGTGGCCAGCAAATGATCGCGCACTTCCTGGCGGCGCGCATGGGAAAGTTTCTTGGAATCGTTGAGATGGGGATAGTCGTAACCTTCCGGCAGGATCACGGCGGCGGCCACCACCGGCCCGGCGAGCGGACCGCGACCCACTTCATCGAGACCGGCGACAAATCGGTAACCGGCGGCGCGGGCTTCGCGTTCGAAGGCGTCGGAGATTTCGAGATTCGGCAGCAGCGAACTCAATTCGCCCTGAACGGCGGTTCCGGCAATGGACATGTCCGGTTTTACTCCCTCCGGCCCGTCGACATCAAGCGTAGGGCGAAGCCATTTTCCACTGGATGCGTTCGATCTTGAGGGCATGGCCGGTATTCTCGTCGATCTCGACGAAAACGCCATCCGCCTGCAACCCACCGCGAGCGATGTAAAAGCGGTTCGGCAGGAGCGTGCGGTATTTCTGCAACACGCTGTCGATGTCGCGACCGATGACCGATTCGTGCGGCCCGGTAAAACCGGCATCGGTGAGGAAAGCGGTGCCGCCGGGAAAAATCTGTTCGTCAGCGGTCTGGACGTGCGTGTGGGTGCCGACCACAGCCGACACTTTGCCGTCCATCGCGCGGCCCATGGCGATCTTTTCCGAAGTCGCTTCGCAGTGGAAATCAACGAAAATGCAGGGCGTCTCGGTGCGCAACTTGGAAACTTCTCCTTCGATCACGAGGAACGGATTATCCACCTGCGGCCCCATGAACGTGCGGCCCAGGGCGCTGATGACGCCAAGCTTCTTGCCGTTGCCGCTGACCACGACCGAGCCGAAACCGGGCGTGCCGGGCGGGTAATTAATCGGTCGCAACAGGCGCGGTTCGGTGTCGACATAGGAAAGCACTTCCTTCTGATCCCAACTGTGATCCCCGAGGGTAACGACGTCAGCCCCGGCGCGCATCAGGTCGATGCAGAGCTTGGGCGTGATTCCGTTGCCACCGGCGGCATTCTCACCGTTAACGATAAAAAAATCGGGGGCATACTGCTCCTTAAGAGCGGGAAACGCGGCGCGGACAACATCGCGGCCCGGTTCGCCGACAACGTCGCCGAGAAAAATCACCTTCATAAAGCAAGCAGACTGAACACTGCCACCCCATGGAGCAATCTTTTATTACGCAATATCGCGTCCTTTTTCACCGAAGCCGCAACGCCAGGGACAGCGTGACGCTGCAAGGATAATCCCTGCACCCATTATAATAGGCGAAAGAATATCCAGCTCCCGCAGTGGCGTCTATTGGGTGCAATCTCCGTCAGCTGCGGTTGCAATGTGGCGATCCTCAAGTAAGTTCTTCCGATTATGAAAATGTCCACCGTTACCTTCGTATTCGCCGTCCTTTTCATCGCCATGGGCGTTTTCGGCTACGTCGTCTACCAGCAACCGACCGCGTTCATCCCCGCCTACGTGGGCATCATCCTGTTAATATTAGGCTGGATGGCGCTCAAACCCGAATGGCGCATGCACGCCATGCACGGCGCCGCCCTGGTCGGCGTGATCGGAGTCGTCGTTCCCATCAAAGGTCTGACGAAACTCCCTCAACTCCTCTCCGGCGCCCCTGTCGACCGTCCCCACGCCGTCGTCATGCAATCCATCATGGCCGTCCTTTCCCTGATCTTCCTCGCCTTCTGTATCAAATCCTTCATCGCCGCCCGTATCGCCCAGCGTGCAGCTGGATCCGATAACGCGAAGCCGTAGAAAACGTCCCGTTGCTTGGAGGACGCTGTCCTCCAAACCTCCTGCCAAAGGAAATGAT
>DBTH01000065.1:0-5902 GCA_002306945.1 Methylacidiphilaceae bacterium UBA1321 | reverse complement strand
CTGCCAAAGGAAATGATCCCCTTGGTGGAAGTATGGGGGCGAAGCCACCGATCAGCTCCGCAGCGGTTCCCACCAGGAACGGTGGTCGCGGTACCAGGCGAACGTCTGCGCGAGGCCGTCCTCGAACTTCACAGTCGGCTTCCAACCAAGTTCGCGGGTCGACTTGGAAAAATCGATGGCGTAACGGCGGTCGTGGCCTGGGCGATCCTTCACATAACGAATGAGCGATTCCGGTTTGCCGGCGAGCTTCAAAATCTGGCGCACCACATCGAGATTGGCGCGTTCCGAATCGCCGCCGAGATTGTAGACCTCGCCCAATTTACCGCGTTCGAACGCGGCCCAGATTCCGGCGCAGTGATCGTCGACATAAATCCAGTCGCGAACGTTCAGGCCGTCGCCGTAGACCGGCAACTGGATGTCGCCCATCGCGTTGGTCATCATCAACGGCATCATCTTTTCCGGAAATTGATACGGCCCGTAATTGTTCGAACAACGCGTGATCGTCACCGGCTGGCCGAACGTATGGAACGCGGCCCGCACGAAGAAATCGGCCGAAGCCTTGCTCGCACTGTAGGGGGAATTCGGCGCCAGCGGGGTCTCCTCGGTGAATTTACCGTCGCTGCCGAGCGAGCCGTAGACCTCGTCGGTGGAAATCTGGACGAAGCGCGGGTTGCCGTTCAAGCGCGCCGCGTCGAGCATCGTCTGCGTGCCAAGAATATTGGTGCGCAGGAACGGTTGCGCTCCGGCGATGCTGCGATCGACGTGCGATTCGGCGGCGAGATTGAACACGCCGGTAAAAGCGAAAGTGCGGAACAGGCGCGTCACCAACTCCTGATCGCCGATGTCACCCTGGACAAAGAGTATCGGCTTGCTCCCGGCGCTGAACTCGTCCTCGTTCTGGGTATAAGGTAATTGCGCGAGGGTCGGCAAATGGCCCGCATAGGTTAACGCGTCGAGAATGACGATGCGCGCGTCCGGTTGAGTACGCTGGAGCCAGTAGACAAAATTGGAGCCGATGAATCCAGCGGCTCCCGTGATGAGTAGGAGATGTGACATATTTTCAGAAAACTTCAAAAGGTGTTCGACAGCGTGTTTTCCAGATAGGAACGGTACTCGCACTTCGGCAGGGAGCCGATCAGTTTTTCATAGTCCATGCGCGAAATGAAACCCTGGCGGAAGGCGGCTTCTTCGGGGCAACCGATCTTGATGCTCTGGCGTTTCTCGATGGCCTGGATGAACGCCGAAGCGTCGTGCAGACTCGACGAAGTCCCCGCATCAAGCCACGCCACGCCGCGCGGCATGAGATGAACGTTGAGCACGCCGTCGGCGAGGTAGGATTTGTTGAGGTCGGTGATTTCGAGTTCGCCACGCGGTGAGGGCTTCAAGTTGCGCGTGCGCTCGACCACCTTGCCGTCGTAGACGTAAAAGCCGGGCACGGCGTAAGGCGAGACAAAGGTGGTCGGTTTTTCGATGATGCCGATGATCTTGCCCTTCGGATCGAGTTCGATCACGCCGTAGCGTTCCGGGTCGCGCACGCTGTATCCGAAAACCGTCGCGCCCAATTTGAAATCGCGGATCGTCTCGTTGAATCCAGTCGCGCCGTAAAAGATGTTATCGCCGAGAATCAGGCAGACCGGATCGGTACCGACGAAATCCGCCGCCAGCAAAAACGCCTGCGCGATCCCGCCCGGATGGGGCTGTTCGATGTATTCGAAGCGCACGCCGAGCCGTTCGCCGGTGCCGAGCAATTGGCGAAAGCGCGGCAAATCCTGAGGAGTGGAGATGAGGGCGATCTCGCGAATGCCCGCTTCGAGCAACGTCGTTAGCGGGTAATAGACCATCGGCTTGTCGTAGACGGGTTGCAATTGCTTGCTCGCCACGAGGGTCAAGGGGTAAAGCCGGGAACCCGCACCGCCTGCCAGAATAATGCCCTTCATATAGGCTTACTTCTATCAGCATTTGTTTTTTTCAGCAACCCACTCGTTGTCACAAATCCACGTCACCGTCTGCCGGATGCTTTCCTGGATGTTACGATCCGGTTTCCACCCAGTCTTAAGCGCTTTCGAGACATCGAGATAAAGAAAGGGATTATCCCCGATCCAGCCGTGTGGCCCGCCTACGTATTCAAGTTGCGGAGTCAGCCCGAGGAAACCGCTGATCCAGCGGATCGAATCGTTGATCTCGCAATATTCCGTCGTGCCGAGGTTGTAAATTTCCACCCGGTTGCGCGCCTGGCGCGCCGTTTCGAGTTCGAGAATATAATGCATCGCCGCGACGCAATCGTGCACGTTGAGGTAGGACTTGCGCTGGTGGCCGTCGCCGAGAACTTTCAGTTTAGAATCATCCTGGAGCAGGCCGCGGTAGAACTCCATCACGTGACCGTGGGTGTAACGTTCTCCCAAAACCGAGACGAGCCGGAAAATGTAACCCTCGATTCCGAACCCGGCGCAATAGGCCTCAATGAGCGCCTCGCTGGCCAGCTTTGATGCGGCGTAGAGCGAGGTTTGGGGGGAAAGAGGGCAATCCTCCGGCGTGGGCGTCATCGGCGTTTCGCCGTAGACATTGCCGGTCGAGGTGAAAAGAATTGTTTTCGCCCCGGTGGCACGCATCGCTTCGAGGACATTGAAAGTGCCCAGCGTGTTCTGTTCGAGATCGAATCGCGGCTGGCTCAATCCGAGCCGCATGTTGTCGTTACCCGCCAGATGAAAGACCACCTGGCAACCTTTCATCGCCTGCGTCAACGCACCCGGATCGGACACATCGCCGCGCACGAGCCGGAAAGTCGGTTGCTGCCGGGCCGATTCGAGAAACGCCTCGTAGCCAGTCGAAAAATTGTCGAAGCCGACCACTTCGCGTCCCTCCGACAACAGCGAATCGACCAGATGGCTGCCAATAAAACCCGCCGCTCCAGTAACAAAATATTTTATGCCCACATTTCCCTTCCGCCCTTATATATAGCGATGGCGGCTAATGCGCTTCCAGCCAATTCTTCCCAGCGCCCATCTCGACGACTATCGGTACTTTCAGGGTCGGAATCGCCGTTTTCATCTTTTCCTCCACCATCGCCGTGATGGCTTCCTTCTCGGGAACATAAAGTTCGAAGACGAGTTCGTCGTGCACCTGGAGAATCATCCGCGTGCGGAATTTCCCCGCCTCAAGTGCGCGTTGCACACCGATCATCGCGATCTTGATCATATCCGCCGCCGTGCCCTGTATCGGGGAATTGATCGCGTTGCGCTCCGCTCCACCGCGCACAGTGGCGTTGGCCGAACCGATGTCGCGCAGATAACGGCGGCGACCCGTGAGGGTTTCCACATAGCCGTGCTCGCGGGCGTTTTCAATCGTGCGGTTCATGTACTCCTTCACGCCGGGGTATTGCTTGAAATAGGACTCGATGATCTTCGCCGCCTCGCCGCGCGGAATGCCCAGCCGCTGCGCGAGACCGAACGCGGAGATGCCGTAGATGATTCCGAAATTGACCATCTTCGCATGGCGCCGCATTTCCGGCGTCACTGCGTCAAGCGCGACACCGTAGACCTTCGCCGCCGTCGCGCGGTGAATGTCCTCTCCGGATTGAAACGCCTCCAGCAGACCGGGGTCTTCGCTCAAGGCTGCAATGATGCGCAGTTCGATCTGCGAATAGTCGGCGGAAAGGATTTCGTAGTCACCGTCCGGCGCGACGAACGCCTTGCGGATCTCGCGGCCGAGTTCGGTGCGGATCGGAATGTTCTGGAGATTCGGGTCCTGCGAGTTGAGCCGCCCCGTCGCCGTCATCGCCTGGTGGAATGTCGTGTGAATCCGGCCCGTGCGCGGGAAGATCGCTTCCGGCAACGCATCGACGTAGGTCGATTTGAGCTTGGTCATCTCGCGGTAATCGAGGATGTGCTGGACGATGGGATGTTTCGACGCCAGCAATTGCAACGTCTGCTCGTCGGTCGAATACTGCCCGGTGCGGGTCTTTTTCGCCGCGGGATTCAACTGGAGTTTGAGGAAAAGCACCTCGCCGAGTTGCTTGGGGGAATTCAGGTTGAAGGTCAGACCGGCGTCGATATAAATCTGTTTTTCGAGCGCGGCGATTTCCTTTTCCAGTTTCACGGAAAATTCCGCGAGCGCTTCCGTGCTTACTTTCACGCCGTTGGATTCGAGAGTGATGAGCACCGGCACGAGCGGGCATTCGATCTCGTAAAAAACACGTTCGAGTCCTTTTTCCTTGAGCAGCGGAATGACGATCTCGCGCAATTGCCACGTCACATCGGCGTCCTCCGCCGAATATTCCGCCACGGCGGCGACCGGAACGGCGCGCATGGTGATCTGGTCATTTTTCTTCGTGCCGGTTTTCTTTTCGCCGATGAGTTGCTCGATATGAATCGGCTCGTAGCCGAGGAACACCTGCGAGAGGTAATCCATCGTATGCTTCTGGTCGGGTTCGATCAGGCAGTGCGCCAGCATCGTGTCGAAGAGCGGCCCAAGCACATCAATGCCCTGCCAGTGCAGCACGCTCATGTCGAACTTGATGTTGTGCCCGACTTTTTCAATCACCCGGTTTTCAAACAGCGGTCGAAGTTGTTCGAGAATCGCCCTGGTTTCCGCGCGATCCGCCGGAACGGGAATGTAATGGCCCGTGTGCGCGGCGTAGGAAAAAGAAATGCCGACGATTTCGCAAGTCTTCGGGTCAAGCGACGTGGTTTCCAGGTCGAAGCAGAAACTTTTCTGCGCGCTCAATTCCGAAATCAATGCGGCGCGTTCTTCCTCGGTCTTCTCAATCCGGTAATCGTGCGGCACGTCCGCGATTTTTTTGTAAACAACAGGCGGTTCGCTCTCCGTCGCCGCGCCCGGTTCTTCCTCAGATCCGGCCCGGCCCGGAGCCGGGGCAGGGGACGCCACTCCGGGAGCGGAACCGAAATCGAATTCGCCGGTAAATTTCGCCGGAGCAGAACCCGTCGTTTGCACCGAAGCCGACGGCGATGAAGGAGCGGACGAAGTACCCACCTTGAGTTCGTCGCTGAGCAGGCGGCGCTTGAGGGAACCGAATTCAAACTCGGTGCAGAGCGCTTCCACCGTTGCGCGGTCGAAATCACTGCGTGCCAGGCGATCCCATTCCGCCGAGATCGGCACGTCGAGCAAAATGGTGGCCAGTTTCTTGGAAAGAAGCGCCATTTCGCGGTGAGTTTCCAGGGATTCCTTGAGTTTGCCCTTCAACTCCGCAGTGTGTTCGAGGAGGTTTTCGATGGAGTCGTACTGCGCGATCAGTTTCTTCGCGGTCTTCTCGCCAATGCCGCGCACGCCGGGAATATTGTCCGAGGCATCGCCCCAAAGTCCGAGGATGTCGATGACCTGTTCGACGCGCTGGATCTCCCATTTAGCCAACACTTCCGGCACGCCGAGCACTTCGGCGGAATCGCCCATGCGGCCCGGTTTGTAGATGAAAGTGTGTGCGTCGACGAGTTGGCCGAAATCCTTGTCCGGGGTCACCATGTAGGTTTCAAATCCGTCCGGTTCGGCCCGCTTGGCCAGCGTGCCTATGATGTCGTCGGCTTCGTAACCGTCGAGTGTAAGAACCGGGATGTTGAGTGCAGTGATAAATCTCCGCACATGAGGCAGCGCGGCGCTGAGTTCCTCGGGCATTTCTTCGCGCTGGGCCTTGTATTCGGCATAGTCGATGTGCCGCTGGGTCGGCGCTGCTGTGTCGAAAACCACCGCAATGTGCGTCGGGTTCTGGTTCTTGAGAAGATCGATGAGGGTGTTGAGAAAACCGTAGATCGCCGAGGTGTTGAACCCCTTCGAGGTCGTGATCGGCTTGACCGCAAACGCAAAATGCGCCCGGTAGACCAATGCCATCCCATCCAGTAAAAATAGCTTCTTCATCTCTTCTTCTTTCTGGAGGACTCTGTCCTCCAAACCT
>DBTH01000023.1 GCA_002306945.1 Methylacidiphilaceae bacterium UBA1321 | reverse complement strand
TGCCAAACCGGTACGCACTCGACGGGTTGCCGTAGAATTGCGTCAGGTAGGGCACCATCGCCTCGAATACTTCGCGCGCCACCGCTGTCGTCGCGTTGTTGTCCAGGTAGATGGGTGATGAAACAGGAGTGGAGTTTGTCGTATTACTCATGGATTTTTCTCGTATGGATATTTCAGCTTGGGCTGTTGGAAAAATCGACCCGCCTGGCTCACCATTCCGTGATGAATCAGGCGGGTTCGCTTGGTCCTTTTCTGAGGGCCGAAGCAGGTTGGTGATCCGTTAGCCGTTACTGAGCTCGAACTTGATCGGAACGACGACGCTGGCTGTGATCGATTCCGGGAAGGTCCAGCGCTGGCGAATCCAACTGGCGGCGTGACTGTCGAGGACACCGTAGCCGGAGGAGCTTTGTACGTCGGCGCTGACAACGTGACCGGCGACAACGGAAAGCGCCACCATGACGGTTCCCTGATAGTGTCGTTGGCGGGCCAGATAGGGATAAGGAGGTTTCGGGCAATTTTTATTACCGCTGACAAAACTCGAAGAGGCGTAGGCGCTGGCGGGTGCCTGCGGCTGCGACTGGACGACGGGTTTCGGTTTGGGTGTCGGCTTGGGAGCCTCTGCGACTTTGGGCTTTTCCTCCGGTTTGATGAATTCCGGACGGTCCTCGGGCGGTGGAGGGGGAGCGAGGTCGACGATTTCAACTTCCTGTCGGTATTCCTCGACGCTTGGAGCGAAATTGGCGAGTTGTTCGCCATTGGACATCAGTTCCAGCAGAGTGCTTTTGGGGCTATAATAGCCTGCCAGAAAGATGGCCAGATTGATTCCAATGGCGATCAGGATCGGCGTGCGCCAATGCTGCCGCTCGTTTTCCTGCGGAATGCGGATCAGGAGGTTGTCGAGGGGATTGACCAGGGCGGCACCCTGGGGCGAGAGTTGGAAATTCAAGTCCAGATCGCTATGCGAAATTTCAGTCAGTACGGCCATAGGATTTAGGGAGTTGCGGGGGTTGTGGATGGAGTGGAAGCCGCCGGGGCAGAGGGCTCTGCCGACGGCGTTGTGGAAGGAGGTTCGGGCGAAGCGGCCTGCGATCTGGCGCCATGATCGATGATACCTCCTGTCCTGGAGTCGGGCTTGATTTGAAACGCGACCTTCTGGATTCCGGCGGACCGTACGCGGTCAAGCACCGCAATGATGTCGCCATGGATCGCATCGGAATCGCCTTGAATATAGACACGCAGGTCGGGCTGCGATGCCTTGCGCTTTTTCAATTCGTCGACGAGGGCGGGACGTTGAATCGAGCTCTTGTCGATGTAGATCGAGCCGTCTGCCTTGACGGAGAGCGTCAGAAAATCGGAGCGGTTCTCCGAAGTGGCCGAGACGGCGGTCGGGAGATTCAACTTCAGCCCTTTCATCTGCACCATGTTGAGGCTCACCAGCATCATCACGGCGAGCAGGAAGAACATGATGTCGATCAGGGGAATGATCTCAATACGGGCCTTTTTATGAGGCAGAGGAGTAAGCAGTTTCATCGGAGGAAGACTTTTTTGTAGTGGCGCCTTTCAGGAGAACTTCAATGTTGGTGGCGGCGGTTTGCAGCCGGAAGGTGAAGCGGTGAACGGCGGAGTTGAAATAGTTGAACGGAAGGAGGGTTAGGATGGCGATGGTCAAACCGGCTGCCGTGGCGATGAGCGCTTCGGCGATACCGCCGGAAACCTTGACCGCAGCGACTTCTTCATCACCGACGAAGTGGAACGCGTGCATGATGCCGGTCACCGTACCGAGCAATCCAAGCAGAGGGGCCAGCGTGATGATCGTGTCGAGCACGGTCAGGAACCTTCCGGCCCGTTCGATTTCCAGACCGGCCGCAACTTGCAGCGCGTTTTCCAGCGAGGTGTGCCGGTGATTAAGACCGTGCCAGATGACACGCACAATCGGGTCGTGCGAATTACGGGCCAGCGTGGACGCTTTTTTGACTTCGCCGGATTCGAGGGCTTCGTAGATCGACTCTATTTTCTCCGGTTCCGATTTGCTTCGGGTGCGGAACCACCAGATGAAGCGCTCGGACGTAACGGTTAGGGAGGCAAGGAAAGTCACCAGGATGGGCCACATGACAGGGCCACCTTTTATGAAGGTATCGGTGACGATATTGGCGAGAACGGGGTTGGCTAATAACATAATAAAGGGAGTTGATGGGTTTGCAATAAGACTGATTAACGATGTGATGGGAATGAACGACAATTTTTCATAAAATCTATGATCTCTATTGGATTTATAGAGATTTAATCAATATAGTTTCGATCTGTCAAGTCGTCTTTTATTAGAGCGTTTGATTTGGAGTTTATTCAAGTGGAGTAATTATTTTTCCACAAAAATGAAATTTCAATCTGTAATATATTGAATATAAGGTAATTATGAATATTAGATCGAATATTTATATAAAAGAATTGCTAATATCGCTCCTTTTTTCAGGAGTTTGAATTTTAAAAAAAATTACCCCTTCCCCTCAAAAAATAAATTCAGTGATTTCTGATTAAAGCCAGCCTTCGAATTGCTTTTGGCATTTTCCATTTAATTTACTCTGTAATAAATAAGCTAGTCTTATATACAAGATTTAGGAATTAATAATTTCGCACCCTTTTAAAAAATCTCTTTTTAAAAAGAACTAATTCTATAGAATCTCTATTGGAATGATCGTATTTAGATGGTTCTAAATAAGTGATTATTCCGTAAACAGAGGAAAACCTAGAGAAAGTTTAAAGAGGAAATCCGTGAAGAAACTGAGAAGAAATCCACGAGCCGGGGCATACAGGGGGGCGCTATTGTCGCTTGTGCTCGCGTGGGGTTTGACGGGAGCCTGGGCGGCTGATGGCAGCACGACCAGCACATCGTCGGCCACTACCACGTCGACCAAGTCGTCGAGTACAACGAAAACAAAGTCCAATTCAACAACCCTCGATACGGTTGTGGTGAGCGATTCGGCCATCGAAGGCAGTATTTTACCGACGGCACCATCGTCAACCATCTACGGTATCGATACGACACCGCAGGATACGCCGCGCACCATCAATCAGATCACCAAGGATCAGTTTGAGAATACAAACATCCAGGGTCTCAACGATCAGGTTTACTATGCGCCGAACGTCACGCAATGGGGTGGTGGTCTGGTGAGTCAGTCGCCGATCATCCGTGGTCAGGGCGGTGCGGTTTACACCAACGGCATTATCAATGCCGCCGCCTACCAGGAAAGTATTCCCTACAGTGGAAATGCCTACGAGTCGGCAGATATCGTTTCGGGGCCGGCAACCGTTATTTACGGTCCGTCTCCGTACACCTCCGGTTATGTGAATTATACGACCAAACAGCCGTATTTCGACAAGTTCCAGGGTTCGATAACGCTGGATTTCGGAAAGTGGGTTTCCGGTGGACAAGGCGGGCATCCCGACTTCACGCAGACGCTCGATTTCGGCGGGCCGATCATCAAGGACGAACTCGCCTACCGCGTGAGTTTGCAAAAGAAGGAAGCTGACAGTTACTACGACGGCGCGACCAATAACTTCGACAATGTTTATACGGCCTTGACCTGGATTCCGAATAAAGACGTGACGATTGACTGGAATCTCGATTACGGTTCCTACAGCTACGCCGAATCTTCGGGTATCAACCGCGTCAATCAGGAGTTGCTCGATCACGGTACCTACCTGTCGGGGACCGCAGTGTCGGTGTCGCCTGGTAGTGAATTGTATACCATACAAAACCCCGTCAAACAGAAGATCTACGGCTATGAAACTCTCGTCAATCCTGACAGTCCCTACTATGCAGTTGACGTCAACAGCCAGTTGAAGACGACTGTACGCATCGACGATGAGTTCAAGGTGGTCAACACGACGGCGTTCGAGCACTTCAACGATCACAAGGTCGATTATGTCGGGTTCTACAAATATCTCGACAGTAATTATCTTGAAAACAAGACCGAGTTCCAGACGGACAAGAAATACAATGTCGGTCAACTCGACATTGAGCACCAAGCCGATTCCGGGCTGGATGTGCGCTATGAACAGGTCGATGTCGACTGGGATATTTCCCTGGCCGATCTTCAGGCCTACGACCTGAAATCGGGATTGCCGATCAATTCCACTTCGATCCAGGGCGCTCCGACGACCCCGTACAGTTATCATAATACTCCGGCCAACATCGGCAGTACCTATGAGTCGACGGACGTTATCACGGGTCTTTTCACCCAGCATAACTTCAAGTTTGACGACCAGTGGGCGTTTACGAGCGGGTACCGCGAGGACGTCTACGCGGTATCGGTTTATGATCCGCTTACAGGAGCGTCTGATTCGTCAGCCTTCCTGCTGCCCAGTCTCAACGAGAGTCTGAGTTACAAGCCCGTTCCGTGGGTCACAACCTACCTGACCTTCGATTATTCGCAGAATCATAATATCGACGGCGGGCCCGGCTGGAATTACCTCACCTCGGCAAGTAATGAAACACTCAACCCCAAGAGCTATCACAGCGACAGCCTGCTCTATGAGGCGGGTGCCAAATTCGAGCTGATCAAGAACAAGTTGTTCGCCAACATCGCCGGGTTCTATCAGGAACGCCAGCAATACGACTCGTTCACCAATTCCCTCAATCCGCTGGAAGTGCACGGCATTGATACGTCGTTGCGCTATCAGCCGGATAACCACTTCAGCACGGGAGTGAACTTCAGTTGGCAGAACGCCCACTATATCGACTACAATCCGCAGGTGGGTTCGTTCAACGGCAATGGCATGGATGGTTCGACGCCTTTTGGCAACATCTACGTCACCAATATCGGCCACGCACGAGGCGATTATCGCGTGCCGTGGGTGCCGATGTATAACACCAGCGCGTTTGCCCAGTACAAGTTCGACAACGGCTTCGGCTTCTCGACCAAGCTTTGGGCCACCAGCAGTCAGAATCTGGACTACACCGGACTCTACAAGATTCGTCCGCAGTACAGCCTCGACTTTGGGGCGTTCTACGACAAGAAGCAGTGGCGCTTCCAGATCGACTTCCTCAACGTCACCGACGAACGGAATTACATTCCTGTCTACGGTGGCGCGGTGGATACGGTTACCCAACTCGAACCCTTTGCTATTCAGGGACGTATTGTTTATCGGTTCTAATCCTGGATTCTTTCGGGACGCTCTCTTAATGAGGGCGTTCTGAAAAAATCAGTGCATAGGATCTTGTCATTCCTTCCTCGGGCGGGCTAACCACTGGGGGAAGGAATCGGCAGGTAAAGCACTAATGATGTAACTGGAAGGGCTTCGATTTTTAGGGCCTGTTTGAAAACACACTTTGAAAGAACTTATGAAAATCTCCAGATTCCAGCCGGATACGCCATCGGTGTATTGGAATGCAACGTCTTGTTGCAGGATCTGTTGTTGCGGAAGTCCCGCACTGTGATCTCCAGAAGTTTCCCGTTTTCAAAGAAAAGTTTTTAAACAAGCCTTAATCCCATGAGCCATTCCACATCTTCCACCGCCACTCCCACCCAGTGGTATGCGCGAGCGACGCTTCCGACGCTTGCCATCTTTATTTTACTGTATCATCTGGCCGCCATCGATCGTTTTGCGATGGGGGCGTTGATAAATCCCATCAAGGCCGCCCTCGATCTTACAGATGAACAGGTGGGGCGAACGGCGGGACTTTTCACTCTCACCAATATCATTGCCGCCCCGATCTTCGGA
>DBTH01000053.1:7438-7584 GCA_002306945.1 Methylacidiphilaceae bacterium UBA1321 | reverse complement strand
TGTCGAGAATGACGCGGTCGAAGCGCTCTTTGCCTTTGTTCAGCTTGTCAGCGAGATCGAGATAGGAATCGGCGGTGAAACCGAAAAAGTGCAGGTGCCGCGCGACTTCGATTTCCGCGTCTTCGATGCGCTTGGAAATTTCCACT
>DBTH01000053.1:0-7139 GCA_002306945.1 Methylacidiphilaceae bacterium UBA1321 | reverse complement strand
CCATCTGCTTGAGATACATCCGGACCGGGTCGTCGAGGATGTCGAGCTTCTGGTCGGCTTTGACGTCTTCTTCATCGCCATCGCCTTCGTCGCGCTTTTTGTCTTTGTAGCGGTCGACTTCCGAGGCGTCGATGATGTCGAACTCCATGTTGCGAAGCCGCTCCATGATCGCTTCGACGTCATCGGGATCGACGAGGTCGTTCGGTAAAATTTCGTTGATATCGTCGTAGGTCAGGTAGTCCTGTTCCTTGGCGAGTTTGATCAGTTCGCGGATTTTCTCCTGAATCTCAGGAGTGTCGATCCGTCGTTTGCCTCCTTCCGGGGCAGCCGGTTTGGCTTCGGCGACCGGTTTGGCCTCTTTCGTTTCCTTTTTGGCTTTGGCGGCGACCGGTTTGGTTTCCTCCGCGGATGCCTTGGACTTCACTTCTTTGGCCGGGGCGGATTTTTTCTCTGCCTTCGGCTTTGCGGCGGCCTTCGGTTTTTCTTTGGCAGCCGTTTCGTCGGCAGCGGCCGCTTTGGCCGGAGTCTTCTCGCTCTTCTCAGCCTTGGCAGGGGGCTTTTCGCTGGGCTTGGTAGAAGAAGATTTGGGAGTCGACATAGAGTGATTTGCGATTTGAGTCAGAAATGAAGATACACCTCGACCATTATATGGGCGACGGCGAATAAACGCGTGCGGGGCGGAATGAACTTGCCAGTAAAGGAGTCGTCAAGTGATTTCTGTCTGACCGGACCGGTGCGCCTCAAACGCGGTGGCTACCGGTTTTGCAGGGATTTCGCAGTCGGATAGAACGGGCGACTCTGTCTTTTTAGCGCAGTTCGAATATTTTGCGAGAAATGTTACGGTTTTCGGTTTTAAATCGTTCACTTCCATACCAAGTTCTTCCAGCCATGATCACCCTTACGGAAAAAGCCATCACTGAACTCGGTGCGTTGCTTGAGAAAAAAGCCAAGTCTCCCGCCTCCGGTTTGCGGTTGGCAGTGGTCCGGGGCGGCTGTGCCGGCTGGTCGTATCAGATGCAAGTCGCTGATCCAGAACCGAATGACGTCGTGGTCGAGTCAGGAAAAGCACGGGTCATCGTCGCGGCCGATAGCGTGGACCGTCTCAGCGGCTGCGAAATCGATTTTTCCGATGATCTGACCGACGCCGGTTTTAAAATTCACAATCCTCACGCCGCGCGTTCCTGCGGCTGTGGCACATCGTTCGAAACGGCGGAACCTTCAGGGGCCGAACCGG
This sequence comes from Methylacidiphilaceae bacterium UBA1321, assembly GCA_002306945.1. Lineage (GTDB taxonomy): Bacteria > Verrucomicrobiota > Verrucomicrobiia > Methylacidiphilales > UBA1321 > UBA1321. The sequence continues at coordinate 5,905 of DBTH01000053.1, read as the reverse complement.
TTGCAGATGGGGAAGCCTGCGGCACTCACTGATTTTTGCCCGTGCCTAGAAATACCGAGGATGCCCCGCCAAGTCGCCCCGCCTATTTTTGGTGGTTGCTGGCGAACGCTCTGGCTCTGTGCTTCGCCATCAGCAGTTGGTTCATCTGCCTGCATGTTTTCGGAAATCCAGAGATCCCGAGGAATTACGAAATTCTTCGGAAGCTCAAACGGCTGCCGGAGTTGAAACGATATACGGTGCTGGATGTGCCAAATGGCAATGCTCTTGCTCCGCGCGAGCTGTACCAAAAATATTTCGGCGCCAGCGACGAGCAGATCGATCGGGTAAACGGATTGCTGATGCGAAATTACCTGACGAATTTCGATCGACCGCTATTGCTGACCTATATTGAAGGAAAGTATCAGGTGAAGGAAGTGAAGACGCTGACTGAGGCGGATTTCATCTCCTCTGGATTCGTGATCCGCGCTCAGGCGATGGTGAAACCGGATGATTTCACGGCAGCGGCTCCTTATCCGGTGCTGATCGAATACGTTTTCCCGACCGAACAAGCGGCCGCAGGTTTTTTTAAAGAAGGGGACATTCTCGAGGTCAAAAAAAGCCCGAACTGCGCGGCGGTCGTCCATGTTTCCAAAACCGAAGCCGATGGCGAACCCGCGCTTTTGCTGACGGTCATCCCGATCGCTTATGGCTCGTATCAGATTGGCGACACCCGCTCTTTCAGCATCGAACCTCCAGGGCGTTTGCAGCCCGGTGCCGGATTTCCGGTGATCAAACCCTAAAGTCGGTCAGAGGGTAAACCACTCCGACGGCTGTTCCTGGCAGGCACAATGGATCTCGACGCGGCTGTGACCCAGTCCGTCCAAACACGTCCGCAAATGCGTCAGCGCGATGTCGGGTGTGTTGCAGTCCGAGCTGAGGTGGCCAAGCACGACGCGGGACAGGAGTGGGTGAGCGATTTCCCGAATCAGCTCGGCGACCTGAGCATTGGAAAGGTGACCATGGCGGGAGCTGATCCGCTGCTTGATCGCCCAGGGACGCTTTAAATCCGCCTCCAGCAACCGTTCGTCGTAGTTTGCCTCGACAAAAAGCGCGTCCAATCCACGGAGCCGATCAGTGACGCTGCGGGTGACAAATCCAGCGTCGGACAGCAATCCCAGCCGTCGCGTCTGATGGCCGATGACAAATCCCACGGGATCGACCGCGTCGTGCTGGATCGCGAACGAATCAATGACCACTGGGCCGACGGCAAAGGGTTGTCCGGCTTCGAAAAGTTTCCAGGTTCCCCCTTCAATCCCGGCTTCACGGACGACTCGCGCGGTCGCTGCGGTGGCGAAAACCGGTAGCGGAAACTGTTTCAAAAACACCCGCAGACCTCGCACGTGGTCGCCGTGCTCATGAGTCAGCAAGACGCCATTGAGCCGCGCAGGGTCGACTCCGACGTATCTCAAACGCATCGTCAACTGCTTGGCGCTCAATCCGGCATCAATCAGAAAGCGAAGGTCACCGCACTCGACAACCGCCGCGTTTCCACCACTTCCGCTGCCAAGGATCGCAAATCGAATCACGGGCGAAAGGTGCAGAGGAAACAAAAATCAGGCAAGAGGATCATCGTGAAACCCGCCGGTTACTGCGGGCGACGCGTCCGATTTTTCGCGCGGGCTTCGGGTTTCGGTCGACTGGCCGGTTTCTTCTTGAGGAAATCCGGTTTTGCGGGGCGAGAAGGTGCTTTTTCCTTCGCCGGGTCCTTGGCCTTTCCGCCAAGACGCGTCGCCGGAAATGAGAGAATCTCCAGATAGATCGACGTCGCATTCTGAACCGTCGCTTGATCAATGGCGGCGTTGATCTCCGCGATGTGCTTCGGCTCCGGCGTCGCCTCGTCATAGCCGACCTTGCACGTGAAATCCCAGAAATCGACACCCTCGGGCAGCGGCTTGCGCCGCTCCCGTTTCACATATTTGCGAACGTCGTTTTTGATCGATTCGATGACACGAGGCGGCTGGTGGCCAGGAACACTGAGCGGAAATATTTTTTTCATGAGCGAAACAGGATGGCATCCACAGACGGACGCGCGAAAGCCCGAGGAGGTGCGCCCTTCGGGCTAGGCCCATCAAAACGCCAGACGAACGGAAAGTCGATTCCTACTTCGTCTCCCTCAGATCATTCTCCGTCGGCATTCCGAACTCCCCGAAATGCTCATCGCGAAAAATGTCGATCTTCTCCTTGGGGAAATCAGGTCTCGGAAGGCTAGCGTGAATTGATATTTTCGAACTGACAACTCATCAACCAGCCCTCCGAAAAGGACATGGTTCGTAAAACCGGTCCGTGGCGTGTTTGCTAAACAGGATTCAGAGTCGGATGGCCAGCCAATTCAATCCATTCGCAGCACGTCATGTCATAGTAATAATCTTCCAAAGAAATTCTCCCCTCATCGAGCATTCTTCGAACTTCTGCGATTGAAAGTGTTCCTAAATCCTCTCCGCCTCGTGAAACAAGCAGATTCTTCTTCAGAATTTCTGGATTGAGGAATTTATCCCAGGAATTTTTTACTTGGGATGCGGATTTCATTGGAGGCTAACGATGAGCGCATGCGCCCTTACCAGCGAGAGCGCACGTCGATCACGGGGTTGGTGTTGTAATCACGGTAAATCGTCGAAACTGGACGGCTGGTAGGGTTGCATGACGCGGCTTGTTAGCCATTCGATGGATAGGTGATCTTAGGCTCCCAGTCACCAACGCCGTGTTTCAGGCGTCCAATCATATGCCAGACCGGAGAGAACAAATCAAAATCCCCGAAGCATTCTGCGCTAACCCACTCTATTTGATCTTCGTCGTTCTTGTAGAATGTTGATATTCCTGGCCACGGTTCGTCGTCTGTGCCGAAGTCTAATGCGTCTGTAAATCCAGAACCCTTGGCGGACGCTACTGGAAGCTTCCAACCTCTGGATCGTGCAAACTCCTCAACCACTTCAGGGCTATCTGGAGACAGCAAAAGCAGTCCAGCTCGATCCCTAAGGTGGGCTTGAACACCATTAAATGCGTCAGCCCACATTGTGCACCAAGAGCAACACACCCCCATATTATGAATGAGAATTAAGTCTCTCTTCCCTCCAAAACATGCACTGAGTTTGACTGTGCCCACAGCAGTTCTAAAGCTGTAATCTTTGGACAGAATGATTGGTTTCGATAGGCGACGCTCCTCCGCGAGTCGCTTGAACTGTTTAGACAATTCTTCATAACGTTGATCGGCTTCGTTTCGCATTGTGATCTTCAATTTATTGGCCTAACGTAAAAGCTGAGTCACCGGCGGTGAGGAGCGGAAAATGAAAGATGGACGTTAACGCCGGTTGGCTCAAGCGCCTTGTTCGTGTTGGGGAAATCTCGGCTGCGGAACGATGTTGAACCGGTTTGTTTCATCTTGGAACGATTCGGATAAGCATGAACCAAGGCACCGGCCAAACGTCGCAAGCATCAGACAGGGAAACCGGCTTCATCATGCTGGCGAAGACCGAACGTCCCGAAGCATCAAACGTAGAATCCGCAAAACCGGTCAATTATCTCACGGCGCCGAACCGGCCAATTCTTCACGAACGTCTAGGCCATCCACGGCGGAGATTGAAGTCCGAATTCAATGAAGGACGTTACCCGCCGTTGGATGTGCCGGCTTGTTCGCTTGGTTATTTTTGGTGAGACGCCGCCTAACCCAACGACGACAGGTATCAAAGATCGCACTCGGACCTTCGACGATCCACCAGTAAATTCCCAACGGGATGCTCAGAAACATGGCAAAATTCTTCAGGGCGACCGCCGCAGATGGCATGGAATGAGTCGTAACCAATTCGATGTAGCCCCAATAGAGAAGGTAGCTCAAACCGAATGCCGCAGCGGTAACGATTGGAATGGCAGCAAGTCGCGGCAACTTCAGTAGAGCGCAAGCAATCGCACCAATAGCAGATGCAGGTGCGAAAACACCCCATCCAATAACGATACTGGTCACCAGTATCGCAATAATTCCCGCCGGATAAGCCAGCGGGCCGCCTACCCCTTGGTTGAAGATGATCGCGACCAGAAGTAGGATCACGTAAATAATCGTCCAGAGAACGCAGCCCGCTACAATAGCGACGGGAACAATCAGTAAGTGCCGTGCTGCAAAGGTCATGGCTGTAATCACGGCATTCATTTTTGTAGCGAACGTCAAAGTGATGGCGCACCCACTAGCGAGGGCCAACGTTGATCGCGGGGTTGAGGTGAAAATCAGGTGAGAACATTGAAAACAGAGGGGCTAGTGGGTGTTGCCATGCACGGCTTGTTAGCCTTCTTCATTTCTTCGGTGCTTTTACTTCGGGAATGACCTCTCTCAATTCCTTCGGTGCTTCGACCAATAATGCCGGAACGACGCTGCTTTGACTGGCCTTGAAACCGCTGGGGTTGATTGTGCGCTCATACAAGTGCACTTGCCCAAGTCCGTCAAAAATCCATAGCTGATTCGGGGCTACAAATTGAGCTGCCCACTTACCAGGTGCCAACCTCATGGGATGCCCCTTCCCTGTGCCAGTTCGTCCTTTGAAAGATGGCAGGTCGAAGGACATCGTGAAATTGAGTTCGTCTGGCTCCGCACCAGTGATTGCGATTGTAACTGCTTGGTCTGGAAACGAGTGAGTTCCCGCATCAGTGATCAGTTGCGCGTGAATATTTGGTAAGCCGGCAGCCAGAATGATGACGATGCTCAGAAGGATGTTCTTCATTGGTGTTTTTTTGGCTAACGTCTGAGGCCTCCTACACCTGCCCGAGGGCGCGGCTTCTACTGTGGGTTGAGGGTGGAAAGATCATAGCGGATTGAACTTGCGGCGGGGCAGGTGTTAGGAGCGCCGCCTTGTTGTGCTTCTTTGTTTAGTAGGGAACGGCCTCGCCTTCAAGGAGTTCTCCGGTGTCAAAATCGAGCTCGAATGTCGTATCGGGCGTCACGCTCGAACTCAGCAACCAAGCTCGCCCGCGCAATCTGCCGTTCACTAATGAGTCAAACTCAATCCCATCCCATGAAATCCGAGGTGTCCGCCAGATCATCTGGGCTCCCTCGAATCGTGCGACTCGAAGGCTATCCGTCAGTGCATACGCCCCGTTCTCTCCCGCGATCCAAGAAACCGGCGCTCCGCTGCTCTGAGGCAACTTGTCGTCCACGACTTTCATCAAGGTGTCTCGGTCAATTCGTAGTTCGGGATTCTGAGTGAGGATGATCTCAAACAGCTTCCGGGCGTCATCTCCATCGATCACGTCAGGGCTAACGGCCAAGTCGTAACCGTCTACCCAACGTCCTTGATTCAGTTCGGCGTCGACCAATCGCTGAATCTTCTGGGGAAACTTCCCTCCAAAGAACGATTCAAGCTGCAAGTCGATGATGTCGCGCTTGGTCATTCTTTGGCACAACGTCTAGCTCATCCACGGCGGGAAGGGAAGCCCGAATTCAAACTGGAGCGTTACCAGCCGTTGGATGGAGCGTCTTGTTGTGCATCTTTGATTCTGGTGGGGAGTAATGCTGCTACGCCTGCCTTTCGGATGGCGTCTCTGCGAACAATTCGATGCGCTTGCAATTCTGACAAACCAAGGCGCAAGCGGAACTATTCAGCCAATCCATATTCATGAAAGTCATGCCACTCGTATTCATGAGCATCTCTCTTCTATCGAACTCGTCATGCCCGCAGACTGGGCAAATCAGGGAAATGTCTCCCACACGATATCGAGTCGTGGGTGTGACAAGTGACTTGGCTGCAGCTTTGAGACCAGCTCCGATACTTCCAAATGTGTTTTTCATGGGCAAGTTTTCCAGCACAACGTCAAAGGTGAGGCACGGAGCGCAGCGGAGTTGCCTCCACCGCTTTGTTCGGTTTGCTGAATTCAGAAAGTAAGTGCA
>DBTH01000317.1:8424-8720 GCA_002306945.1 Methylacidiphilaceae bacterium UBA1321 | reverse complement strand
TTACGGGATCACGTGCAATATGGTTTCGCCCGGTTATCTGGAAACGAGCGTCGGTTTGCCGTCGAAAGAGGAAATCCCGGCAGGTCGATTCGGAACGTCAGACGACATCTGGAACGCGGTCGAGTTTTTGCTCAAACCGGAGTCGGGCTATCTGAGCGGTTCCAATCTGATTGTCAGTGGCGGTTGGAATCTCCGCTAGCAGCCCCCGGATTCCACGGAATTTCGGGGTTTTTTTGTTGGTGATAATCTTTTCAATGATCCGGCACGCAACGCGGTAATTCCTTATTTACGGCTAA
>DBTH01000317.1:1863-8166 GCA_002306945.1 Methylacidiphilaceae bacterium UBA1321 | reverse complement strand
GCGGTAATTCCTTATTTACGGCTAAGTCAAAAGTGCCGGCAATTGTAGTCTTCATCTCCTCTCATCGCGCATAAGCGAGGGCATTTCGCTTTTGTGTTTTGAGCTGCGGTTTGGATCTTTGACTTTTCAACTTTGACTTCGGCGCACCGGCCGTTCGTGGCGATTCGGAGGCGTAAAAAAACGTCAAAAAGAGGAAGGGTGGAGAGAGGGGTGAAATTCTAATTCGCTGAAAATCAAGGGATTAATTGCGCTTCAGAGAAAATGCAATCTTTAGGTCACAGCAAGTTTTCATGTCCGTCACCTGTTTGTAACAGGCTCTAGGCAGGTTGGCAAAGACGGCCAAGTTTGTTTCAGCAGACCGGGAGGCGCTGGAATGGGTTTGGCTGGGAGGTTGATAGCAACCGCCAATTACCAAAAAACCTAAGGAGAATACCAAAGATGAAATGCAATCTGAAGAAGCTGGTTGCGTTAGTGGGGATGACGGTTCTTGCCGTTAGCTCCCTGCATGCGCAGGACAGCGGAGCGTTGGTTGAAGCCCTCGTGAAGAAGGGTGTTCTGACCGACCAGGAAGCCGAAGAAATTCGGGCTGATTTGACCAAGGAATACGCCACCACATCGGCTGGCAAACTCAATGTCAGCAGTCATATCACCCAGCTCAAGCTCTACGGCGATGCCCGCTGGCGTTATGAATATGATAGCAGCACGAAACAATCGGATGGCACCATAAATTCGACACAATGGCGTGGTCGCTATCGTATCCGTCTCGGAGCCGATTATACCTTTACGGATAAGTTCAAGGCGGGTTTTGAACTCGAATCTGCCACGGATAATGATAGTGCCAACCAAACGACTGGAAATGGTTTTGGCAAATCCAGCATCAATGTTGGTTTGCTCTATCTGACCTATAAGCCGTGGGATTTTGTCACGCTGACCGGTGGTAAGATGAAGAATCCGCTCTATACCACAGATTTGCTCTGGGATCCGGATATCAACCCCGAAGGTGCGGCTGAAATCTTCTCATGGAATGTCAACGACCAGTTCACGGTCGGTTTGACTGCGGCCCAGTTCTACTATGTTGACAACCGGGAATCGGTTAGCACAACCGGCTCCAACAACACTAATAGCAATCAGGATTCCTGGATCTTCGCGGCCCAGATTCCGATGACCTACAAAATTAACAAGGACATTTCAGCCACGATTGCTCCGTCGTTCTATACCCGTACGGGTGGTAGCACGATTACCAGCAGCACGACGACTCTCAGTGTGGGTTCGCCTCAGCTCTATAACCTCGAAGCCAACGACTACCTGAATCAGATTGCCGCCCCTGGCGACGTCAGTTTCAAGCTCATCGGCCAAAAGGCCAAGTTCTACTGGGACTTCGTTTATAATGCCAGCGGAGAAGACCGTATCAAGAATGTGTACGCAGTTTCTCCGGCCAGCCAGAATCTCGACCTGCGCGACGACATCGCCTGGTTGGTTGGCTTCCAGATCGGCGACAACAAGAAGAAGGGTGACTGGCTCGTCGGTGTTGACTTCCGTCAGACCGGACTCGGCTCGGTTGATCCGAATCTCGCCGACTCCGACTTTGGCGACGGTTACCTCAACCAGCAGGGTGTGAAGATCCGCACCGGATATAACTTCACCGACTTCCTGAGCGGTAACATCACTTACTTCAATACCTGGAACTACAAGGAAACCCTGTCGGCTACTACGGCCACAATCAATACCACGAACCGTCTCCAGTTGGATCTGAACTGGAAGTTCTAATCAGCTAGTTTTAAAATAGGGAAGAATTTCCCTTCCTCATCCAAAAAAACACGCGCAAGCCGGTTCAGGGTTCAACCCCCGGATCGGCCCGCCAAAGAGAAAAAGATTTAATCCGGAGCGCAGTCCGGTAAAAACAGCGAAACAACACAATCCAACGGCAAACCTGCGTGAATGCCGTTACCAGTACTCCTATCCATGAAACTCAAATCTCTCCTCGCTATGGTTTTGGCGTGCGCGACTGCCCTCAGCAGCGTTCAGGCCGAAAAGATTGTCATCAAGGGTTCCGATACCCTGGGTGCCAAGTTGGTTCCCCAACTCGCCGAACAGTACAAGGCTGCCAATCCCGGCACCACTTTTGAAATCGCCGCCGAAGGTTCCACCACCGGCATCGCCGCCATCATCGACGGCACTGCCGATCTCGGTATGTCCAGCCGCCGCGCCAAGGCCACTGAAGTCTCCGCCGCCGTTGCCGCCGGTAAGAACCTGACCCCCACCATCGTCGCCTATGATGGCATCGCCGTCATCGTCAACGCCGGTAATTCCGTCAAGACCCTGACCAAGCAGCAGGTCGAACAGATCTTCACCGGTGAAGTCACCGACTGGAGCGCGGTTGGTGGCAAACCCGGCGCGATCTCGGTCTACACCCGCAACACTTCCTCCGGCACCTATTCCGACTTCAAGGAACTGGCGATGCACAAGAAGGACTATGCTCCCTCCTCGCAGAAGCTCGCCGGCAACGAACAGATTGCCTCCGAAGTGGGCAAGAACGCCAACGGCATCGGTTATGTCGGTCTGGCCTATGACAAGGCTCCTGGCATTGCAGTTGTCGCCATCGACGGCGCGGTTCCCAGCATCGCTTCGGTTCAGGGCAAGACCTATCCCTATGCTCGCCCGACCTTCTACTACACCAACGGCACTGCCACTGGCGTAGCCAAGAAGTTCCTCGACTTCACCCTCAGCCCCGCCGGTCAGAAGACCGTCTTGGCCACGGGTTTCGTTCCCGCAGTCAAATAAATTTGGTATCTCCCCAAAAGTGACGTAAAAATCCCAAGGCCCGCCGATTGTGCCTTATCGGCGGGCCTTCTCACTCCGAACCCATTGTGAGCACAGCCACCAAAATCAAACGAATCGATCAGCGTCCGATGAAGGATGCGATCCTGAGCAAAAACAAGTTCCGTTTCCTCGGACTGACGCTCGACGATTTCATCAAGTACTTCTTCGGTGGCAACGCGATGATCGCCATCATCGTCCTGGCCCTCATCACCATTTCCCTTTTCTCCTCCGGCATCGGCTTTCTCCCGCAGAACTACGATAATCTCCTCCTCTACCGTCAGGCCGGTCTCGAATACGTCGACATCCTTCGCCACGAAGTCAAGGATCACGCCGCTCTCGTCAGTTATCTTTCCGACATCCGTTTGCGCCAGCTCAAGGCGCTCCTGGCCAAGGGCAAGACCGTTGAAGAAGCCAACGCCGCCCTCTCCGTCCTCGATCAGTACATCAGCGATTACCGCGACGCCGTTACCCCGCTCAACGACATGCTCAGCGAGCAGACCGACATTGCCACCGCCAACAAGGAATCCTATCACAGCATGATCGAGCTTCAGCATGGCAAGGAAGCTCTCCTCAAAAGCGGCAAGACCACCGAAGCCGAGGCCATGGAAATCAAGACGGTCGATCTCAAGGCCGCCGTCCAGCCCTTGCTCGCTTCGCGCGACACTTATTCCGAACTCAACGGCGAATTTGCCGAACGCATCAGCAATCTCACCTATCACCTCCCCAAGAGCGCCACGCCCGAGATGCGTTCCCGGCTGGAACGTTTCCGCGATCTGAGCCGCCAGTACATCATGGATCTTCCGAAGTATGAGGATCGGATTTTTAACTGGGATCAGTTCAAGCCGATCCCGCACTACAAATCGCTTACCGTTTTCCTCTTCGGCAGCGACTGGCTGACGGCGAGTTTCTGGCAGGACTGGTACGGCATCATCCCGCTGCTGGTCGGTTCGCTGACAGTCTCCCTCGTCGCGTTGCTCATCGCCATACCGTTTGGCGTTGGCGCGGCCATTTACATTAACCAGATCGCCTCCCCGACCGAGCAGAATCTCATCAAACCCTACATCGAATTCATCTCCGCCATCCCCTCCGTCGTGCTCGGCTTCTTCGGCATTGCGGTTCTCGGCGAATCACTCCGTCTCTTCTCGCAACTGGAATGGATGTCGTGGTTCCCCGGCTTCCCGATCAAGGAACGCCTCAATATCTTCACGGCGGGCGCTCTCCTCGCGCTCATGGCCGTGCCCACGATTTTCACTCTCACCGAAGACGCCATCAATAACGTCCCGCGCGCCTTCAAGGAAGCTTCCTACGCGCTCGGCGCCACCCGCCTTCAGACCATCATCAAGATCACCATCCCCGCCGCTCTTTCCGGCATCATCTCTGCGATATTGCTCGGCTTGGGCCGTGTGCTCGGGGAAACGATGGTTGTTCTGCTCTGCGCCGGCGGGCGTATTCAAATCCCCGATTTCACCCAGGGCATTGCCGCCGTCTTCCAACCCGTCCACACCATGACCGGCATCATCGCGCAGGAAATGGGCGAAGTGCCACAGGGCAGCATCCACTTCCATGCACTTTTCATGGTCGGCATCGTTCTCTTCCTGCTCTCGCTGGTCATCAACTATCTCGCTCAGCTCGTCGTTCAAAAATACAAGATTTCCATCGGCTAAAAATTGAAAGGTAAAATTCCAAAATCAAAACAGAAGAGAATCACTATCGCCTTTGCCTTTTGACCTTTGAGTTTTGACTTTTATACCATGCACGCTCCCAACAATCCCTACCGCCGCCAGATCACGGCCAATGTCCGTGTCGAGCAGGGCATCACCTGGCTCCTGCGCTTTGCGACTTACGCCATCGTTCTCGCTGCTTCCTTTATTTTTCTGACGATCTTCTTCAAGGGTGCGCCGACCGTGTTCAGTACCTCGTTCCCGTTCGTCAATATCGAGTTCCTCACCCAGCAGCCCGAGACCCTTCACGTCATCGAGCAGGAGGGACAGAAGACCGTTTCCATCGGTGACCGCGAATTCCGCGTCTACGAGCAGGAACACGACATCTCCAAGGCCAGGGTGACCAATTACGTCTACGCCGCGGGCGGCATTTTCCCGAACATCGTCGGTACCGTTCTGCTCGTTGTCGGTTCCATGTCGATCGCCCTCATCCTCGGCATCTTCAGCGCCATTTACCTGAGCGAATACAGCCGTCAGGGAACCTTCATCCGCATCGTCCGGCTGGCCATTCTCAATCTCGCAGGAGTTCCCTCGATTGTCTTCGGTCTCTTCGGATTTGGCATGTTCGTGCTCGCCTTCAACTGGGGCGTTTCGCTCCTGGCGGGCTGGTTCACGCTGGCCTTCATGGTGCTGCCGGTCATCATCACCGCCAGCGAGGAATCACTACGCGCCGTGCCCAAGGGTTTCCGCGAAGGCTCCCTCGCCCTCGGCGCGACCCAGTGGCAGACCATCCGCCAGAACGTCCTGCCCTACGCGCTTCCCGGCATCCTGACTTCCTCGATCCTCGGCATCGCCCGCGTCGCGGGTGAGACCGCCCCGATCATGTTCACCTGCGCGTTCGTCATGCGCGACGAAATGCCCTGGCAGGTCAAACACTTCTTCGACTTCTTCTTCCAGGGCGTCATGGCCCTGCCTTATCACATTTACGTTGTGAGTTCCAAAATCCCGCAAAACGAGTACACTGAAAAGGTACAGTATGGGACAACGTTCATTTTCCTTTTCATCGTTATCGGAATCGCACTGATGTCCGTTCTTTTGCGGATCAAGATGCGCAACCGGTACAAATGGTAAAAGGCCAACAGGAGTCCTGCAAAATGAACGACCAATCCCGGACATTGGAGTCGCACCACCACACCGCACAACCGCCTATGAGTGAATCGAAAGCCCCGGAAACCGTGAGCGCCGAAACCCTTTCGGGCGATCTCGACCAACACAAGCGCGCCCGCACGCTGATCGACATCGAACACGTGGATTTCTTCTACGGAAAATCTCACGCCCTCCACGACATCAACCTAAAGATCAAGGAAAAGATCGTCACCGCCTTCATCGGGCCGTCCGGCTGCGGCAAGTCGACCCTCTTGCGCTGCCTCAATCGCATGAACGATCTCATCGACGGCACGCGCGTCGCCAACGGCGAGATCAAAATCCACGGCGTCAATATCTACAACCCCGATGTCGATGTCATCGAATTGCGCAAGCGCGTCGGCATGGTCTTCCAGAAGTCCAACCCCTTCCCCAAGTCCATTTACGAGAACATCGTCTACGGCCTGCGCCTTCAGGGCATCAACAACAAGTCCAAACTCGACGAAGTTGTCGAACGTTCCCTGCGCGGAGCCGCCCTTTGGGACGAAGTGCGCGACCGTCTCCACGACAGCGCCCTCGGCCTCTCCGGCGGTCAGCAGCAGCGCCTTTGCATCGCTCGCGCCATCGCGGTCGAACCCGAAATCATCCTCATGGATGAGCCCTGCTCGGCCCTCGACCC
>DBTH01000317.1:0-1609 GCA_002306945.1 Methylacidiphilaceae bacterium UBA1321 | reverse complement strand
CCTCCAAGGTGGAGGAGCTGATCTTCGACCTCAAGCAGCACTACACCATCGTCATCGTCACCCACAACATGCAGCAGGCGGGCCGTTGCTCCGACATGACCGCGTTCTTCTACCTCGGCAAACTCATCGAATTCGACGCCACCGAGAAGATATTCACCAACCCCTCACAGAAACAGACCGAAGATTACATTACCGGCCGTTTCGGTTGATCGGCAGACGATGAGAGCTAGACTGAATTAACGGAATTTAAAGGCGGATCATTGCATAAGGGAAAAAGGATATGCAAAGTGTTTTTATCAGCCTTTTAATATTCGTTAATTCGGTCTAAAAATGCCTTTGTAAAATTGACTTCTGATTCTGGACATTCGAACTTATTTACATGAACACACCCTCCTCCGCCCACCTGGCCAAGCTGCGCGAAACGCTTCTCATGATGTCCAGCCTCGCGGATCGCAACCTCAAGCTCGCCCTCAAGGCGTTGGTCGAACGTGACTCGAAATTGGCAGAAACCGTCGAAGCGGAGGACAGCCAGCTCGACCAGCTCGAAATGAACGTCGACGAACAGGTCATCGCCCACATGGCGTTGCATGCGCCTGTCGCGACCGACTGCCGGTTCATGCTCGTCGCCTCCAAGATTTCCAGCAACCTCGAACGCATCGGCGACCAGGCCGTCACCATCGCCCGCCGCGCCCGCGAACTCAACGACGAGCCGCTTCTCAAGCCCCTCATCGACATCCCGCGCATGGGCGACATCGCCCTCAACATGCTGCGCGACAGCATCTCCTCCTTTGTCGACAACAAGCCCGAGATCACCCAGGACATCATCAAGCGCGACAAGAAAGTCGACGAGATCAACCGCCAGCTCGCGCGCGAGCTGACCTCCTACATGATGGAAGATCCCGGCACCATCACCCGCGCCCTCAACCTGCTTTTGGTTTCCCGCAGTATCGAACGCGTGGCCGATCACACGAAGAATATCGCCGAGGAAGTCTACTATCTTTACCAGGCCAAGGACATTCGCCACACCTCCGTCGACGCCCCCAATCCCAAGGGCACCGGTCACGCGGCGTAAAGGGACGGCGCGTAATATCTCTTGCATATTTCCGCTTTCTGCGTAGGTTGATGACGGTTCGACGCGTTTTTCGCGTTGGAATAGATCCGGTCACGATTGACCGAACCACGCCCTTTTTTTCTTCGATGAGAGATAGTTGAGGGTTTTATAAACCGCTCATCGAGCCAGAACCTGTACAGAAAACAGGTTCTCTTCATACAAAACACACCGTGTTTTTATGCAGTCCATTTTATGGACTGTCATATCGTAATGGCGTGTTGAATTGACCTATATGGATAAATCACAGTCTCGTTTTCGTAACCAGCCCCGCCACTTTAGCCGCGACTTCAATCGCGACTCTCGCCCCGAGATGCGCCCCGAACGTCCGGTGCAGGCGTTGCCTCCGCTCGAACCCGCCTCGGCTCCGTTGCAATCCTTTCAGGAATTGCCTCTTCTTGAGCCGCTCCAGCACGCTGTTGCCGATAAGAATTACACCGTGCCCTCGCCGATTCAGGGTCAGTGCATTCCGCACCTGCTCCAGGGCCGCGACCTGATCGG
>DBTH01000091.1 GCA_002306945.1 Methylacidiphilaceae bacterium UBA1321 | reverse complement strand
ACAAGAGATCTCATTGCCGTCGATAAAGAAGTTTGCCCAAAACAAGCTATAGAATTATTTGAAATTTTATAACATTATGTAGAAATATTAGGTGAAATCACTATAGATGCCATGATGATAGCCAAGGCATCTAAAAACCAGGAAGGTGGAGACTTCGCCTATCAGACTTCTTACACCCTCGCCCTTTTCACGGAGAGGGCCGGGGAAAGACACAAAAAAAGGCAGGAGATCGCTCTCCCGCCTCTTTCTGGTGTCTGCAAAGACTGAGTAGATCAGGCTTTCGGCAACAGCGCGTTGACGGCGGTCCAATCGATGTGGTTGATAAACTCATCGATGTAACCGGCGCGAGCCGTGAAGAAGTCGGCGTAGTAGGCGTGTTCGTACACGTCGAGCGCCAACACCGGAGTCACGCCCCACACCGGATAGGTGTTTTGCGCGTCACCGATATAGTTGAAGAGCTTGCCGGTTTGCGAATCGTAACCGGTCCAGACCCAGCCACGTGCGGCAATACCGGTAGCCTTGAGATCCTTTTTGTAATTGTCGAAGGAACCGAAGTCGCGGTCGATCAATTCGGCGATCTTGCCGGAGACCTTGCCGTCGCCGCCGAGGCTGGAGAAGTAAAGCTCGTGGTTCTTGACTCCGCCCAGGGCGAAGGTGAAGTCGACCTTGTAATTGCGCACGGTCGAATAGATCTGGTTGGCTACGGCCGGATCGGCGGGATCGGGGGTGCCGAGTTTCTCGATCAATTCGAGGATCGCGTTGGATTTGTTGACGTAGCCGGTGTAGAGCTTCAAATGCTCTTCGTGCGTCTTGTCGGAGATTTTGCCGGTCTTGCCCTTGAGTTTTGCCAAAAACTCTTCCTGCCTGTTCGCGTACTTGTAAGCCATAATCAGTAACCTTTCCCTTTTTGTGTTAATCTTGTGTTGAAACGAATTTGTTTCCAATAGGCTATTACCACTGAAGGAGTTGTCAAATAGGAGTAATATTGTCTTGTTTAGTTATAAGCTTGTCTTAAATCAGCAGGATTTCAGAACTGCTTTTTCGCAGTACGAGCTAGAAGTTGCGCTTGCGGCAAAATCTCAGCGAATTTCGACAGAAAAGCCGAACGAACTATTTTCTGCTCCGAGAACGATGCTGTTTTCCCCCGGAACCAGATCGGCCGTCAGGCTTTCCCGACCGGCTCCAATGGGCACTCCGTTGACGATGGTGCCGACCATGCTGCCGCGGTCGCGGACGTAAAGACGCGCGCCCTCGCACTCAATGGAGCAGTGATTGCGCGAAACCTGGTACGGTTTTTCATCGTGCAGGACGAGATCGTTGGCGGAAAAAACATTGGGCAACGAATGACTTTCCTCGCGTCCGATGCGGAAAGGATACTTGTGCAGTTTCACTCCTGCGGCAGGGCATTGCGGGACGACATCCGGATTGACCGGTTTGAGGAGAACCGTCAGGTCGGAAGGTAAATCCGGCGGCGTGGTATGCTGGATGTCAGTCCGGCGCGGCAGGGCGGCAGATCCGCCCGTACTTGGCGACGGGAAAGGCACGATGCGGGTGCGCTCGATGACAGGGCCGGGTTGTTGAGCGGCGGCGGCAGCCTTGTGGCGCAGTTCCATTTTCAGGCGGTTGTTGGCGGTGCGCAGGCGCTCGAAAAAGGATGCCAGATAGGGCCGCAACGTCGCCGGATCGTTCATCACACATTGGTTGAAATCGTCCGCGGGCATGATTTCCACCTGAGAATCCTGCAGGGTGATGGCCGTGGCCGAGCGGGGATGCTCGTCGATCATCGCCATCTCCCCGAAAATGTCCCCGGTGGCGAGATTGGCCAGGACTACCTTTTTGCCCTCGACGAAAATACTGATTTCAACCGATCCCGAAATCAGCCGGTACGCTTCGGAAGAAAGATCGCCTTCCTTGAAAATAATGACTCCTGTCTTGATCTCGGTGGTCTGCATATCAATCCTCGTTAATGACTCCGCTTTCTCTGGGGGGATCCGTTCCACCCCGGCACAAAACGGGCCTGGTTACAACTCATGGGTAACCCCTATATTATCGTTTGGTAACCGATAAAAATGCATTGAATTTTTTTCGTTTTTTCCACTTGAAATAAAATGCGTCGGGACGATGTTACACATAGAAAGATTGACCATCGCGCAAATCTAAAAAGCACCGAATTAACTAAGATCGATCGAGTCAACTTTCGAGCGGCGCGCCACAAGGCGCGCCGTGCTTTTTATGGTGCGGATTTACCCTCGCGACATCTCTGCGCCGCATTCCCGTCACACGGCACCTTTGCCTTCCCCGGAATTTTGTGCACTATGGGCGGTGACAAGATAACAGGATTCCCGAAAACGAATCGCCAAACCCAATCGCCTTTCGTAAATTTGTTTTCGGCTTTTCGCGACTCATCAAAAAGCCTCACCCGCCCGGCATGAACAACCAACGCCTGAACCTGCTCCACATCATTCGCTCCCTCGACCCGCGCGACGGCGGTATCGTGGGTATGACACGCGATCTGGTTCTCGCCGCAGCCCAACGCGGTGACCGCGCCGCCGTGGCCACCCTCGATGCGCCCGGTTCGCCCTGGCTCGACCAATGGCCCGGCAAAACCTACGCCCTCGGTCCCGCACGCGGCACCTACGGTTACACCCCGCGCCTCAAATCGTGGCTACGCGTCCATGCCGGTTTCTACGACGGCATCGTTCTGCACGGACTCTGGCAATACACCACCTTCGGCTCGTGGCTCGCCCTGGCAGACAACCCTTGCGTCACACCGCACGTCGTTTTCCCCCACGGCATGCTCGACCGCTGGTTCCGCGACGGCGAACCGCTCAAGTTCGTCAAAAAATCGCTCTACTGGCTGCTCGAATACCAGGCCCTCCGCTCCGCCCGCGCCGTCTGCTTCACCGCCGCAGAAGAACGTCGCAACGCCCGCGAAACCTTCCGCCCCTACGACTGCCGCGAAACCGTCGTCGGCGCCGGAATCCATCCCGCACCCGCAACCCCCGACAGCCAGGCCGCGGCCTTCCTCACCGAATTTCCCGCTCTCGCCGGTCGCCGCTTCATCCTCTTCCTCGGCCGCATCCATCCGAAAAAAGGTTGCGACCTGCTCGTACGGGCCTTCGCCCGCATCGCCCCCCAACGGCCCGATCTCCACCTCGTCATCGCCGGACCCGACCCGCTCGACTGGGAGGACGAGTTGCGCGAAATGCTGCCCGGCACACTCGAATCCCGTCTCCTCTTCACCGGCATGCTCGAAGGCAACCGCAAATGGGCCGCCCTGCGCGCCGCCGACGCCTTCATCATCCCCTCCCACCAGGAGAACTTCTGCCTCGCCGCCGCCGAAGCGCTGGCCTGCGGCACTCCCGTTCTGCTCTCCGACAAAGTCAATATCTGGAGCGAAGTCACCACCGACCGCGCCGGATTTGTCCAACCCGACACCATCGACGGAACCTTCCGCCTGCTCAAACAATGGGAAAACACCTCCCTCGAAGTGAAGGGGCAAATGCGCGACCGCGCGCGAAATTGTTTCTCAAAACACTTTTCTATCGACCGGGTTTATGGAAAGCTGCGGTCTCTCTTCAACCCGAGTCCGACTGAGCCATGAGCAACGCCGCTTCCAAGCCCCTCCTTTCCGTCATCATCCCGGTCTACAACGAGGAAAAAACCATCCACCTGATCGTTGACCGCGTGCTCGGCACCGACTGGCCGCTGGAGATCATCGTCGTCGACGACCACTCGACCGACCGCACTCCGGAGATTTTAACCGAACTCGCCCAGAAGCACCGCAACGTCCTGCGCGTCCTGCGCCACGAACGCAACCTCGGCAAAGGCGCCGGCATCCGCACCGCTCTCGCCTCCGTCACCGGCGAAGTCGTCATCATCCAGGATGCTGATTTCGAATACCACCCCGAGGATTACCCCGTCGCCCTGCGCCTCATCCACAACGGCTGGGCCGACGCCGTCTACGGTTCCCGATTCCTCGGCCCCCACCGCGTCTTCCTCTACTGGCACTACCTCGCCAACAAACTCCTCACCTTCGCCGTCAACATCCTCACCGACTCCATCCTCACCGACATGGAGACCGGCTTCAAAATGTTCCGCACCGACCTCCTGCGCAGCCTCGACATCGAATCCTTCAAGTTCGACTTCGAAGTCGAAGTCACCATGAAACTCTTCCTGCGCCGTTACCGCGTCTGCGAAATCCCCATCACCTACACCGGCCGCGACTACAACGAAGGCAAGAAAATCACCTGGCGCGATGGCGTCCACGCCCTCTGGGCCATCTTCAAATGGGGCGTCCTGCGCCGCAGCTCCAAACGCACCATCTAAAAACTTTTTACCTTTTCCTCAGATCGAATCCAGCGCCTTGCCCACCGCGCCGTACGTACTCATCGCCATATCGAGCACCTGAAACGCCGCATACAAAATCACCGCCACATACAGTAACTTAGGCATCCAGTCCGCCAACCGCTCCTGCGCCTTGCGCCACTCGTCGAGCGCGTGCTTCTCCACAAGCTCCAACGTCTCCACGATCTTTCCCGAAACCTCCGCCGTATCGAAATAATCGACCCAATCCTCCGGCAATTCGCGCCAACGTCCGACCAGTTCCGCGAGCGATTGACCACCAATAATTCCCTCCCGCGCCTCTTCCGCCCGCGTCATGCGCGATAAAAAACCCGTCGCCTCCCACGCATCCGCCAGCGCGCTCGAAAAAGTGATTCCCGCCCCTACCTCCATCCGCAACGCCACGATCCAGCGATACGCAAACGTCGCCCGCCAGAACCGCCCCACCAGCGGCAACCGCAACAACACCACCTGCCCCACCGCGCTGTACCACAAAGTCCGCACCGTCCAAAACAGCGCAAACGCAAACGCGTACAAAAACAGAAGCTGCCCGGCCACCGTAATCAAATACTCCGTCACAGAACTCGTCACCAACTTCTGGATCGGAGCCAAAACCGGCAACAGATGCAGCAAAATAATCGGATACGCCATCTGCTTCCACATCTCGCTGGCCAACGCCTGCTCCGTCTTCCAGTAATCCCCCAACTGCCGGAAGCTCTCGTCCAACCGGCCGCTGCGTTCGCCCGCCGAGACCAACTTGATCTCGAACGCCGAAAACCCCGCCCGCGTAAACGCCACCGTCACCTCCGATTGCTGCGCCAGCGACACCTTCAACGACTCGATCTCCGGCGACGACTGCCGCGCACTCGTCCGATCCAACGCCTGCCGCAATGGCATGCCCGCCTCTGTCAACGTGGTCAACTGATCGTAAAAAGAAATACGGCGCGCGAGTTTCACTCCGTCACCCTACCACCCGCGTTCCGGCGAACCATCCCAAAATTCAACCCTGCCGCCACATCCACCCCGCGATCTGTACTGGATATTTCCGCGAAACTGCGGAATGATAACCTCCCTATGAGAAACCCGTGCCTGAGCCTTCTCCTTTCCACAATCGCCGCCCTCGCCGCGTTCCAATTTCCCGCGCCACTCTCCGCCCAATCCATCGAAAACGCCCCCGCCGCCTCTCCCTTCGCCGAATCCTACCGCAGCGCCCTCATCTCCTACAAAAACGGCGACTACAAAGCCGCCCGCGAAGAAACCGCGAACGCCGCCAAACTCAAACCGACCGAAGCCGACACCGCCAAACTCAAACTCCTCCAGGCCCGCATCGACATCGAACTCGCCAATTTCGCCTCCGCCGAAAAACTCGTCCAAAGCGTCATCGACAACGCCCCCGACAACGCACTCGCCTACTACTACCTCGGCGACGTCTACCTCCGCCAACGCACCTTCCTCCCCGCACGCGACGCCTACCTGAAATTCCTCAAACTCAAACCCAAGGATCCCGACGCCGTCCTCAAACTCGTCTACTGCCACGTCGCCCGCAATGACCTCTCCGAAGCCGGAAAAATCCTCCTCCAGCTCGACCAATTCAGCGACCTCCACCCCGGCTACTACTTCGGCAAAGCCGCCATCGCCCAGGCAGGAGGCAAACAAGCCGACGCCGAAAAAGACCTCAACAACGCCCGCACCATGTACGGCAACGACACCTTCGCCCTCTACATGAAAACCTACCTCGCCGTCTTCCCCTCGAAGAAATCGTAACGTTTAAAGAGTACAAGACTCCCCTGGAAAAGAAAAGTTGCAGACCTTGAGTCATTCGATTCTGCAAAACATTACTTTCATTCCGCGTCATCCTGAGCAGAGCGTAGCGACGTCGAAGGATCGGCTCAACTGCTCATCATCTATTTCAACTGCTCCCGGATTTGTCAAACCTCCGGGAGTCCTCCAGCAGAGCTGCAGGATTACCTGTTGGAGTCAGAAACCTCCGGCAAAGCCG
>DBTH01000062.1 GCA_002306945.1 Methylacidiphilaceae bacterium UBA1321 | reverse complement strand
CTTAGCCTCGGGAAAACTCAAGATCGGGCGCGAGGTTTTGAATAGTTACGGCTCAGTAGGTATTGCTCTTGCAAGCGGTTCTCGTGTGCTTTTTGTCCATCCAGCAGACGAGCCGAGAGATTTATGATTCAGGCCCGACTTCAGCAGGTGCCTCCACCGCCTTGTGCAAGGCGCAGGTCGAGTGTGTGGCGTGTGGTCTTGGCTAATTGCGGTGTTTCGTCCGGAGAAATTTGATCGCGACTGTCGTTGACTTCCCTCCGCGCTCCGCATGGCAACTGTACGACCAAGTTGGCTCCCACGCTCCGGGCAGTACTCTGTGGTGCCTGATTGATAACGGCCTCCACTCAAGCCAAGAGCCGAGTGCGGTAGCTCTGCACGCTCGGATCTGGGCGGGGGCTGGACTCATCACCTATCTCGTGTCGACACTGTCTAGCAGGAGCGTCTCGGCCTGCGCGGTGGTGAGGGTGGAAAGGGAAACGGTTTTCTCGCGGGATTTCTGGCCTCGAACCAGCGCAAGGGTGGAGGCGGGAACGCGGAGCATTTCGGCGAGGAAGCGAATCAGCTCGGAGTTGGCCTTGTTATCGACGGCAGGAGCGTGGAGTTTGATCTTGATGGCGTTGCCGTGACGGCCAACGATGCTGCTGCGGGGTGCGTTGGGAACAACGTGGAGGCTGAGATAGTTGGAAGGGGAGGAAATGGGCATAAATGCGGTGAATTTGAGGAAAGTGATTCCGATTATTGAGGATAACGCCTCGAAATGGAAGAAGCTGGTTGGTAAAGAGATTTTATTTTATCGACAGCTTCTGGTTGCATTTTGAATTAGCTGAGTTTTAATGAACTGAAAAGGGAGGAGTATGTCAGAAAAAGAAGAAACAAAATCATCGATTCAACCCACCGTGGTTGCGTTGACATTAGCTTTCATCGGGGGATTGGCCTTGGCGGCTGGGTACAGCCTCTACCGCAAGGTTGAGGAAGAGCGCGTTGCGCGCGAAGCTGCCGGTGAGTCGTTGTACGAGCGATTTCATAAGGATTAATCCCGCGCGATAAACGCGGTGTCATTCAAAGAGCCTCCGAGGTTATTCCCCGGGGGCTTTTTTGTCGGTGTTGTCGACGGTCGGTGATGGAGAAGAAGTCGCTTGCGCCCTAGAGGGAGAGGTTTAATATCTCTATAAAGTCTATCAACATTTCAATATTTTATGAGCGAATTCATTGAGGTCGTCTATGGTGTCAAGTCTCCCGCTGCCGAGGTGGAATCTCGCGCGGAGTCGATTTTGCTGGAACAGGCGGTCGAATTGCCACGCAAGGCGTTAACGGATCCTTTTGTTCTCTCCAATATCGTGGGCGAGGTGCGTTCGATTGAGCGCCGCGGCGAAGGCGATTATCGGGTGACGATTGCTCATCCGGCCATCACTGCGGCGGAAAATCCGGCGCAGTTGCTGAATGTGTTTTTTGGCAACACCTCTCTGCAGCCGGACGTGTTGCTGGAGGATTTGCGGATACCGGCCAGTTTGCTGGAGAAATTCCGTGGGCCGCGGTTTGGAATCGAGGGCTTGCGACAGGCGACCCACGTGTCGCATGGACCGTTGACATCGACGGCCCTCAAGCCGATGGGGCTTTCGGTCGAGAAGCTGGCCGACATTTGCCGTACTTTTGCACTGGCGGGAGTCGATTTGATCAAGGATGACCATGGGCTGGCCGATCATGCTTTTTCACCGTTCCGGGAGCGGGTCAAGGCTTGCGTCACGGCAGTCAGACAAGCGGCAGAGAAGACTGGACGCGAGACGTTGTATGTGCCGAACTTGATTGGAACGCCGACCGAAGTGCTGGAGCAATTGCGTTTTGCGCAAGAGGCCGGTGTGGGTGGCGTGATGATTTCTCCGATGCTGCTGGGGCTGCCGTTGCTCAACGAGATTGTTCGTGGAGAATTGCGGGTTCCGCTGCTGGCACACCCCAGTTTCGGCGGGGCTTTGCGGATTGCTCCCGAGGCGCTGCTGGGGCGGTTGTTTCGCTGGTTTGGGGCCGATGCGGTGATTTATCCGAACCATGGCGGGCGTTTTTCCTATTCGCTCAAGACGTGCGAAACACTGGCTTCGCGCCTGCGGGATCCGAACGGGGGCGGCAAGACGGTGCTGCCGGTTCCGGCCGGTGGCATCAAGGTGGAACGGCTGGGCGAGATTCTGGCGTTTTATGGGGAAGATGTCATGCTTCTGATCGGCGGCAGCCTGTATGAAGCGAGGGAATCGCTTGAGGAGCGGACCCGTGAGTTTGTGACCAAGGCGAGGGGACTGTAAAAGCGAAGTCCTCTATTGGTAAATTGAAAGAAACCATCATGAGTAATAAAACGTTCATTCCGCAGACAACTCCTTATCATTGGGAGGATATTCCGGTGTTGGCGTACAAGGAGACGGGCACTCATTTTAGCAAGATCACCCGGCAGGTGCTGTTTGAAGGCGGCGAAAAGATCGGCTGCCAGTTGCGTTACTTCGAGGTGGAACCGGGAGGCCATTCGACCCTGGAAAAACACGATCACGTCCACAATGTGATGATCCTGCGTGGCAAAGGGGAGGCGTTTGTGGGAAGCGAAGTGCGCGCGGTGAGCGCTTTTGACCTGGTCTATATTCCGTCAATGACCTGGCACCAGTTTCGTGCCAACGCGGGAGAGACTCTGGGGTTCCTGTGCCTGGTCAATTGCGAGCGGGATCGGCCGATTTTGCCTACTGCAGAGGATCTGGCGGCACTTCAGGCGCATGCCCGTGTGGCGGGATTTATACGAGTGTGACGGGGAGTGTCTGCTGGCGCCATCGTGACGCGTATCTGACAAACAATCTCCCCGTCCCACTGGCCTGTTGATTCGGGTTTGCGAGAATTGGCGAAAGCAACGCTTCCGCAACCCGACCTAGAATAAAACGGTGAAGATTCCCCCTCAAACCACATCCAGCGGTTTGAACTACCCATCTCGCCGGCTTCTTTGTTAAGAAGCTTTTATTTTTTTGATTTTCTCCGACTCGTATTTACGGCGGAGTTGTACCTCCATCACAATAAGAGGCAACTTGCGATCCGGCTTATCCACCAAATCCAGGATTCCCTGAATGCAGTCCTCGACCACCTGGTCGGGTTCGCGATTCAGATCTACGGCCAACGCCTTGACTTTGGCGAAGGTTTCCTGCGAGAGGTAAGTAGGCTGTTTTTTGAGATCGGGATGCAAACACCAAGCTAGCGCTTCGCGAATGACATCCGAGATCGTTTCGTTTTTGCCCCTTTTTTGGATTACATTTTCCAATGCCTCACGTTCTTCCCTTCTCAGGCGAACTCGAAGCTGGTCTGTCCGTGTTGTTTTTATCGTATTCACACTCAATGTACGTTCGTACAAATGCCAAGTAAGTCAAAAAGTAAACATGTTGCAAGATTTCAATTTAAAAAATATTGATTCAAGTACAATGTACTATGCATGAAATTCAGAGAAACATGACCGTATTACACCGGAATACCGTGTAATAAGCTTATTATTATTCGTTAATTAGACGATAATAAGCGATGGTTTTGAAAAGAAATTAGTAGCTATTAATTTTATTGCGATCTAAATTAGAGGCCGTTACCTCCTGTAGAAAGAGGGGTAACCGGCGTCCAATTTGAGTTGTTTAAGATTTGGGGAAAGGCGGAGATAATCATGACAACCAGAATAATCAGCCAGAGATCTTCGAAGCGCAAAACGGCTAATCGTTACGAGGCGCGCAACCATCTTACCAATCTGCTCTTTGAGGGGCAGATCAAGAAGGCGTGTGACGAGGCACTCAGCTTGTGGCAGAGCGGGACGATTACGGCCGACGATTATCGTTTTATTCAGACGCGGGCCGATCCGCTCAGCTCGGTTATTCGATCGGATTTTGCGGTGATGTCCCGGCAGCGGCTGGTGGAATGATCCCATTCTTGAGGGATTCGAGAGTGTCTTTGTTTTCCTTGCGGGTATTGGCATCCATGACGTCGACGAAGAGCTTGCCCTGCAGGTGATCGTATTCGTGTTGAATGGCGCGTCCGAGGAGGCCGCCTGCTTCGAAAGTGAAATGTCCCCCGTCGAGTTTGTCCGTGGTGACCTTGACGCGTTGGGAACGGGCGATTTCCCCGTAGACTCCGGGGAAGCTTAGGCAACCTTCTCCTCCGATGACCTTGGATTTGGTGCCGGATATGACGGGGTTGATGAGGAGCAGGGGCATGTAGGATTCAGGATCGACCGGTTTGCCATCGACCCACATTTTGCTTTCACGATCCTTGATGCCGGTGACGTCGATGACGGCGAATTGGATCGCCTTGCCGATTTGTTGGGCGGCCAAGCCGACGCCGCTATGAGTGCGCATGGTTTCGAGCATGTCGTCGGCGAGTTGTTTGAGCTCCGGGGTGATCGCGGAGATTTTGGCGCCTTTTTGGCGCAGGACGGGGTGACCGTAGATAACGACTTGGAGGTTCATGGGGTGGTGGTATTGGCTTTGGCGTCTTCAGTAAAGGTAGGCAGGTTTTTGATCCCTGCAAATTTGGCGGCGTCCATGACTTTCACGATGAGGCCGAAGGGGGCTTTCTTGTCGGCCTTCATGGCAATTTTGGCCAGGGAACCGGAATCGATTTTGCGTTTGAGCACGGGGCCGAGTTCCTCGGGGGTGATGATCTGGCTGTCGAGGTAGACTTTTTCGTCTGCGGTGACGTAGACGATGCTGGGAGGGGTGTCCTTGGCGGGTTCGGCCTGGCTGGTTTCGGGCAGTTTGATCTGGACGATCGGCTCGTCTTTTTTGAAGACGGTGGTCACGATGAAGAAGATCAGCAGGATGCAGAGAATATCAACCAGGGAGATGATGTTGATAAAGGGCGTCTTGCGGTTGCGATGGGTCTGGAAGCGCATGGCATTAGGGAAGGCGGGAGGGTCTCGGAGGTGTCGCGCTATCGATTCCTTGCGTTAAAGATTCCATTGGGCGAGCGTGGCCGTTATTCGTTCGGGACGCTTTCTTCGGCTTCGGAATAGAGTTTGCCCAGGAGGTCGGAGCAGATGGTTTCCAGTTCGACCGAGTAGTCGTCGACACGGCGGCAGTAAAGGCTGTGGGCGACGGCGGCGGGGATGGCGACGACGAGACCGGCGACGGTGGTGTGCAACGCTTCGGAAATGCCTTTGGCAATGAGCATGCCCTGGGTGGCCAGGCCGCCGTTGTCAGCGACGTGGGCGAAGATCGTGATGAGGCCCGAGATGGTGCCGAGCAGTCCGAGGAGGGGGCCGATGCCGACGACGATTTCGAGGAAGACGAGGCCGCGTTCCAACTGGGAGACTTCGGCGCGGGCCTTGGTCTGGAGGGCTTCGGAATTTTCGGCCTTGCTCCAGGGCATGTAGAGGAGGCAGGAGCGGACGAGGCGGGCCAGGACGGTGTTTTGGTCGCTGGAGAGTTGTTCGATGAGGGTGGTTTTATCGCCATAGCGGAGGTCGGCAATGGCGCGTGCGAGGCTCTGCTTGATAACGAGGGAGCGCCGCAGGGCGAAGCCGCGTTCGAGCATGATGGCCAGGGTGACGACGGAGCAAACTCCCAGCGGGATCATGAAAAAGCCGCCGGTAATAAAAAACTTGGTGAGAGTTTCGAACATAGGTGTAAGCCCGCTAGATTAGGGCTCCTCTTTGAAATAAGCAAGAGGGGCGTTACCGGGCGGGCCAGTGTTGTTTGGAGGACGTGCTAATAAATCGAGAAGGTAAATTCCTCGTCGTAGCCGCTGCCGAGTTGTTGCTTCATGGTCTCGGAGAAGGGTTCGAACGGGGCGGACTTCACGATGGCGTCGAGTGAAATTGTTTTGAGCATTTCGGTGCTGTTATTATTGGAGCCGGAGTCGTCGGCGATCCGGATGTTTTCGATCACGCCGTTGGCGCGAACGAAGAATTTGATCCGAACGCTGCCGATGGCCAGGAAGCTTAAGCTGCGGGCGACATCAAGCTGCCAGCGGGAACCGACGGCGCGGTACATTTTTTGTTTGTAGCGGCCGAGTTCCGTGTCGCGGGCTTCGGGCGAGGGCATTCCGGGGATGTTGACACCCCGTCCGCGCGTGTCGGAACGGTTCATGGCAAAGCTGGCGGGAGGTGGGCGGGGAGCTTGCTGGGGACTGGCCTGGGTGTGTTGAGTCGGGGATTGTTGGTTGGTTTGCTGGGCAACCTGAGAGGACGGCTTTTGTTGTTCCGGCGGCAGCAGCGGCAGGGCGTCTTCGATGCGAGGGGTTGGTTTGTCGGGGGCTTTGTTGGGCTGGGGAGAAGGTTGGGCCGCTTGCTGGGCTTCCTGCTGGTTTTGTTGTTGAGGCTTGGGTTGAGGTGGTGTGGGCTGTTGTTGGGCGACTTGTGGTTGGGGTGGTTGAGCGGGGCTGGCTTGTTGGGGAGGCTGATTGCCTTCTCCGGCGCTCCCGGGGGTGTTGAGGTAGTTGAGGGAACTGCGCGGGTCGCCACGCATGTCGGGCAGGGCGGAATTGGCGTCGCGGGTGGGGCTGGTGGAGCGTAGTGCGGTGTTGCGTTCGGATTCGAGGGGGGCTTTGGGGTTGGGCTTGTCTGTTTCCTGTCCCGCGACGGTGGGAACGAAGGCGGACTGTTGTCGCGCGGGAGCGGGTTGGATCTGGGGGGCGGGAATGGGGGATTCTTCGAGGAGTGTGATGGTCGATTCGGAGGATACGGGGACTTCGTAGCTATTGGGCAGCTTGACGACTCCGCTGGCAATGAGCAGCAGCAGCAGGATGTGCAGCAGCAGCGACAGGAAGAGGTAAAGTGATAGCCGACTCGAACGCATTATGGGAACGCTATCAGAGAAAAGTTCCGATGTGTAGTCCAGATCGTTTTGTCCGGGTTGGCTGGTTCGGGAGTGGGGTGTGGATTTGGCTTGTAGTGCAGCCTGTTGGACGTTGACATGGAAGGATCAACCGATGCTTACCGAGAGCGCCTTTTTCAATCATTCGCATTCCCTGTTCACGGAATTTGACCAGCACCGGGAAAAACTCTACCCTTTGGTCGTGCCGTCCAAAATCAAACGTAGCGTTTCGCTTCCGCAGGAAGTCATCGAGGCCGCCCGTCACCGCGGGGTGCCTCTTTCGGAGTACATTCTCCATTTGCATTCGAATCAGCGTTCGGCGCGGATAGCGTATGTGACGAGCGTCTTTCGCGGCTTTGCCCTGTTGGAAATGGCTCGCGTGCCAGTCGATCCTTTTTATTTCGAACTGGTCGAAGGCTGTCTGGGCAAGGAAGTGGGAATGGCTTTCCGTGTCCGCGCGGGCAGCGGTGAGGACAATGCCTTGCCGAAGGCGGCGGCGGCCCTGCTGGGGGCTGATACGCGCGCCTCGGCGATTGAGGCGATCCTGCTGGCCTCGCAACGAGCCCAGGTTTTGCACGAAGGATTTATCGAGGCTGCCCGGTTATTGGAAGCGACTTATTATCGTTAAAAAAACAAGCGCGGCGGGAGGAAACGAGTGCCGGCTGCGCGCGAAGATGGCGTGAAATCCAAATAAGCGGTTTCTTCACTTTCTTGACATAACGACTCTAATTTGCGACACCACCAATCCCATGACACGCTTACAATATAATGTCGCCATGACCATTGGTGCCCTCAGTTTGCTGCTGGCGCTTTTCATCATTATCTTTGCCCAGATCAACCGTTCCAAGGGACGGCTGGTGATGGAGCGTCAGGTAATGATCAATCGCGGAAACATGTCCGAGCAAATTGGCCGCAATTTGCTGATGGATATGGGGCAGGTCGCCTTGCGCAATCCGAAGATGAAGGAATTGCTCAGCCGTAATGGCTATACCGTTAACCAGAATTCCAACCCTGAGGGAGGCCGCTAATGAGCACTGAATCTTCTATCGAAAATGGCCGCGAACACTACAGTGGCTTCTGGCCTCTGGCGCTTCTCGGAATCGCCTTTGTTTTGCTGTTGAGTTACCAACTGATCGATGTCTTTATCCAGCGGGATAATCTCAACCAGCAGTTCAAGCAGCAGATCGACCTGGTGACCCGTTCGATCCAAACTCAGAATGCCTTGCAGCGTCTGGCGGGCGAACTCTTGACTCTGGCCGATACCGACCCGGATGCCAAGGCGATCACCAACAAGTACAAGATTGCCCGGAATGCTCCGCCGTCTGCTCCCGATGCACCGGCTTCGGCGGCGACTCCGGCCAAATAGCGCCTTCCCGATTTCAAACGCGATCGACCGCTCTTTTCAGGGGCGGTCGAGCGATGAGCCAAATTCATTTTTGGTAAGTCGGCTTGTTTAGTAGGGGATTATTTTTTCTGACAGGTTTTTCAGAATTGTAATTCATCAGCGGAATGTTATACTATCCGGTATATGAAGCTCCCCTTCGACCTTTCCCTTCATCCGCAGGGAAAGCAGGCGACCATACGGCATTTTCTCATCGTTGACGATGACGAGGGAGTTTGCAAATTCCTTTCGGCATTTCTCCAGTATCAAGGGTGCGAATGTGCGTCGTGCTCCGATCACGCCGGGGTCATGGAGTGGCTGGTATCGAATCCCTGTGAGGCGGTGGTTCTCGACTTGAATCTTGGTCACAGTTCCGAGGAAGGCTTTGATCTGCTCAAGGAGATCCGCGTAGCTTTCCCCAAACTTCCGATCGTCATTCTGACCGGTTCTGGTTATGACGAGAACAAGCTCCAGACGGCGATTCGCTTCGGTGCCAACGGTTACATCAGCAAGACCATTCCGCCGAATGAACTGTTTGCGGCGCTGATGCGTGCTCTCCAGCCGCACGTGCAAGGCTGACTGGCGAATTCACAAAAAAGGACAAGAGCGTTTCCGCCCTTGTCCTTTTTTTGTGGAAGAATCAAATCACGATCCGACTTCTTTGCGGGCTTCCTCGGCCAGTACAGTGCTGAGGTAACGCTCGCCGGTGCTCGGCAGGACGGTCACGATCAGCTTGCCCTTGTTTTCGGGACGCTTGGCGAGCAGGATCGAAGCAAAGACGTTCGCGCCGGAGGAAATGCCGACCAGCAGTCCTTCTTCCTTGGCGAGGCGGCGGGCGGTCGCGATGGCGTCCTCGTTGGCAACGGTGATGACTTCATCAACGACGCCGAGGTGGAGATTCTTCGGAACGAAGCCGGGACCGGTGCCTTGAATCTTGTGCGGGCCGGGTTTGACCGGTTCGCCCTTGATGGTCTGGGTGATGACGGGAGAATCCTTGGGCTCGACCGCGATGGACTTGAAGCCGGGGCGGCGGGGCTTGATGACTTCGGTGACGCCGGTGAGGGTGCCGCCGGTGCCGGTGGCCGAGACGAAGATGTCGATCTTGCCGTCGGTGTCTTTCCAGATTTCCTCCGCGGTAGTCTTGCGGTGAACTTCGGGATTGGCTTCGTTTTCAAACTGCTGGGGGATGAACGAATTCGCGTTTTCGCTGGCGAGCTGCTTGGCTTTTTCGATGGCGCCCTTCATGCCTTCGGCGGCGGGGGTGAGGACGAGCTTGGCGCCCAGAAGCGCGAGGAGGGTGCGGCGTTCCAGAGACATGCTTTCGGGCATGGTGAGAACGAGCTTGTAACCCTTGGCGGCGGCGACGAAAGCCAGCGCGATACCGGTGTTGCCGGAGGTGGGTTCGATGATGAGCGTGTCCTTGTTGATCTTGCCCGCTTTTTCGCCCGCATCGATCATGGCGGCACCGATACGATCCTTGATGCTGCCAAGGGGATTAAAGTACTCGGCTTTGACCGCAATGGTGGCTTCGAGGCCTTCGGCGAGGCGGTTCAATTTGATGAGGGGGGTGTGACCGATCGTCTCAATAATGTTATTGTAGATGGGCATAAATCTCTGGTTAGGTATTAATGTTAACTTTTCCTATAGACTTTAGTTATCGTTAGGCAGAGCGCAAGCCTTTTTTGTTTTTTTACGAAATTCTCAAATCACTTGATCTGAAGCCAATCAGAATTCGTACTGGTAGCGGGCCAGACGCTTTTCGATTTCCCCGATGACGCGTTTTTCCTCTGCCTCGCCCTTCGCGCTGAAGGTGACGCTGAAGCGGACGAACGCTCCGGCTTCATCCCACGGCACGGTGGAAATGAGGTTGTCGGTGATCATCCATTGGGAGAACGCTTCGCCGGTAGGGAACTCGATCTTCTTGCCATCGCGCGAGGCCGACTTGGGGGCTTTCACGTAGAGGAAGAAGGAACCCTTTGGCTTGCGGGCATTGAAGCCGAGGCCCTTGAGGGTCGGCACGAGCAGATCCATGCGGCGGGAATACTTCGCGGCGATCCTGGCGGTGATTTCCGGGTGATCGAAACAGTAGGCGACGGCGTTCTGGATGCCGAGGAACTGGCCCGAATCGCTATTGTCCTTCACATCGCCGTAAGCCTTCACGAGAAGCTCGTTGCCCGCGACGAATCCGCAGCGCCAACCGGTCATGTTGAAATTCTTGCTGGCCGAGTGCAACTCGACGCCGACATCGAACGCGCCGGGCGTCGACAGGAAGCTCAACGGCTTGCCCTCGAATACGAGCGCCGCGTAGGCGAAATCGTGCACGACGACGATGTTGTTCTTCTTGGCGAAAGCGACGACTTCCGCGAAGAATTCCTTCGTCGCACTCGCTCCGGTGGGGTTGTTCGGGTAATTGATGACGAGTACCTTGGCCTTGGCCAGAACATCTGCCGGGATCGACTTCAGATCGGGCAGGAAATGGTTCGCCTCGGTGAGGGGGAGATTATGCACCACGCCGCCGTAATACTTCGCATGCGTGCCGAAGACCGGGTAACCGGGCACGGTCATCAGGACGACATCGCCGGGGTTGATCAAGGCGGCGGGCAGGATCGACAGCGCCGCCTTGGAACCGATCGAGTGGAGAATCTGCGTATCGGGATTGATCTTCACGCCGCACACCGTGTCGAGGTAACGGGCCGCCGCGTGCTTGAGCTCGGGGCCGCCATTGTCGGCGTAACCGCGATTCTCGGGCTTCCTGGCTTCCGCGTACAACTTCTCGATCACTTCGGGAAAGGGAGGTTCGTCCGGCTCACCGACGCCGAGGTCAAAGAGTTCCTGGCCGGGATTGGCCTGAAGCGCGGCGCGCTTGGCGCGCTTGATCTTCTCGAACTTGTAAATGGCGGTGTCCTTGCCGTAACGCTTGCCGCCGATGCGCTCGGCGAAGAGATTCTGGATGTAGCTTTCTTGCATAAATCGTAAAGGTGAAGTTGAGGGTGAAAGATTCCAAATTAAGGGCAGATGCCAACAAATGCAAGGCAGGGATGATCCCTGCACCCAGCGACGCTAACGCCGGAACTGGACGTCCTCTCCCGCTTCGCGTTTCTGAAAGTTGGCAGCCTGCCGTAAACGCTCCAACCGATCCTTCGACGTCGCTGCGCTTTGCTCAGGATGACAGGTTGGGGTGGCAATCTTCAAGGGTATCGAGGAGTTCTTGAACGAGGTCACGCTTATCTGGAACATTACCTTCATTCCACGTCATC
>DBTH01000001.1 GCA_002306945.1 Methylacidiphilaceae bacterium UBA1321 | reverse complement strand
CAGCTCCACAGCTACGACTACGGTGGCCCTTACGCCGCCTTCACCGGTGCGGCCAATTTCTACAAGGAAATCGACCGTCTCACCAGCACCAAGGTCTGGAAGTTTGTCATCCCGCCCTGGAAACAGAGCCCCGAACTGCAGGCCACCATGGCCTACGGCAAACCGCAGGACAGCGACTCGGATAGCAAACGCATCAAGATCGCCAAGCCGACACACAAACCCGCGGAGGAGGTTTAATCCCTCCCCCAAACCTGAACCCAACACAGGAGTAAAACTATGCTAGATGGAACTACAGCGGAGATTAAAGAACGGTCCGCCCTACGGATTAACCCGGCCAAAACCTGCCAGCCCATTGGCGCCATGTACGCGGCCCTCGGTATCCACGGGTGCTTGCCTCACAGCCACGGCTCACAGGGTTGTTGCGCCTACCACCGCAGCCAGTTGACCCGTCACTACAAGGAACCCGTCATGGCAACGACCAGTTCCTTCACGGAAGGTTCGGCGGTCTTCGGCGGAATGGCCAATCTGACCACCGCCTTGCAAAATATCTTCAGCATCTATAACCCCGACATCGTGGCAATCCACACCACCTGCTTGTCCGAGGTTATCGGCGACGATATTCCCACAATCATCAAGAAGGCCCGCGAAGAGGGCAAGGTGCCCGAAGGCAAATACGTCATTCACACCAACACCCCGAGCTTTGTCGGCTCACACGTCACCGGGTTCTCCAACATGGTCGCCTCGATCATCAAGTACCTGGCCGAAAAAACCGGCAAGACCAACGACCGCCTCAACATCATCCCCGGCTACGTTGATCCCAGCGACATGAAGGAAATCAAACGCCTTCTCGGCATGCTCAACGTCAGCTCGATCATCCTGCCCGACACCTCCGGGGTTCTCGACACCGGTCTGGACGGCAACTACGCGATGTATCCCAAGGGCGGAACCACCGTCGACAACATCAAGAGCATGGGTGATAGCTTTGCCACCCTCGCTCTCGGTCACTTCGCCTCGCACGCCGCCGCCACGCAGCTCGAAAACAAGTGCAACGTTCCTGCGGGCTTCCTGGAACTGCCGATCGGCCTCACCGGCACCGACCGCTTCATCAACGCGGTTCGCCAGTACGCCACCATCGACATCCCCGAATCCGTCGAGGAAGAACGGGCGCGCGTCATCGATCTGATGAGCGACCTCCACCAGTACCTCCACAAGAAGCGCGTCGCCATCGCGGGCGATCCCGATCACGTCATCGCCATGACCCAGTTCCTCGTCGACCTCGACATGGAACCGGTCTACGTCGTGACGGGAACTCCGGGACAGTTCTTTGAACGCCGCATCAACGAAATCGTCAAGAGCACCTTGCCCGAATTCAAGGCCAAGCAAGCCGGTGACCTCTTCGAAATGCACCAGTGGATGAAGCAAAAGCCGGTCGACCTCATCATCGGCAATTCCTACTGCAAGCACATCGCTCGCGTGGAAAACATCCCGCTGATCCGTTTCGGATTCCCGATCATGGATCGCGGCACACACCGCCTCTTCCCGACCGTCGGGTACGCCGGTGCCGCACGCCTGATCAACGAAATGGTCAACGCACTCCTCGATAAAAAAGATCGCGAATGCGAAGAACAATGGTTCGAGCTGATCCAGTAATCGCTTGCCACCAAGTACCATGAACCTCTTTCCGAGCTGCCAGTTGCCTGCCGCCAGTCATCAGCTAACAACCGCTGACAGCCGGAAATCCCCCGCCCCGGGTTACGTGTCCTTCCTCTCTTGTCCGAGAGGGAATGGGGCGGGGGACTGAGGTCAAGGATCGATAGCCAAACCGCAGAGCTGAAAGGAAACTGCCATGATTGAGATCATACCGGATCGTGAAGGGCAGGTTCTCCGCAAGGGCGATGGAGACAAATCCGCACCGATGGTGTGCGACAAGAAAAGCACCGCTGGCTCCGTCAGCCAAAGAGCCTGCGTCTTCTGCGGCTCCCGCGTCGTACTCTATCCCATTTCCGACGCACTCCACGTCGTTCACGGCCCCGTCGGCTGCGCCGCCTACACCTGGGACATTCGAGGCTCACTCTCCAGCGGCGCGCAGATCAACCGCAATTCCTTCTCCACTGACTTGCGCGAAATGGACGTCATCTACGGCGGTGAAAAGAAACTCACCGCCGCCCTGCGTCAACTCATCGACCGCTATCATCCCAACGCCGCATTCGTTTATTCCACCTGCATCGTCGGCGTGATCGGTGACGATGTTGAAGCCGTCTGTCGCACTGTTGCCGCCGAAAAAGGCATCCCCGTCATTCCCGTCCACTCCGAAGGATTCAAGGGCACCAAGAAAGACGGTTACCGCGCCGCTTGCGAAGCGGTTGCCACGCTCCTCGGCACCGGTTCCACCGAGGGAATCAAGCCCCATAGCATCAACATCCTTGGCGATTTCAATCTCGCCGGAGAAACCTGGATCATCCGCGACTACTACGAACGCATGGGCATCCAGGTCGTCACCTGCATCACCGGCGATGCGAAAATCGAAGACATCCGCCGCGCCCACGGAGCCAAACTCAATCTCGTGCAATGTTCCGGCTCCATGACCCATCTAGCCAAAATGATGGAAGAAAAATACGGCATCCCCTACAAACGCGCCTCCTACTTCGGCATCGAAGACATGTCCGCCGCGCTCTACGACACGGCCAAATTTTTCAGCGACGATCCTACAATAATGGAACGCGCCCAGAATCTCGTCCGCGAGGAAGTCGGCAAGATCTACCCCCAACTCCAGGCCTACCGCGAAGAATTACAAGGCAAGAAAGCCGCCATCTATGTCGGCGGATCGTTCAAAGCTTTCTCGCTTGTTCGCGCCCTGCGCCTAATCGGCATGCAAACTGCGGTAGTAGGCTCGCAGACCGGCGGCAAGGAAGACTACGAACAACTCGCTGAGATCTGCGACCCAGGAACAATCATTGTGGACGACTCCAATCCTCTCGAACTTGCCAAATTCGTTCTCGAAAAAGACGTCGATCTCTTCATCGGCGGCGTCAAGGAGCGGCCCATCGCCTACAAGCTCGGCGTGGCCTTCTGCGATCACAACCACGAACGCAAGGAACCCCTCGCCGGCTACCTCGGAATGCTCAATTTCGCCAAGGAAGTTTACTCGTCCGTGATGAGCCCGGTCTGGCAATTCGTTCCGCGCCGCCGCTTGCAACACCAGCATAGCGCGTTCGTGACCACTCCGGTCAAAAAACAACACCCGGTCGATCCCTGCACTCAAACACTGGAGGAAAAATGAGCAACGCCATCCCCGCCGCCGTTTCCGCCTGCGCCTCCTGCAATTCACTCGATTGCAATCCCGGAACCTGCTCCTCACGGAATTCCGAATCCGACTCGGAAACCCTCAGCGTCGCCAGTCCGATTGAAACCATCGCCGCTCCCTTCTCCGCCTCTGCCGACGACATCACCGCCGCCACCCGCAACGCCTGCAAAGTCTGCACACCCCTCGGCGCCTGCCTCGCCTTCCGCGGAATCGAAGGCACCATTCCACTCCTCCACGGGTCGCAAGGTTGCTCGACCTACATCCGCCGCTATCTCATCAGCCACTTCCGCGAACCGATCGACATCGCCTCCTCCAATTTCACCGAGGACACCGCCGTCTTCGGCGGTGCCAGCAATTTCAAGACGGCGGTCAAAAACATCCGCCGCCAATACCAGCCCGAGATGATCGCCGTCGCCACCACGTGCCTTTCCGAGACCATCGGCGAGGACATGAACCGCCTTTTCCACGAATACATGTCCGAGAATTGGGAAGAAGGCCACCCCCAGATGATTCACGTCTCAACGGCCAGTTATCGCGGCACACACATCGACGGCTTCCACGCCGCCGTCCGCTCTGCCGTCGAAGCCCTCGCCGTCACCGGAACCCGCTCCCGCCGTATCAATCTCTTCCCCGGCATGGTCTCCGCCGAAGACCTCCGCTATCTCAAACAAATCCTCACCGACTTCGGACTGCCCTACACTTTGTTACCCGACTACTCCGAAACCATGGACGGCGAGAGTTGGGCCGAGTATGAAAAGTTGCCAAGCGGTGGCACTCCTATAAAAGCCATACAAGCCACCGGCTCGGCCCAACTCTCGATTGAATTCGGCCTCACCCTGCGCGGTTCCAAAACCGCCGCCTCCTTCCTCGAAGAACGTTTCGGCGTCCCCTACCGTCCACTCGGACTTCCCGTTGGACTGCGCGAAACCGACGCTTTCTTCGAACTCCTCGGCACCGCCAGCGGCCGCACCGTTCCCAGTAAATATCGCCAGGAACGCGGTCGCCTTGTCGACGCTCTCGTTGACGGACACAAATACGTCTTCGGCATACGCGCCATCGTCTACGGCGAAGAAGATCTCGTTGTCGGACTCGCCGCCTTCCTTCTCGAAATCGGCGTCGAACCCGTTCTCTGCGCTTCCGGCGGCGAAAGCGGCAAACTGGCCGAAGCCATCGAAGCCGTTCGCGCCACCCCCGCCCGCAAAAGCGCCGCCAGGATGGAAATCCGCAGTGGAGTCGATTTCGCGCAGATCGCCGAACAGGCCGAAGAGCTCAAGCCCGATTTCCTCATCGGCAACAGCAAGGGTTACAAAATCGCCCGCAAGCTCAATATCCCGCTCATCCGCGTCGGATTCCCCATCCACGACCGCATCGGTGGCCAGCGCGTCCAACACATCGGGTATCGCGGCGCCCAGCAACTTTTCGACCAGATCGTCAACGCGCTTCTTGAGCGCAAACAGGAATTGTCTGAAGTGGGCTACAGCTACCTATGAAAACCCTTCGACAATCTCAATTCCATTTCAACCTTGAAGGACACAAGCAGGGATTCCCTCAGTCTGAAGGAATGGCCGCAAGCGCCAGGGAAGGTGTCGCTTCAAATTCAAACCCCAGCGAAGGGACAAACCCATGAGCGACACCGCCACCTGCACAGCACCGAGCCCCGAAGACGTCGGGATCGATTTTTCGAAGCACCCCTGTTTCAGCCGCGAAGCCCATCACAAGTTTGGCCGCATTCACCTGCCCGTCGCTCCGCGCTGCAACATCCAGTGCAACTTCTGTAATCGTCAATACGATTGCATGAACGAGAGCCGCCCCGGCGTCACCAGCGCCGTGCTCAAGCCCTGGCAGGCCATCGATTATCTCACCGAGATGCTCGAAAAGCGGCCCGAGATCACCGTCCTCGGCATCGCCGGCCCCGGCGATCCTTTCGCCAACTGCGAGGAAACAATGGAAACCTTGCGCCTGGCCCGAGCTAAATTCCCCAAGCTCATCCTCTGCCTCGCCAGCAACGGCCTCGGCATCGCTCCCTACATCGACGAGATCGCCAAGCTCAAGACCAGCCACGTGACCATCACGATCAACGCGATCGACCCCGCCATCACCGCCAAGGTCTACGCCTGGGTGCGCGAAAATAAAACGCCCCTGCGCGGACTGGCCGGTGCCGCCCTCCTGCTCGAACGTCAACTCGAAGCGATCCGCAAGCTCAAGGAAAAGAACATCGTCGTCAAGACCAACACCATCATCATGCCCGGCATCAACGATGAACACATCCCCGTCCTTGCCAAGAAAATGGGCGAGATGGGCGTCGACATCATGAACTGCATGCCGCTCATCCCCGTCAAGGGCGCCGCGTTCGAGGAGATGCCCGCGCCCGACCAGACGATGATCGCCCGTGTGCGGCTCCAATCCGGTCTCTCTCTCCCGCAAATGGTTCACTGCGCCCGTTGCCGCGCCGACGCCATCGGTCTCATCAACGAAAAACAAACCGAAGAACAACTCAACGTGATTCACGCCTTCTCTCAAAAAGCTCCCAGCGGAGCCACCCGTCCCTGCATCGCCGTCGCCTCGCTCGAAGGCATGCTCGTCAACCAGCACCTCGGCGAAGCCAACCGCTTCCTCATTTACGAACCCGATGCCGCATCCAGCACCGGCTACCGTTTCAAGGAAGTTCGCATCGCCCCCGAAGCGGGTCGCGGCGTCGAACGCTGGAAGGAATTGGCCGAAGTGCTCAAAGATTGCCGTATCGCCCTCGTCAGCGCCGCTGGCACCGGTCCGCGCGCCGTCCTCGATGAACTCGGCATTCAGGTCATGGAAATGGAAGGTCTCATCGACGAGGGCTTGCGCCCCCTCTTCGAAAACCAACCCCTGCCCGCCGTTCTCAAGCGCCGACTCACCGGTTGCAGCGGCCCCAGTTGCCGTGGCACCGGAACCGGCTGCGGATGAATTTTGTCATAACTCAAACCCATATTCACTCATAACCAAGGAAAACATACTATGCTCACCAAACCCAAAACTCATATCTTCGTTTGTGGCAGCTTCCGCGCCGCTGGCGCGCAAGGCGTCTGTCATAAGAAAGAATCCGCCCGCCTGCTCCAGTACCTCACCGAAGAAGCCGCCGACCGCGGCCTTGACGGCGTCATGGTCTCCAGCACCGGCTGCATGAAACTCTGCGATCACGGTCCCGTCGTTGTCGTCTATCCCCAGGGCCACTGGTACAAGGAAGTCAACGAGGAAGCCGCCGACGCCATTCTCGATGCGATCGAAAACAATTCGGTCGCCGAGGATCACCTCCTCGCCATGGCGGAATAAGATTTCCGCAAAGATTCGCTCCATGCCCTACCTCATCGACACCACCCTGCGCGACGGCGAACAGACGCCGGGGGTGGTGTTTACCCGTGAGGAAAAAATCCGAATTGCCCAGGGTCTTGCCGAACTGGGCGTTCCAGAATTGGAAGTCGGCATCCCTGCCATGGGCAAGGCCCAGATCGACGACATCAATGCCGTTTGTGATCTCAAAACCGGCTGCAAAATTCTCACCTGGTGCCGCGCCTCGATCAACGACATCCGTCTGGCTTCCTCCTGCCGCGCCGACGGCATCCATATTTCCATTCCCGCTTCCGAAATTCATCTGCAAGCCTGGGGCAAAACACGCGCCTGGGCTCTCGACACTCTCCGCGAATTAGTTCGCGAGGCCCGTGATCTCTTCTCCTACGTCACCATCGGAGCGCAGGACGCGTCGCGTGCCGACATCGCTTTTCTCAAGGAACTGGCAGCCACCGCCTCCGCTGCCGGAGCGCGCCGCTTCCGCATCGCCGACACCGTTGGCATTCTCAATCCCCAAAGTATTTCACACATCGTCACTCGCGTCCGTGAGGTTGCCGGAACGATGGAAATCGAATTTCACGGCCATAACGATCTCGGCATGGCGGTTGCCAACACCATCGCCGCTTTCCAGGCCGGAGCCGAAGCCGCCAGCGTCACGATGAACGGCATCGGCGAACGCGCCGGTAACGCCCCGCTCGAAGAAGTCGCCATGGCCCTGCGCGTTTCCTGCGGAATCGACTGCGGAATCAAATCACAGGGCATCTGGACACTCGCCCAATTTATCGCCAGCGTCTCGGGCCGGGAATTGCATCCCTCCAAACCCGTCACCGGCTCCGCT
This sequence comes from Methylacidiphilaceae bacterium UBA1321, assembly GCA_002306945.1. Lineage (GTDB taxonomy): Bacteria > Verrucomicrobiota > Verrucomicrobiia > Methylacidiphilales > UBA1321 > UBA1321. The sequence continues at coordinate 9,893 of DBTH01000001.1, read as the reverse complement.
GCGTTTCTGCACGAATCCGGCATTCACTGCGCCGGTCTGATCCGCAATCCCCAAACTTACGAACCGTTCCAGGCCAACGAAGTCGGCCGCACCGGCTCGCAATTTGTCATCGGTCACCACTCCGGCACCTCGGCACTTCTCCACACACTGGAACAAATGGGAATCAAGATCGATCACGCGACAGCCTCACAACTTCTCGACACCGCAAGAGAGTTTGCCCTGCGTCATAAACGAGCCATCTCGCACGAAGAATTGCGCAGCCTCGTGGCGCAAACGATTCGCAACAGCAAAGGCACTTACCCCCCACCGCTCGCAAAGGAGGAAAAAACAGCAGCCTGATCAATTACGCTCGGAAAGATATGAAAAAAACAGCGTGCAGCATTTTTCCATCTCGTCGGAATTCACCCGGAACATCTCCGAGCAAACCCGGACACCTCCTCTGGAACCAGGCTTTAAATATAATATCTTGGCGTTGAACTCGCTCTCGGCATCGTCGTAACCCGATAATGAAGCGATCTCAAAACCCTCGTCATTCAAGTACTTCAGGCGCGCAAGCATTTTCATGGTTTTTAATAGCTTCTTTTCAACTTTATAATTTGTCAATCCGAAGGAATTTCACTTATGGGCTTTAATCTGTATCGACATCAAACCACCGCAAACTTGAGGGAATCTTACAGCCAACCGGAACGGCTCGTCCTCTCCGGCGTTCACGGCCCTCTGGCTATCTACGTCCAGAGCGTCTACAAAAAACAAACCTCCGCCGAGTGGGACTTGAGCGAAGTAGAACTGGCCGCCCTTCTGCGCCCCGGCCAGGACATCACCCAGGCCGCCATCCTCTTTGAGGTCGGCAGCGAACTCGAAAATCACGTCACCATTCACCGAGTTATCTCCATTCACGGCCGCAGTACCGCAGCCGAAACCGAAATCATCGTTCATTTCAAATCCCTCTATTCCAACCTCCTCGTACCCGACTCCGCCAAGTTCCGCCTCGCGTTCGAGGCCGACCCTGTCGCCGATAAATCCGACATCTACGAAAACCTGAAACTCTCGGGAGGCACTCAGACGGGAACCTGGAAATGGATGGAAAGCGAACAGATCCTCAACGCCAGCGTCATCTCCCCGAAACATCCCTGAGCCCATTGCCCATGAACTCCGAAGAACACTCCTGCCAGTGCGGCGGCCATCCCGCCGCCGCTCCGAGAAAAAACGCGGGCATTCCCGTTCCCATCCTGGCGGAGGAATCCCACCAATGTGGCTGCGGAGGTCATGGTCACCACAGCTCTGAAAACGCCCACGCCGGACACCACCACCATGAAGGCTGCGGATGCGGTGGTGGCGGTGTCTGCCCGCGCAAATATCACTCCGTCGCCGGGCTCATCCTCGCGGCATGGCTCCTCGTTCATTTCGTTATCAGCTTCCTCGGCTTCTGGCCCGAACATTACCAGACCCTCATCTCGACGATTCACCGCTACAAGACTCCGCTCATTGCCATCGAAATCCTCTTCATTGGCGTCCCCCTGCTCGTGCATATTGGCTACGGATTACGATTCCTCTTGCGCGAAGGCATTACTCTACCCAGGGAAAAACATCACTACGCCACAGCCACCCGTTTCTTCTGGCAACGGGTCAGCGCCATCGTCCTGCTTCTCTTCGTCGTCTTTCACGTCGCCACGCTTCACCAATGGGGTTTCCACCTTGTCTACAAACTCACCCACTGGTCCGCTCTGCAACGCTATAGCGAAGGCGGCATCTTCGTTCCCGACAACGCCTACGCCTCGACGGTCGAAGGCGTCAGCAGCTTCTGGAATGCCTCTGATCCCTCCAATCCCGGCAATGTCATCGTCGTGACCTTCTACCTCCTCGCCGTCCTGGCCGCCGTGTATCATCTCGCCAACGGCATTGCCACCAGTGCCATGGTCTGGGACATCACGCCGGACGATTCCCCCGCCGCCAACCGCCTCTGGTCCTATTGCAAAGTCGCAGCAATCGGTCTCCTCGTCCTGGGAGCCGGAAGCTGGTGGGCCTTCGCACGGGGAGTCTAATATAGATCGAGATTTCCTCGAATATAGAATTCCTCTTTTAACTACATAAATAGCTATTTGAATTTTACTCATCAGGCATAATAGTTGCTTAACAATCATCGGCATGACGCACAACGCCACTACTGGGCAACCGGGGAAGTCTGACACCACTACTCAGCAGGATTACTGCAAAACACCCGTGGGAAAATGGGTCATGGTCGTCAAGGATTACGTCAAACAACTCGAATACGGCGAAGTAGTCATCCGCATTCACGGCGGCAAGGTCGTCCAGGTTCACAAGACCGAGAAAATCCAATTCTGAGCACCTCCATGCCTTCTTTATTTCATTTTTTTCACAATACCGGAAAACCGGATTGTACAAAAATAGCCACGCTGTACCACCCGAGAACGGGCAACGGCGCACGAAGGAAATTCCTCCATGCCCATCACCCGCCCGGTTCTCGACCTTGTCTCGTCTAGTATAGCATTCCGCATTATCCGGTTTGCCTTCGTCATTCCGGCTCTTTGTTTTTTAGCGCCAATCCTTGCATCCGCAGCCACGACCTCTACATCCAAGGCAGATGCGGACGCCTTTGTCTGCACGGGATCGGAAAATAATCCGGTTGTCATCAGCACCAGCATATTCACCACCGCCACCGATAGCCACGATCTGACCAGTTGCAATTTCGGCGGCGCGGGAACGCTGGCCATCTCCTCCGCCTCCTCAACCAAGGGCGAGTTTCAAAGTTTATTGCGTTTCAACCTCGCCTCAACCGTTGCCAGTTTCAACAGCACCTACGGCGTCGGCAATTGGACGATCTCCTCCGCTCAACTCAAACTGCGCTCTAACTACGGCATTTCCGGATCGCAACCCAATAACGCCATATTTAATACCATCAGCGGCGGAAAATTTGGCATCACCTGGCTTTCCAACGACAGTTGGGACGAAGGCACGGGAAACCCCAGCAATCCGACCAGCGACGGCGTCACCTACGACAGTCTCGCCTCTCTCGAAAGTTCCAACACCGCCAGCCTCGGCCTCTATACCTACACCCCGCCCGGAAGTAACACCGCCGATTACTTCTACTACAACCTCTCGCTCTCCTCAGACAGTTTCGTCTCCGATCTGATGACCGGTAGCGAGGTCTCCTTCCTCTTCTACGCAGCCGACGACAATATCGCCATGCTGTTCAATTCGATCACCAAACAGGGTTACGAACCTTATATCGTCATCACCGCCGACATTGTTCCCGAGCCCTCCACTCTCGCACTCCTTCTCCTCGGAGCAGCCGCATCGGGTCTCTTTTTTGCACGCCAGAAATCCCATGGCTTGTCCGCCGCATGAAGAACTCCGCATTCACCCTCCTCGAAATGCTCGTCGTCCTCTCCATCGCGGCCACCCTTATCGCCTTGAGCGCCGCCGGATGGAGAAGCGCCATTGAGCAGGCCCACAGCGTCACCTGCCTCAACAACCTGCGACAATGGGGCGTGGCGATGCAATGTTACGTCAACGACAACGACGGCTACCTCCCGCGCCGCGGCCAGGGCGTCCAGCAATTCTGGATCTACAATCGTCCGACCGACTGGTTCAACGCCCTGCCTCCCTACATTGGTGCGCCGACCCTCATGGATCTGGTCGCAGCCAGGCAACTCCCCCAGCCCGGACAAAAAAACCTCTTCGTCTGCCCTTCCGCCGAACGTTCCAACACCGCCACATACTTCCTCTGCTACGGAATGAACATGTACCTCTCCCGTTGGGATCAAAACCTGCCCACGCGCGTCCTGCAACTCCCCAACCGCGACACCATCGCCTTCATGGCAGACTCCCCCGGCGGCTACGCCTCCACCATGCCTTCGTCCGCCGGTTACTCCGTTCAGGCGCGCCACAACGGCAACGCCCATGTCGCCTTTCTCGACGGACACGTTCAATCCTTCCCGGGCGATTACATCGGCTGCGGCACCGGAGAAAAAGATCAACCCGACATTCGCTGGCCCACTGAAATGGACGGAGATACATGGCATCCAAACTGATCGCGGCATTACTTCTACCGCTCACCGCCCTTCACCTGCTCACCGGCTGTGTCAACCGGCCCAAGCCCGCCAACACCGCGCCGGTTCGCGTAGTCGTCATCGGAGGCATGGTCATGACCGGACTCTGGCAGGAAATCTCCACCGCATTCCACCAACGCACCGGACTCACGATCGAACTGGCCGCTACCGGCCCGAAGGAGATTCTCGACACCGAATTCCGCAAGGGCGGCATCGACCTCATCACCCTTCACTCCAGCGACGTCGCGACCAATCTCGCCGCCGACGGTCTCGCCTCCAACATACGTCCCTGGGCGCGCAACGAACTGGTCATCGTCGGCCCCCAAAACGATCCGGCCCAAATCCGCGGCATGCGAAGCGGAACCGAAGCGCTCAAAAAGATCGCCGCAAAAAAAGCCCCCTTCGTCGAAGCCCGAAACACCGGCAGCCAGACCGTAACGATTCATCTCTGGCGCCTGGCGGGAATTCAACCCCAGGGTTCCTGGCTCATCAAAGACGAAAGCGAATCGCGCCAACAGGTCGTGCAATTCGCCGCCTCGCGCCACGCCTACGTCATCGTCGGACGCATCCCCGTGCTCCAGGGCAAAATCCCCAGCACCGGCATGGAAATCATGGTCGAAGGCGATCCCGAAATGCGCCGTCCCTACGTCGTCCTCGAGGCCGTCCCCTGGCGTTGTCACAACTCCAATCCCGAAGGCGCGCGGCAGATGGCCGACTTCCTCGTCTCCCATGAAGCGCAAACCATCGTTCGAAATTTCGCTTTATCACAAACCGCCAGCAACAGACCCGTCTTCTTTCCCGTCGACGACAACCCGACACCACCCCGATAACACCCTGTCTTCCCTCCAAAACTCTTTCCACCGGAATACCGGATACAACCTCCAAACAAACCCACCCCAAACACCCGAAAACGGGAACCCAAAATAATGAAAACACCCTCGCACAATGAAAAAACTACTCTCCAGCGCGGCCTTTCTCGCCGCACTCCTCATCAGTCACCACGCACAGGCCTCGACCTACTATGTCACCACAAGCCAGGGAGGCCAGGACACCTACGTCTCCTCCGGTGAACCCGACACAAGCTTCGGCTCAAAAGGGGCGATGATGATCGCCGTCCCGACGAGCTCCCAAAACCGCACCGAAGAAGCGCTCATTCAATATAACACCGCCTCGATCAAATCCTCCCTCGACGCGGAATACGGAGTCGGAGGCTGGACCGTCACCTCAGTCACTCTCACCTTCTACTCCAACTTCTCCACGGCTGGAGTCCAGCCCGGAAATAGCAGCTTCAACAAAATCGCCGCAGGCGAATTCAACCTCAGTTGGATCAGCAGTGACGACTGGAACCAAAACAGCGTCACCTGGAACAACCTCGCCACCTCGCTGGGCAGTTACACGTCCGAATCCCTCGGTGACTACTCTTATTCGGCCACCGGAGCGACCTCCGATGTCTGGACTCTCACCCTCTCCTCGGGATTACTCAGCGACATCCTCTCCGGAAGCAAAGTCTCCATCTTCGGTACTCCCACGGCGAACAGCACCGTCGGATACCTGTTCAACACAACGAACAACGGCCCGTCTGTCTTCACCGTCACAGCCGTTGCCGCCCCCGAACCCTCCACCTGCGCGCTCCTGATTTTCGGAGTGATGAGCTTCTGCGTTTTGAGTCGCAGGAGAAGCCGCTCATAATCCCTTGATTATTTGCAACTCACGTCGATAATATACGAACACTCTTTTTAACTACTAACAGGAGATAGAATGAAAATCAGTGCTCGTAATGTACTCAAAGGTAAAGTCGTCAGCATCAAAGCCGGTCCCGTCAGCACGCTCGTCGTGATTGAAGTGGCCAAGGGTGTTCAATTGACCTCCACCATCACCTCATCTTCCGCCAAGGAACTCAAACTCAAGAAAGGCAAACCTGCCTACGCGGTAATCAAGTCTTCGAGCGTCATCGTCGGTGTGGATTGATCCCTTATCGGATTATTCCGCCATAAAAAAGGCCGGGAACTTTTGTTCCCGGCCTTTTCTTTTATCTATATACAATGAAGTATATTTAGAACTTCCAAGTGATCTCGGCCTGATAACGCTGAGTGTAATTAGCGCCCAGGATGCTGGAATAACCACTGCCTGTCGTACCCGACGGAACGAGATTTTCCTTATAATTCCAGGTCGTGTAGCTATTAAGGCCACCGGTCAGGAAGTCGGTGAAGTTATACACTGCGGCAACCTTCACACCCTGTTGATTGAGGAAACCGTTGCCCCATTCCGAGTCGCTCAGATTCGGATCGACCGAACCAACTCCCACCTGGCGATAATCGGCGCTGATCGACCAGTCTCCCTTTTTCTTGTTGTCGCCCACCTTGATACCGGCGAGCCAGGCGATACCATCTGTCAGGTCATTGGCCTGGGTGAGTTGATAGACATCACGGATACGTTCCTTGGCATCCACATTGTAGGCGAAGTCCCAGTAAAACTTGAACTTTTGATTCCAGGCCTTGAACTGCACATCGCCCGGAGCCGTGATGAGAGTCAGATCATCCGCAGCGTGCACGCTCGAAAACGACGGCGTACCCGTGCTAAAGGTGGCAGACGTACCGGTGTTACCGCCCCATGTCCACACATAGGCGCCAGGAGCAAATGTCAACTGTACATCCTTATTGACCTTATAGGTCACAGGCATCTGGGCTCCGATAATCCACGAGTCGCGCGAGGCATCCGGCGCACTGTTAACCGTGCTTTCCGTATTCTCGGTATATTGGAATTGACCCGCAGCGAATCCGACCGTCAGATTATCGGCCACCTTCCACGAGAAAATTTCCGCAGCACCTTCGGGATTCACATCCGGGTCCCAGACCAAATCGGTCGTATAGAATGGATTCTTCATCTTACCTGCCGTCAATGTGACAAAATCCCACGGCTTGTAGGTCAGGTACAACAACCCGACATTGATGGAAAACTTGCCAAATCCCGCGCCGACAGTCTGCATCGCACCGTCGTTTTGGGTCGAAGATTCCAATTCGAAACCGGCAGAAAAATTGTCGGTGAATTTGTAATCCGCTCCCAAGCGAATGCGATAACGCGCACGATAAGTATAGCTGGTCGACGTTCCCGATTGCTGGGCTCCGGTGTTATTATACTCATAACGCCAACGGCCATCACCGTAGAGCGTCAATTGTTTGATATGATTGCTGACGTTCAACTTTCCAGCCGACGTCGTTGCATATTCCTTTGTCAGATCGGCGCGAATTTCCTCGCCTTCCTGGTCGGTCAAAACGCCCTTCTTGACCAGCGCATCAACCAGCGCTCCCCCATCCTGCGCGTGCACGGACACAGCGGTCAATACCACCGCTGCGGCCATAACCATCCAATACTTCAGACAGTTTTTCATTTGGTTTTCTCCTTGGTTTTTAGTGGCTCTCACCACTGTTTTGCTTCATCCGGCGCGCCTCCCGACGCGTCGAAACCGATTTCCCCGCACCTGATGTCAGGTGACAAAATCGCGTCAATTGTTACGATCACGTGACGCAATTCGGGCATAAAAATCCCTTCTTCTTTCTTCAGTAAAAAAACTTCCTAATCTCCTTATTTCGACATTCGACTTTTTCCGCTATTGGGCTGGCAACTCCGCCAATATCCGCCCCGTCTCCGAGGTCTGATAACCCGGTATCGCCTGCAATTCCCGACGCAAACGCCAACTCTGGAGCGTCTCGCAAAGCGATGCCACGCCGGGATGCTCCATATGCTCCGTCGGGATCACCAGATCGAATCCGACTTGGGCGATCGGTATGAAATCCAACCCGTGAATCATGGCCACCGAACGCAATCCCATGGCCACGTCCGCCTCCCCCCTGCACACCCGGATGCCACCGTCGTTATGACTGGTCGCCAGTTTTTCATAACCTTTGATCGCCTCGGGCGGCACCCCAGCCTTTCGCAAAAGAACGTCGAACAAATAGCGGCTTCCCGATCCCTTTTCGCGATTGATAAAAGTCACATTCTTGCCGCTCAAATCCTCCACCCCGTTAATTCCCTTGGGATTGCCCACGGCCACCATCCAACCGATTTCCCAGTGAGCAAAACGCATCAAAACACCGCCCCGTTTTAATTTCAAACGCGTGGCGCGGCGCAAATTTTCATCCCCATCACCTCCGACAAAATGAATTCCGGCAACGTGACTCTGCCCCTCTTCGAGTTGCTTGAGCGATTCCTGGCTCGACGCGCTGAACCACAACATCCTCCCCGGTCGCGCGATGGTAGCCAACTGGTCGCGCAAAACACCCAGACCAGGATCGCAACCCACGACGACAAAATTCCGTTCCAGATCCTCCCGGGGCTTGAGAGGCTTTGCCAACGCATGCGGATTGCCGCGCTGCAAAATCGCGTCCGCCAACCGGAATCCCTGGTTCGCGTTCTCCGGCTGATCGACGGGGAAACCCACCCAATGACTGCGGACACGGGCCAAATCCAGTCGCGGAGTGGTCATGCGCACATGGCGGGGCAACTGCACCGGAATGGACTTGTCCGTACTCGGACGCGGAAAGATCTCCTCCAGCGCGCAACCAATACCCTCCGCCAGCTTGAAGGCCGTCAACACGCTCGGAACCGATCTTCCCGACTCAATCACATGAACCGCCTGGCGCGTCAACCCGCATCGCCGGGCCAATTCGGCCTGGCTCAGGCCACGGGATTCACGAATGGATTGCAAAAAACAAACCTGAGATTCCACAAGCGGTTTCATAGCGCCAATCTGTAAAATTTATTTGACCCTGTCAATTTATTTTGACTAAATCAGCCGTCCCCTTTCCCTAAAACCATAAACCCATTCAAACCTGCCTTATGAAAAACAAACTCATCCGTTTAGCCGCATCCAGTCTTGCTCTCGCAGCACTGACGTTGAGCCTGCCCCTATCCTCCCTTCACGCCGAATCCACCCCTGCGAAAAAGGAAGTCACCGTCTTTGCGGCTGCCTCTCTGGTCAACGCCTTCAAGGATGTGGCCAAAAAGTTTCAAGCGGTTCACCCCGACGCCAAGCTCACCTTCAATTTTGCCGGCTCACAGCAATTGCGCGCACAGGTCGAGCAAGGCGCCACTCCCGATGTCTTCGCCAGCGCCAATCTCGACGAGATCAAGAGCCTCGTCTCCAAGAAATACGTCAACGAAACCGATTCCAAAGTCTTCGCCAAAAACAAACTCGTCGTCGTCGTCAGCGCCCAAAGCGACAAACCCGTCAAAACCCTCAAGGATCTCTCCAAGCCCGGACTTAAACTCGTCTTGGCCGATGCCACGGTTCCGGTCGGCAAGTACACGGTGAAATTCCTCGACGCCGCGTCGAAGGAAGCCGATTTCGGCACCGGTTACAAGGAAGCCGTCCTCAAGAATGTCGTCTCCTATGAAACCAACGTCCGCGCCGTTCTGACCAAGGTCGCCCTCGGCGAAGCCGATGCCGGTATCGTCTACTCCACCGATGCCAAGAGCGTCGAACCCGGAAAGACTTACGCCATCAGCCTGCCCGCCGCCCTCGACCAGATCGCGCAATATCCGATCGCCCCTCTGGCAAAAGCCCCCAACAAGGAACTGGCCAAGGCGTTTGTCGATTTCGTCCTCTCGCCCGAAGGCAAGCACATCCTGAGCAAGTACGGATTTATCGAGTAAGAGCTTATCCCTACAAAAAAGAAACCGTCTGACGAATCGCCAGACGGTTTCTTTTTTTCCCGAATATCAAAAAAACAGAACGCCCTGCGCAGATCTCTACAACAGGGCATTTCAGACAGAATCACCACCAACGCGAAGCTGAATCACTCTCCCGCTTCGCGTCGCGTGGGT
>DBTH01000269.1 GCA_002306945.1 Methylacidiphilaceae bacterium UBA1321 | reverse complement strand
TCCCGTCAAGCGGCGTCGGAATGGCGTGGAGTCGGGCCTTTCCCGATTGCGCCGGGGCGTGAGGTTTTGAATAGTTACGGCTTAGCCGTAACTATTCAAACCCTCACGCCCGATCTTGAGTTTTCCCGAGGTTAAGGCTTCGTTGCGCGTCGGTCACTTATCAGTGAATCGATAAGTTCCCTCCTTGCGCCTCGCTCTTGCCTCGGAAAATTCTCAATCCTGGTCATGATGTTTTGAATAGTTACGGCTTAGCGTGTTTCCTTGCGGATCAGGTACTCGACGGTTTCGCCGGGTGCGAGGGTATCGTTGAAGGAGACCTGCGGAGTGGCGTTGAGAGTGATCGCGCGCGTACCGGCTTCGACGGTTTTCCCGTCGCCGTAACGGATGGCGGTGAGTTGTCCGCTGGTTGGCAACGTTACGCGCAGGGCGATTGTCTGCGGGCTGTGTTCGTAATTGACGAAGCTGATCTTGGTGAAATTCCCGTTCTCTACTGCTGCAACGTAGACGAGTTTGTCTTTCATCGCTGCGGGGTTCTCGTATTGCCAGGGGAGCGGTTTGCCGTGGAGCGCGAAGGTGTGGAGGAGTCGGCGGTAGCAACGGGCTTTTTCGAGGACTTCGGAGTCCTTGCTTTCGGCGGAGAAAAGGGAGAAGTGCCGCATCTCGGCGTTGTAGGGATGGGTGAGATATTGGACGAGGTAAGTGGCATAGGCGAGGTTGCCGCGCAGATTGAGTTCAAATTCGCCAATGTTCCTGTCGTCGGCGGTGTAGGCTCCGCATTCGGTGACCCAGACCGGTTTGGGGAAGGTGGTTCCGTAGAGCATGTAATAAGTGATCGCGGGGATGATGTAACTTTTGCCGTAGGTGTGGGCGCTGAGGTGGTCGGTCCAGGCGGGATCGTTGGGGGCTTCCTGCCGGGCCTGAGCGTCGATGACGGAAAAGTCCCACGCATGATACCAACCTTCGCCCATGACCTTGAGTTGCGGATTGAGGGTCTTGAGCCACTGGGCGGCGACGGCCTGGCGCTGGATCAGCGCGTAGGCGCTGGCCAGCGCGAAGGAATCCCACCCGTAGCGGGGATGATCGATCTCGTTGCCGATCTCGATCATGTCGAAGTAACGGCCGTATTTCCGGATTGCGGCGGCTTCTCTTGTATTGGCTTCTTCGTCGGGGGTTTTGATGCTCTTGCCGCAATCGGTGAGGAGATAGGGACGGATGCCGCGGGCGCGAAGCGAGGCGAGTTGGTAGTCGTAAATATCCTGGCCGGAGGCGAGCCGGGAATCACCCCGGCTGGCGGCTTCGAGTTTTTTCTCGGCCCAGAGCGAAATGCGGTAAGGGGAATCGCCGCCTTCCATGCCGAGGTAGGAGAGATCCCGCAGGATGTAGTCAAGCCACGGATCGAGTCCGCGATAGACGATGTAGCCGGAACTGGCTCCCATCCAGACCGGACGCCCATTGACCGGATCGGTGACGGGGCGGGAGAGTTCGCGCAGGGCGAGGGTGTCCCAGTGAAGCCAGTTGGAAGTGGGATAGGGATTGAGGGAGCGGTCACCAAGGCGGAAGAGTTTGATGTATTCCTCGGCCTGATTTTCGTTCGTGTTGGCTTCCTGATAATAGGAAGGCAGGAGGCGAAGGGTCAGCGTGTTAGCTCCGGTAATGAAGCGTTCCGGGGGCAGCGTGACAACCCAGGTGCGGTTGGTAAGCCGTCCGCCGGGGAATTGATCGTAGCCGATGACCTGCGGGCAGCCGCAGAAAATACCGTTCACGAAAATGCCGACACTGCTGGCGATGGCGTCGGAATCTTCGACGGCGAGTTCGAATGCCGCACCGTTTGCGGGGATATTGTCGAGGTTGAAACGCAACGTGACTTCCGGGCGGAGTTTGCTTTCGAGACCGCGCGGGAATTCTCCCGGATTGGCGAGGGGAAGGGTGAAATCGTTGCGGCTGTTTTTGATTTCCGCGAATTCGGACGAGGAGTTGTCGGCCTTGCCGATGCGGAACAAATCGCGCGCGCCGTCGAGCAGTTGGCTGGCCCAGGGCTCCAGACGATTGCCCAATTGGCGTGGCGGCCGGGTGGCTGCGGCGGCCAAGGCGGCCACATTGAGGGGCCAAGTCCTGCCAGGGTAAAGCGCGGGGATCGTGGTAGGAGGATTGCCATTGGATTTGAAGTCGGCGAGGGAAAGGGTCTGAACTGAATTTCCCGTCTGGATTTCGAGCGTGGCTTGTCCGGCGGGCGGTTGTTCGATGTCCTCCAGGGTGAGGGTGAGTTGCCGGGAGTAGTTCAGTGACTGGCCGAGATCGAACCTGATGCTGCGGCCGCTGCTGGAAACCTTGAGCAGCGTTTGGCCATCGGCGGAGAGGTCGAATCCCCCTGTCGCCCGGACGACAATGCGCGCCGCGGTAATACCGGAAGGCAGGGCGCAGGTGAAAGTGGTTTTGAGTTTGTCGAGGTGCGGATAGCACCAGGCGTATTCGACCGGGGCCGGTGCGGGCGCTGCCACGACGGCGGCGGGTTTCCATGTATGACCGTTGTCGGTGGAACATTCCCAGGAAGCGTTGGTGGGAACAAGCACGCGCGACGCATCGGCATTTTTCCATTCGACGCGGGCGATCAATCCTCCGGGGCCCAAGTCGTTGACGACCTTGAATTGCAGCGTGTGACGGCCCGGTGTAAGAACCGAATCGAGCGCGGTGCTGGCCACATCCTGGACCATTTCATTGCGGGCGATTTCCTTTTCGTCGACCCACAGAGTGGCTTGATCGTCTCCACAGAAAACCACCTTCGGCCCGGTGGCACCCTGTGGAATCTGGACGGTTTTCCTGAAAAGAATTTCCTGGTGAGGCGCGGGAAGCGTGGCGTCCTTGCCCATGTGCTGGCCGCTAAACTTGAAGCCCGGTTCCGACCAGATCCACGCCAGCGGTTCGCGTTCGGTGGAACCGAAACTGCGCGAGGTGTCGACATCGAGCGGGCGGTCGTTGACGGGCCGGATGGAAATGTCGTCGATATAGCTCACGCCCGAACCGGTCGGGGCGTCGAAAAAGACGATGAAGCGGCTCACCCCGAGAGGCATGTGAAAACGGAACTCCTGCGTTTTCCAATCGAAGGTGCCATCCGGCACGGGCGCGTTGATCAATCCTCCGGCGGGCGGCTCATGCTGATCGGGGAGCCGGGCCCAAAGGACGAGCCTTGTTTTGCGACCGCTGACATTCTCGGCCTTGACCCGGTAAGAGAAAATGTAATCGGCGTCCCAGATCGGTTTATCTGGAGCGTCCCAGGTGAAGGAGAAATTGCCGGTCAACTTGATCGCGTGACCTTTTTCGTAGGCGATGATTTCGGAACGCTTGCCCCAGAAGGCGGGATTCTGTCCGTCGAAAACCTCGAAAGAACCGTTCGGGAAACACTCGTTGGGCGAGACCGCTTCGCTGGCGCCGATGGTCGAAATGGAGAGAAAAGCGCCGATTCCGAAATAGAGAACAGCAAGGGAATGGGAGCAACGGGGGGAGGTCTTTATAATGCTTATACTCATTACTTTAAATTTTGAATATAATTTATAAATACATAATAAATAGAATAATGCAAATAATAAATATGATTGTAATCAATTCAAATTAGAGTATATTTATTATCATGCCGCGCGCCCGTATGCTCTCCTTTATTCCAGCGTTTGTTCTGGCGCTTGGGGTGTCGTTCGGGTGGGGTGAAGGGGTTCCGTTTTCGGTTGAGGCCGTTTCCTGGAGTGTTCCTTCCGGGGTGAGTTATGAGCCGTCCAGTGAGGTGGAGGTTTCCTTGTTACTGAGGAATTCTGCATCGAATCCGGTGGGTTGGAAAGCGCTGCGTTGGCAGGTGGTGCCGACTCGGGCGGCTGTGGCGGTGACGTATCCACCGTACGGCGGCGAGGGAATGGATTCGGCAGGGGGATTTCACGTCGCTGGAACTGGCGTTGCGCGGCGTGGCGATTTCTGGATCCATGAAGCCGCCATTCCGTGGTCGGAGTTGAGCGAGGTGAAGCCCGCTCCGGGCCGCGAAGTGCGGTTTGCTTTTTACGTGCAGGACGACGGCAAGAGAGCTTTGAGCTGGACGGCGAACCGCTCGATCAGCCGGGGTCGCCAGATTTTGCATCCGAACTGGATAACCGGGGAGGGCATCGAAACGCTCTGGGGCTTTGCGGGGAATTCGTCATCCATTCAATCAGGTAGCCAGCCATGAACCGAAAATTCAATCCGATCCATCCGATGAAAACAGTCCGTCAATTGAGCCGAAACGCACTTGTGTTTGCGTTGTGGGCGTTGTCCGCCGCAGCGGTTTTAGGAGTCGATAAAGAGCCGTACGTCTGGAAGCAGGTCGTCCTCGGCGGCGGTGGCAACGTGCCGGGGCTGGCGATTCATCCGAAAGTGGCCGACCTGGTTTATATCCGCACCGATGTCGGCGGCGCGTATCGCTGGGAGAAGAAGAAGGAGGAATGGATTCCGCTGACCGATTGGATTCCCGACAAGGATTGGAATTTGTATGGCGCCGACAGTATTGCGGTCGATCCGGGAGAAGCGTCGGGCAACACAGTCTACCTGCTGACGGGAAAGTATGAGAGCAAGAACGGCAGCCTGTTCAAATCGAGCGACCGTGGCGCGACGTGGACTTTGACAACGCTGCCAGTGAGCGGTTCGAGCAATACGGATCAACCGTACGGCGAGCGCATCGCAGTCGATCCGCGCCTGGGCAAGCATGTGCTCTGCGCTTCCAGGTCGAAAGGATTGTGGCGTTCGCTTGATGCGGGAGAAAGCTGGGAGGAGGTCGCTTCCGCTCCGAAAGGATTATTGCCGGGCAAGGATCGTCCCGAGCTCAAGGGTGTGGCGGGGCTGGTTTTTGTCCTCTTCGATGCCGGTTCCCCTGCGGCTTCCAACGGCCGGACTTCGGTGATTTATCTCGGCGCTTCGGGAGAAGGCGTTTACCAGAGCAACGACGGCGGCGGGACGTGGAAGCTGCTAGAGGGCAGTCCGCTCAAGCCGCGCCGCGCGGCAGTGGGAAGCGATCATTCGCTCGTTGTCAGCCATGAATCGGGGCTGGCGCGGTTCGCAAACGCAACGTGGACATCGATCACGCCGCCCGACTTGAAGAGTTCCTGCCAGGCCATCGCCATCGATCCGAAGAATCCCAAACATTTGCTGACCGCTTCGGGCGAAGGCAAGCATGGGTTGGCGGTTTATCGTTCGACCGATGCCGGGGCGAACTGGGAGAAGGTCAACAGCGCGCGCAACCAGACGGTTCCCTGGTGGCCCGACTGGCACTGGCTTTCGTCCATCGGCAGTTTGACATTCGATCCGCATCATCCCAATCGCGTCTGGGCGACCGACTGGTACGGGATTTACCGCGCGCCCGACATCACTGCGAAGGAAGTTGTCTGGACTAATTACGAATCGGGCCACGAGGAGATCGTAACGACCGGGGCCATGACGACGTTGCCGCAGGGCGACATCAAGTTGCTCAGCGGCATTGCGGACGTGGGCGGATTCAATCACCGTTCGCTCACCGAGCGGCCCCCGCACAATATCTGGAAAGAGGGACTGCCGAATGGGCTGACCACGACAGGCGTGGCGTTCCAGGCATCGAATCCGCTCTTTGTCGTGCGCGTTGGCGCGCGCGATTGGAGCAGTCCCGGCACGGGCGGTTACAGCATGGACGGTGGCCAGACCTGGACTGTTTTCCCCTCGCTTCCGTACAAGAACATACGTGGCGGACGCGTGGCGATTGCGGCGACAGGCACCCGCATCCTCTGGGCTCCGCAACAGGGCGAACCGTACTATACCGACGACTTCGGAGCGAGTTGGATGCCGTGCCAAAGCGAGGGCGCGTTGAAATACACCGTGCGCGGTCTCGACATTTTTCAGTGGCATCAACCGCTCGCTGCCGACGGGGTCAATCCGAAGCGGTTCTATATATTCAAGAGCGGAAAATTCTGGCGCTCCGACGACGGCGGGGACAAGTGGCAAGTGGTGTCCTCGTTGCCCGATGAGGGAACCCATATGATCTATACGGTTCCGGGCAAGGAGAATCATGTCTGGATCGGCATGAATTTCCACGGCCTGCGTTTTTCCGACGACGGCGGCGCTACGTGGAAGCGCAATCCGCTCGTGAGTCGCGCCGGGATGTTCGCCTTTGGCAAGAACCGCGACGGCAGCGGTTATCCGTCGATCTATCTCAGCGGCGCGGTGGACAAGGTGGAAGGGTTGTACCGCTCCGACGATCAGGGCGAGAGCTGGGTTCGGATCGATTCCGAACAGAACCAGGTCGGCGATCAACGCAACATCATGGCCGGGGACTGGCAGGTGTACGGTCGTGTTTTCATTGGAACCAACGGGCGCGGTATTTTCTACGGCGAACCCGAAAAGTAGAAGAGGAAGAGCATGTCAACAGAATGGAAATTGGTTTGGGCGGATGAATTCGACAAGCCTGGGTTGGCCGACCCGCAGAAGTGGAATTACGAGGAAGGTTTCGTTCGCAATAACGAATTGCAATTCTATACGGTCGCCAGGCCGGAGAACGCGCGCATTGAGGACGAAGGGCTGATTATCGAAGCGCGCCGCGAACCGTGGCAGGGCGCGGATTATACCTCCGCGAGTTTGAACACGTGCGGTAAGGCGGACTGGTTGTACGGGCGTTTCGAAATGCGGGCGAAGCTGCCGCGCGCGCGTGGGAGTTGGCCGGCCTTCTGGATGCTCGGCAGTAATTATCCGAAGGACGGCTGGCCCCGTTGCGGCGAGATCGATGTGATGGAACATGTGGGGCATGAGCCCGGAGCGGTCTACGGCCATCTTCATTTCGGAGCCACCAAGGAGACCTATGAGAAGCACGGAGCCAAGATCGTGCTGCCGGATGTCTTCTCGGATTTTCACGTCTACGCGGTCGAGTGGCAGCCGGATCGCATCGATTTTTGCGTCGACGGCAACCCCTATCACTCCCTCTCCCGCAGCGAGGCGAAGCACGGGTTCTGGCCGTTTGACCGGCCGCATTTCCTGCTGATTAATCTGGCAATCGGCGGTATTTGGGGCGGCGAGCAGGGAGTGAATGAAACGGCTTTTCCGCAACGCTACGTCATCGATTACGTGCGCGTTTATCAGAACCAGGGTGCCGTGAAGTGAGGCGCTAGCAGACCTAAGCCGTAACTATTCAAAACCTCACGCCCGATCTTGAGTTTTCCCGAGGCAAAGGCTTCGTTGCGCGTCGGTCACTTATTGATGAGCAATAAACTCCCTCCTTGCGCCTCGCCTTAGCCTCGGGAAATTATCAAT
>DBTH01000207.1:10853-14265 GCA_002306945.1 Methylacidiphilaceae bacterium UBA1321 | reverse complement strand
GGGTTCAGGTGCAGGCGTGGATGCGGGGGATGGTGCGGAGTCCGCTTGCGGTGGCTCGGACTCGGGTTGTGGTGGTTGCCCCTGGGGTGTGTCGTTGGGGTCGGTCATTTGGCGGGAGTGGAAGGTTCGTTTTCGTAGAGGATCATGCGGTTGCGGCCGTCAACGTCCATGCGATTGGTGTCGCGGTAGATGGTAATAGTGTTACCGGTGACGGTGTTGCGACTTTGGATGACCTGGGGAGATTCGGTGAGGATGATTTTGTTTTCGGAGATGATGTAGTCGAGTTGGCCGGATTTCGTGGTGCGGTCGGCCTGTTCGGTTTCGACATTGCCGCGGGCGATCATGCGTTTGATTTTATTATTTTCGTCGAAGAAGACCTGCATCTCGCGGGACTTGAGTTTGAAGTCACTACCGGTGACGACGACGTTGCCGGTGAAGAGCCCCTGCTTGGAGGGCATGTCGAGTTTGAATTGGTCGGAAGTGACGACGGTGGAATTGGTGGTCGTGGCAGCGGCGGCGGGCTTGGCGGTGGTGGCCGTTTGGGCATGGGCCAGGGACGCAAAGTTGGCAGTGAGAAGAGCCGCGATAATGAGGAGGAGGGCGTGTGGTTTCATGGGTAGCGGATTAGGGTTTGGAATTGGTTTTTGTGCCGTTGTCGAGGAGGAGACTGGTGTTGTCTTCGAGCTGGATGGCGCCGGGGAGGTTGGTGGTGGATTGGAGGGGAGCCGTAGCTTGCGGAGAGGGGGAATCGGCGGGTTTGGAGAGGTCGAGGGTGTTGAGGACGACTTTGACATCCTGGCGCAGGACGCCGCGTTGCTCCTTGATTTCCCATTCCATGGTTTGGGCAGAAATAGTCATATCGGGGCGGGTGATGACGACGCCGAAGCGGGTGCGCATTTTATTGTCCGCGGTCCAGTAGTCGCTCTTGGGAGAGGTGATGGTGGTGGAGATGGTGTCGGCTTCGTAGAGATCGACTTTAAGCTCGATGATCTCGGTGCGGTTGACGCTGATGACGCGGGCTTCGGCACCGGTGATCATGGCGTTGAGTTTGCCGTTCTGGTATTGGGGCAGAGTGAAGCCCTTGGTGACCTGGCCGGTGGTGAGGTTATTATTGGAAGCAGGCTTGGCGGGGGCGTCCTGCGCCCGGGCCGGGAGGAGGGTGAGAACGGCGAGCAGTAGGCTGGCCGCGAGCGGAAAGGTGAATCGTCCGGTATGGTTACTTGGCCGCTTCATGTATGGCTTTTAGTTTACGCAGAACAGGTTCCATTTGGGCAAGCGGAATCATGTTGGGGCCGTCGCTGGGAGATTTGGCGGGATTGGGGTGGGTTTCGATGAAAAGGCCGTCGATTCCGACCGCAACGGCAGCGCGGGCGAGGACGGGAGCCATGGCGGCGTCGCCTCCGGTGCGATTGCCCAGTCCGCCGGGACGTTGGACGGAATGGGTGGCGTCGAAGACGATGCGGTGTCCGGCGGCGCGCATGGTGGCGAGGCCGCGCATGTCGACGACGAGATTTTGATAGCCGAAAGTGGTGCCGCGTTCGGTGATCCAGTAGTCGGTGCAACCGGCTGCTTTGAGTTTGGCGGCGATGTTGTTGACGTCTTCGGGGGCGAGGAATTGGCCTTTCTTGACGTTGACGATGCGCTTGCTTTTGGCGGCGGCGAGGAGGAGATCGGTCTGGCGGCAGAGGAAGGCGGGAATCTGGAGGACGTCGACGGATTGGGCGGCGGCTTTGACCTGGGAGACTTCGTGAATGTCGGTGAGGACGGGGCAGCCGAATTCTTTTTTGATCTTGGCCAGTATCTTGAGCCCGGCCTTGATGCCGGGGCCGCGGTAGGAAGCGCCGCTGGAGCGGTTGGCTTTGTCGAAGGAGGCCTTGAAGATGAGGGGGATTTCGAGCTTGTCGGTGATGCGGACAAGTTGATGGGCAATCTTGCGCGCGAGGCCCTCTGTTTCAAGAACGCAGGGGCCAGCGATGAGAAAGAGCGTGCCGGAGGGGGGCGTTTTAAATTTTGTGGGCATGCTTGAGGGCGGCGTTGACGAATCCGCGGAAAAGAGGGTGAGGATGGTTGGGCTTGGACTGGAATTCGGGGTGGAATTGGCAGGCGACGAACCAAGGGTGTTCCTTGAGTTCGATGACTTCGGCGAGCTTGCCGTCGGCGGAAGCGCCGGAGACGAGGAGACCTTTTTCTTCGAGGGCTTGCTTGTATTCGCTGTTGAACTCGTAGCGGTGGCGGTGACGCTCCATGATTTTTTCCTCGCCGTAGGCGGCGCGGGCTTTGGAACCTTCACGCAGGAAGCAGGGCATCGCGCCGAGACGCATGGTGCCGCCTTTTTTGACGATGTTCTTTTGCTCGTTCATCAGGGTGATGACGGCGTGGTTGGTATCGGCGTTGAATTCGAGACTGTGGGCGTCTTTGAGACCGAGGACATTGCGGGCAAATTCGACAACGGCGATTTGCATGCCGAGGCAGAGGCCGAGATAAGGGATGTTGTTTTCGCGGGCGTATTGAGCGGCCATGATTTTACCTTCGATGCCGCGGATGCCAAATCCGCCGGGGACGAGGAGACCGTCAACGCCGCTGAGGAATTTTTCCGCGCCTTCGGCTTCGATGTCTTCAGCGTCGATGCGGATGAGTTCGATCCCGGTGTCTTCTCCGGCTCCGGCGTGGGTGAGGGCTTCGTAGATGCTCTTGTAGGCGTCCTGATGTTCGATGTATTTGCCGACGACGGCGAGGTTGATCTTGTGTTTGGGAGCGATGATGCGGTCGACCATGCGCTTCCATTCGGTCATATCGGCGGGAGGAAGATCGAGGTGGAGAGTGCGGCAGACGAGTTCGTCGACTTTCTCACGCTGGAGCATGAGGGGGACTTCGTAAATGGTGTAGGCGACGTCTTGTTCCTCAATGACCGATTCGAGGGGGACGTTACAGAACATGGAAAGCTTGTGGCGCATGTCGCGGTCGATGGGGTATTCGGTGCGGCAGACGAGAATATTGGGCTGAATACCGATTTCGCGCAATTTGGCGACGCTTTGCTGGGAGGGCTTGGACTTGAGCTCTCCGGCGGCCTTGATGTAGGGGACGAGCGTGACGTGAATGAAAAGGGCGTTGTCGTAGCCGACTTCGAGGGCGAACTGGCGGATGGCTTCGAGGAAGGGCAGTCCTTCAATGTCGCCGGTGGTGCCGCCGATTTCGGTGATGACGACGTCGGCATCCTGGAATTGGCCGACCTGGCGAATTCGCTGTTTGATTTCGTCCGTGACGTGAGGGATGACCTGGACGGTTTTGCCGAGGTAATCGCCACGGCGTTCCTTGGCGAGGACGGCTTCGTAGATCTGGCCGGTGGTGAGATTGTTTTTGCGGGAAAGCTTGGAAGAGGTGAAGCGTTCGTAGTGGCCGAGGTCGAGATCGG
>DBTH01000207.1:0-10523 GCA_002306945.1 Methylacidiphilaceae bacterium UBA1321 | reverse complement strand
GGATCGACATTGAGATAGGGGTCGAATTTCTGGAGGACGACCTTCATGCCGCGCCGTTCGAGGAGGGTTCCGAGTGCCGCAGCGGTCAGTCCTTTTCCAAGGGAACTAACTACGCCGCCTGTGACAAAAATGTATTTCATGTTTCTGGCTCAATGTTGCGACCGCTTTTTGTGGCGAGCGGCCAATATGGTTTCTACAGTGGTCAAATCTGCGGAGGTGTCCACCCCGGCGCAACGGAACTTGGTCGGCAAAACCTTGATCCTCATGCCGTTCTCCAACGCTCGCAGTTGCTCGAGGCTTTCGGCCTTTTCCAGCGCGCCCGGTTTCCAGCGGACGAACTGGCGCAAAGCCGGCGCCGTAAATGCGTAGATTCCCACGTGCCGCCAAACTCTCACTGCCGGGTTGTACTGGCGTTGGAAGGGTAATGGTGACCGGGAAAAATAGAGCGCCGTGGCGGTTTTGTCGATAACCACTTTACAAACTTCGGGGCTTCGCCAGTCGGCTTCTTTTTCGATGGGGTGGCAAAGGGTGGCCATGGGGGCGTCGCCCATGCCGTCGATGAGGCCGTCAATGACCTGAGGCACCATGAGGGGCTCGTCGCCCTGGATGTTGACGTAGAGGTCGGCGGGGTATTTGCGGGCGACTTCGGCCATGCGGTCGGTGCCGGAGCGGTGGGTGGACTTGGTCATGACGGCCTTGCCGCCGAAAGAGGCGACGGTGTCGGCGATGCGCTTGTCATCGGTGGCGACGAGGGCTTCGGCGGCACGTTTGCTGCGCCGGGCGGCTTCCCAGACCCATTGGATCATGGGTTTACCGAGAATGAGGGCCAGCGGCTTGCCCGGAAATCGGGTGGAAGCGTAGCGGGCGGGGATGACGATGACGGCTTTCTTCATGACGGGGAAAGTTTTCAGTTCGAAGTTTTCGGTTTTCTGTGAAAGGCAGGGAAAGTATGAGGTGCTAAGTTCTAAGTACTAGGTTTTCGCATTCGATACCTAGTGTCTAATTGCCCGTCTTTCCCTTTCTGATTTTCTGAGTTTGTGATAGGCCTTTTTCTTAAATTCCGTTAATTCCGTCCAAAAGTTTTTTCAGTTTTTGCCTTTGGCCTCGCGGACGATCCATTCGGCGGCTTCGATGAGGTCGGCGGCGATGTAATCGGCGTGGGTGCGGGCGATGTCGCGTTCGGGAGAACTCGGGCCAGTGAGGACAAGGAGGGACTTGCAACCGGCGTTTTTGCCGCTGAGGACGTCGGAAAGGCGGTCGCCGACCATGAAGGACTTGGCGAGATCAATCTTGTGTTCGGTGGCGGCTTGCTGGATGAGGTAGGGGCTGGGTTTGCGGTGTTCCTCGCCGGGCTGACCGGGGGCGGCGTAGCAATTGTAGACGCCGGTGAAACGGATTTCGCCGAGTTGACGGATCATTTCCTCGGTGACACGGGCAACCTGTTCAATGGTGATGAGGCCGCGACCGACACCGGACTGGTTGCTCACGATGAAGAGTTCAAAGTCGGCGTCGTGCAATTTTTCCAGCGCGTCGGCAACTCCGGGAAAGAGGACAACCTGGGACGGGTCACCCAGGTAGGGAACGTTGCGCATCAGAGTGTCGTCCCGGTCGAAAAATACGGCGGCTTTGCTCATAGGAAAGGGGAAAGGTCGGGGTTCAGGAGTTGAAACTGGCGCGAAGTTCTTCGAGGGTGAGAGTGGCTGTGCCGAGTTTGCCAACAACGACTCCGGCGGCGTGATTGGCCAAGTCGGTGGCTTCGTCTCCGGTGGCCCCGGCGGCCAGTGCGAGGGTGAACAGGGCGATGGAAGTATCGCCAGCGCCAGAAACATCATAGACCTGCCGCGCGCGGGTGGGAGTATAATAGGGTGGGCGGCCTTTTTCGAGCAACAGAACACCTTCTTCGCTCAGGGTGATCATGAGATATTGGGGAGCCCATTTGTTTTGGAGCGTGATGGCGGCCTTCATGAGGGCGGGGTTGCCGTCTTCGAGGTTGAGCCCGGCCATCTGGAAAGCTTCGCTACGGTTGGGTTTGATCGCGGTGGCGCCGCTGAAATCGAGGAGGTTATTAGGATTAGGATCAATGGCGACGATCTTTTTCCGGCGGCGGGCTTCCTTGATGATGTGGGCGACGAGCTGTTGATCGACGAGTCCCTTGGCGTAATCTTCGACAATGACGGCGTCGTGGGTGGAGATGAGTTTGGAGACCTGGGTCAGGAGCCATTTATGGTCGGCGGCAGAAAGCTTTTCCTTGGTCTCGCGATCGACGCGGACGACTTGTTGCTGGCGGGCGATGATGCGGGTTTTGAGAGTGGTGGGCCGGGTGGTGCTTTGGAGGACAGCCTTGACGCTGGCGCCTTCTTTTTTGAGGAGGCTGAGGATTTTCTGTCCGGCGTTGTCCTTGCCAATGACTCCGGCCATGCTGGCGTGCTGCGTGAAGGCGCAGAGATTGCGAACGACGTTGGCGGCTCCGCCGGGATAGAATTCCGAGCGCTGGACATCAACAACGGGAACCGGCGCTTCGGGTGAAATACGGGAAACTTTCCCCCAGATGAACTCGTCGAGCATCAGGTCGCCTACCACCAAAATCTTTTGGGAGGCAAAAGCTTCAGTCAGTTCCTTCAAGCGATTCAAAGACAAAGGCATGGAACATCTAACTCAGCCGCAAGAAAGAAGTCAATACCGCGTCCGACTTGAAGTTGTAATGTCCTCTTTTTTACGCAGTTGTGCACTCAAGTACTGGACATTGAGATCGTCTTCGTTACCATCGCTCGAATGAAACTCTACGCGATAGCCCTCACTAGTTTGCTTTTGGTTTCCGCGCACGCCCAGGAATCCAAGGGCCTGCTCGATTCACTCCCGCCCTTGCCGCCACCACCACCGGCTGGCACCAATACGGCCACCTATCCCGCTCCCCGTGGGGATTGGCTCTACCGGGTGAAAAACAACATTGCCGAAGGCAAAAAAGCCGCTGCGACGACGCAAGTGATTTTCGACGGTGACTCGATCACCGACGGTTGGCATGGCCGCGGCAAACAGGTTTGGGAAGAACGCTACGCGAAGTACGGCGCATTCAATTTCGGTATCGGCGGCGACCGCACCGAGCACATTCTCTGGCGTCTGGAACAGGGACAGGCGGAAGGGATGAACCCGAAACTGATCGCGATCATGATCGGCACCAACAACACCGGTTCCAACACCGCCGAGCAAATCGCCGAGGGTGTGACAGCCGTGGTAAAGGCTTATCAAAAACGCTTTCCCAAAGCGGTGATTCTGCTCCAGGCGGTTTTCCCCCGCAACGAAAAGACCGAGGACCCTACCCGTCAAAAGATCAAGCAAATCAACGAGATCATCTCCAGGCTCGGTGATGGCAAGAAGGTGATTTACGTCGATTTCGGCGATAAGTTCCTCCAACCCGACGGGACGTTGACCCGCGACATCATGCCCGACCTTTTGCATCCAAATGAAAAGGGATACCAGATCTGGGCCGATGCGATTCAGCCCTACATCGACAAGTATCTCGGCAAGTAGTACGTCTTGCAGAAGTGAAACAACTCAAAACTCAAAGGTCAAAAGTAAAAGCCACAAGTAAAAAATCAAAAGTGTCGGCAGTTGTAGCCTTCAGCTCATCAATTCACTCCTTGCGAAGGCATTTAACTTTTGCATTTTGAGCTGTGGCTTTGACCTTTTACTTTTGAGTTTTGACTTCAATACACCCCGCAGCGAAACGTTGCAGAATGCAACGTCACGTTGCCCAGCGCGACGCTGGTTATTTGAACGCCTTAAGCTCGGCTTCCGTCCAGGCCGAGTTGCGTGAAGCAGTTGCCTTGCGAACTTCCGCCACCGTCTCCGGCTTGATGGCCGGAGCGTTGTTGCCCCAGGCCTGACGCACGTAGGTCAGAATATAGGCAATGCGCTTGTCGTTGAGCGTCGGCCCCCACGCCTGCATCTGGTTGTTGAAAGTCTGGCCGTGAACCGTGATCGGCCCGCTGACGCCGTGGAGCACAATCGCCGCGACACGGCGTTCGTCACCGAGGGCGTATTCGGAACCGGCCAAGGGAGGATAAGTTCCCGGCATACCCAATCCCGTGGCCTGGTGGCAAACCGCGCAGGTCTGTTTGAAGTAACGCTCGCCCATCGCAACGGGATCTTCGGCCTTGACCGGGCCAGAGGCGGCGGCTTTTTCGGCCGCGTTGGTGTCGTAAACCAATCCACTGAATCCACCGCTGTAGCTCATCAGGTAAGCCCCCGACCAGAATGCCAGCACCAGCACGAAAACAAGCAGCCAGAGCGGCGCGGGTTCGTTACCGCTGACCGGCTCGACTCGTTCGCGCTTGATGGCCGCGTGAATTTTGCCGACGTCGACGGTCTCCACGTAATCGGGAGCATCGGGCGCATTGTCCGGGACACGCGTCTCGTCAGGCGGAGTGGGAGATGAATCGGTTGTGCTCATTTTTCAGGAAGGGGCGCTTCTTTGAGTGGGTAGTTGCGGTTGAGCGAAAGCAGGTAGGCGACCAATTCCCGCGCCTCGGTGGTCGGCACCACTTCATAGCCCGCTGGCGGGGCGAATTCGCCCTTCAGATCGAGCGCCTCGTCGGATTTCTGCCCGACGATCTTGCGCGTGACATAGAGATAATCAAAGGACGGCATCCGAGACCAGGCGTTGATCGAACGCGGATTGTAGAGATGCTGATGCTGCCATTTCGCGTCGTTGTAGCGGACACCGACATTGGTCAGGTCGGGACCGATGCGTTGCGTGCCAGGGAAGGTGATCGTCTGCCGAATGTAATCGCGCGCCACGGTGCGGCGGTCGCCCCACTTGCGGGCGATGTCGGAACCTTCCTCCTCGGGTCGCACGATCTGGGTGTGGCAATAGACGCAGCCGTTGGCGGCGTAAACTTTTTCCCCGGCAATGGCCAGCCCGCTCGGTGTCGGCGGGAAAATGTCCCCGGTCTCTTCGTTGACGTCGGGCTGGAGCCGACCGATCTGTCCCAGCGGCACACGCACCATCGCGATCCAGCCGATGAGGAAGGACGTGAAGATTCCCACAAAGAGAACTGAAAGTCGGTTCATAGGGTTGCCGCCTCCTTTTCAACCGCCGGAGATTCGGACAACAAAGTCGGTTTCCCCGCGGGCAATCCGAGATGCAGAAGCATCAGGACAAAGTGATAGGCGAAAACGAAATTCGCCAGCGTCAGCAACATCATCGCCGCCGTCCGGCCCGTCAGGCAGAACATCGCATGCGCGGTCACCTGTTCGAACGTCACGGTCGCATCGCTCAAATCGATCCCCTGCCGCACTCCACCAACATGCAACACGGCCATCATCAGCAGGATTCCAAAGAAACTCGCCGCGAAGTGGAGCCGGATCAGCATCGCCGAACGCCATTCACAACCAATCAGCCGTGGCATGATGTAGTAGATCGCGCCGAACAGAATCATGCTGAAGAAACCGTATATCACCAGATGGACGTGAGCGACACTGATAAGCGTGTAGTCGAAAAACTTGCCGTAAGTGCGGAAGCCCATGAGCGCTTCCTGCACACTCGCCACGGTGTAGGCGATGGCCCCGAAGACCACAAAACGCAACGTCGGACTCGAATGGACGAGGGCGAAACTCCCCTTCACGGTCATATGATGATTGATCGCCACGACACTCACCGGGATCAACATCAGCACCGCCGCGACAATGCTGGCGGTCACGACCCACACCGGGTACGGCCCGCCCGTGAGATAGTAAGCGCCGTTCCAACCCACAAAAAGAGCGAAGGTCCAGAAACCGATATTGGCCAGCGAATAGCTGTAGATCGGTTTACCGGTAACTTTCGGAATAAAGTAATACGCGGCGGCCAGTCCAATCGGCGTGAACCAGAGCGTGAGAAAATTGTGCGCATACCACGAGGCGACGATTCCCTGGATTGAGCCCTGCACCGGTGAGAAATGGAGGAGGAATTGCGCGCTGCCATAGGCCCACGGGAACCAGAAGAGGGCGGCCAGCAGGTAAAGTTGCGAGATGAAAAGCGGACGCCTCACGTCGCGCGCGGCGAAATTAACCACGCCCCAGACAGCCATCAGCGAATACGAAACAAAGAGAATCACCGCCGCAAAACCGGGCAGTTCGAGAAATTCGATCCCGGTCGACAGGCCGCCCAAAACACCGAGTATGCCCAACCCGAGACCGATATTCCACAGCCAGCACGAAAGCACCAGCACGCTACGAATCCGCAACCGCGCGTGATCGAGCCGCGCCAGCAACCAGATTATCACCCCGAACGATCCGGTCGTCCCCCACCCCAGCGTCAACGCGTTGAGATAGGCCGCGTGAATCCGCCCGTAGGTCAGCCAGCTCACATGGCCGAGGAATTCGGGATTGTGCTGCTTGAAGGAATCGATGATGCCAAAGAACGTCGCCGCCAGGAGCCAGACCACGGCGGAGATGAAAAAGATCAACACCGGCCCGCGGGTCGAATGATCGATGGCGATCCGTTCGGCTGTGGCCTCGCTGTCAGCGGGAATGCTTGGTGTCGTGCTCATAGTGAAAAGTTTGGAATTCGTGTCTCCGGTTTCACTTTTTCAGTTCTGCCGGTTGCGTGGCGGGAGCAGGAGCGGATGCTGGAGCCGCCGCCGGCGCAGGGGTTGGCGAAGGCAATGTGGCATCCGGCGTCGCATTGGCCGGGATCGGCCCGGCGCTTCCGACCGCATAGGCAGCACGCGGTGTTTTCTGTTTTACGTCGGCAATCTCCAGTTGAATAGCCACATCGAGCGGAATGCGCACAACACCCTTGCCTTGATCGACCCAGGCGGATGAAGTCAGGAGTTCCTTCGCCTGGGTGTCGATCCGGTTGCGAACCTGGATGCGTTTTTCCGCGCGTGAATTTTCATACGCATCGGTCGATCCGGCGCGTTGCTTCAGGAAAATAGTCATCAACGCCAGCGCCGTGAAGGCAATCAGCGCAAAGAAAAACGTCAGGAACCGCGCACTCCAGCGTGACGGAGGCGTGTCCTGGGACAAGGGTGAAGTCGTGTCGCTCATATCAGTTGGTCAGCTTGACGCATTCCTCCAAACGCGGGTTGCGCGACGGGAATAATCCCGCCCCGCCAATCAATCCCACGAGATAATAAAGAACTATTCCGCCCAGTCCGATCCATGCGGTCAGGTCGGTCCAGGCCAGATGAATGCCTGCAGGCCGCACGACCGGCATGATGATCCAGAAATAATCGACCGCGTGCATGAAGAGAATCCACACGGCAATCACTCCGAGCGAGCCGAAGCTCTTCTTGACCGCTTGTGGCAGCAGATAGAGAAACGGAATCACGAAATGTCCCGCGACGAGGAAAATGCTCAGATACGTCCAACTGCCGATGTTGCGCTTGATGAAGAAGACGGTTTCCTCCGGGATGTTCGCGTACCAGATCAGCATGTATTGGCTGAATGCGATGTAGGCCCAGAATACCGTGAAGGCCAAGAGGAGCTTGCCCATGATGTGGGCGTGTTCGCTCGTCACCGGTTTGAGATAGCCGTGCTTGCGCAGCGCGTAGACAACCAGAATGCAGGCAGCCATGCTGCTTTGCGCCGCCCCGGCAAAAACGTAGACACCCCACATGGTCGAATACCAGTGGTAGTCGAGCGCCATCAGCCAGTCGATGGCCGAAAAGGTGATGCTGATGCCGAAGCCGATAATCGACAACGGCGACCACCAGCGCAGCCGCCAGCTATGGACAATGCTGCCGTCTCCGTCCTGGACGATGGAAAGTTTCCGGTAGAATCGCGCCGCGAGGAAGAAAAAGCCGAAGTAGAACAACAGCCGTACCGCATAGAACGTCATGCCGAGATAGGGCTGCTTTTTCTGGAGCAGTTCGCTCGTGGCGAGTTCCTCCGGCCGTGTCCAGGCCCAGATATCGTGCTGGAAGATGAGCAGCGGAATGAACGCGATCACGAGGACGCCAACCACGTTGGCGATGTTTTCAAACTGCCGCCGGACAACCACCGACCAGTTGCCATTGGTCGCATAATGCAGGATCGTCCAGAAGAACGCACCCGCCGCGATGGTGAAGAAATACATGAACGCAAAGAGGTACGAGTGCAGCGTCTGAACGCGATCCAGGCTCCCGCCCAGCGCGGTCAGGGCCAGCGCAACGATTCCGACGACAAGCAATTTCTTGCGCAACGGCCCGATGTCGCGCGTCAAACGCTCCGGTTCCGGTGGTGTGTAGGTATGGGAATGGTCGCTCATTTGGCTGCGGGGGTGTATTTGGCGCGGAGGGATTCCGGCAATTCGGAAAGCAGGGTGTTCTGGCTGCGCTGCACGGCGCGCAGGTAGGCAATAATCTTCCAGCGATCCTCGACAGAAATGTTCGGCCCGTAGGCGTTCATCGTGTTCTTGCCATGGGTGATCGTGTTAAAAATCTCACCGTCGGCCATGTAGCGGATGCGCGCCACCTGGAGATTGGCCACAGTGGAAAGTCCGTATTCCTTGACGATACCGTTGCCATAAGCCGCCGGGCCGTGGCAAACCGCGCAGTTGATCGTGAAGCGTTCCTGGCCACGCTTCATCGCGTCGGCGTCAATCGGAAGCGGGATGCCGTCGCCCCACTTGTCGCCGATCTTGCCGGTGTGGAGGTAATCGTTCTGCGCGGGCATCTCGCGGGCAACCGTGCCGTCAATCGGCGCGCGCGCGGCCGAACCGTTCGCATAGAAATCGGTTGGCGACTGCGGGCGGAACTTGGCCTGATGATCCATGTCGGGAAAGATTTCGATGGGCCGGTTCGTCGTGAACGAGCCGCGAAATCCGAGGATCGCGAGGGCCGCGAACACCGCGAGAAACAGACTGATGAAGAAATAGCGGATCATTTTAATCTCTCGGGATCAAAGTCACATTGGTTGCGCCGAGCGAGGCCAACAGCTTCGGAGTTTCCTCGGCATTGTAGTGCGGATCGGCGGTTTCGATGACGATGAAGAAACCGTCGTCGCTCGCCTTCTGGCAAAAACGTTCCCAGTTGAACAGCGGATGATGCAGCCGCGGCAGGAGGTTGAAACCAAGCATGCCGAACACCGTCGCGAACGCGGTGAAAAGCACAGTCAGTTCGAACATGATCGGGAAAAACGCCGGGAGGCTGAAGTACGGCTTCCCCTGCACGATCATCGGATAAAGGAAGACGCTCGGAATGGTTTCCAGCAGTACCGCCGTGGTCAGGCCGGTCGCCGCGCCCGCGAGAGAAACCGCCGACACCCACGATTTGCCCAGGCCCATCGCCGCGTCCATGCCGTGAATCGGATAGGAGGAATAGACGTCCCACCACTTGAAACCTTTGTCGCGTACTTTTTGCGCCGCTTCGTACACGGCGGCGGCACTCGGGAATTCCGCCCCGATGGCCCACGCTTCGATTTCGAGAGAATCAGTGACTTTCGATAGAATGGCCATGTGAGGCCTCCTCTCCGTGATAATGGGGATCGGCTTGCGGGGTGACGCCCTTGACCTCGGCAATGGCGATCATAGGCAGGAACCGCACAAACAGCAGGAACAACGTCAGGAAAATTCCGAACGTTCCGGTAAAGGTGAGAATGTCGGTGATCGTCGGATGGAACATGCCCCAGCTCGAAGGCAGGTAATCGCGGTGAATCGACGTGACGATGATGACGAACCGCTCGAACCACATGCCGATATTCGGGAACTGGACGATGAGCCAGACGATGAGAATATTGCGGCGCAGCGTCTTGAACCAGAAGAATTGCGGAGCGATGACGTTGCAGAACATCATCGACCAGTAAGCCCACCAGTAGGGGCCGAGCGCGCGATTATAGAACGCATAACGTTCGTTCGGATTGGCGCCGTACCAGGCGATGAAAAGTTCCATCAGGTAGGCGTAACCGACGATGGTGCCGGTGAGCAAAATAATGCGGCACATGACGTCGACGTGACCGACCGTGACGATGTCCTCAAGTTTGTAGATCGCGCGGAACGGAATCAAAATCGTCAAGACCATGGCGAACCCGCCGAAGATCGCGCCCGCAACGAAGTAGGGCGGGAAGATGGTCGTGTGCCAGCCCGGAATCACCGACGTGGCGAAGTCGAACGACACGACCGAGTGCACCGAGAGCACCAGCGGCGTGGAAATACCGGCCAGGATCAGATAGGCCATTTCGTAATTGCGCCATTGGCGATTGCCACCGCGCCAGCCGAGGGCGAACAGGCCGTAGATGAACTTGCGGAGTTTGTCCGTCGCGCGGTCGCGCAACGTGGCGAGATCGGGGATGAGTCCGACGTACCAGAACAAAACCGAAACGGTGAAGTAGGTCGATACGGCGAACACGTCCCAAAGCAGAGGACTGCGGAAGTTGGGCCAGATCGCATTGGCCTGCGGGACGGGCGCGAGGAACCACACCATCCAGATGCGGCCGACGTGAATCGCCGGGAAGATACCGGCGCAAACCACCGCGAAAAGCGTCATCGCCTCGGAAGCGCGATTGACCGCTGTGCGCCATTTTTGTCGCGTGAGGAAAAGGATCGCCGAGATCAGCGTGCCCGC
>DBTH01000136.1:21629-32814 GCA_002306945.1 Methylacidiphilaceae bacterium UBA1321 | reverse complement strand
TTGAATAGATACGGCTTAGAACTTCATACTGCCTTTCTCCCGTCTTTTACTGAAAACCGAAAACTTCGAACTGAAAACTTTTCCCCTGTCTTTATTTGTGCAAGGCGAGGGCGATCACGCCTGCCACCGCAATTATCGCGCCGATGAACGAGCGCCAGGTGGGTTTGTCGCCTTCGAGGGCAAAGGTGAACGGCATGATGACCAACGGCGACGTGGCGACGATGGAGAGCACAATGCCGGTGGGAAGTTCTCCGAGTGCCCATTGATAGCAACTGACTCCGAAGACCGGCCCGGCCAGGCCGTTGAGGAGAATCCACGGAGCCGCTTTGCGCCAGCTTCCGGATGGTCTGGAGGTGTTGGTGTCCGCTGAGGCCGGATCGAATTTCTCGCCCCAGAGTACGTAAGCGAGCACTGCCACCACCACTCCGCCCCAGATGCGTTGATAGGCGGCGTTGACTCCGCCGATGGATATTCCGGCCATCAGATCAATATCGAACGCCTTGCGGCTGATGACGGCTCCCCAACCTTGTCCGAGAGCCGAGAAGAATCCGTAGAAGAGGCCCCAGGCCAATACCGATGCAGGCCGGTGTGCGTGTTCCTTCGGAGCGATGGCAAGGGCAACTCCGAATAGGATGGTTGCGCCGCAGGCAATTTGCAGCAAGCTCAGGGTTGTCCCCAGCCAGAGCCATTCGATGAAAGCCCCAAGAGGAGCGGCGAGGCATTGGGTCATCAGAATGGTCAACCGGGAACCGAGCCGGGGAATGGCCTGGAATAGCGCCAGATCGCCGAGACCGAATCCGATGATTCCGCTGAAGAGAAAGTGCCAGAGTCCCGGGCCTTTGAGCCCGATGGCGAAGAGGTGACTGTACAGAGCGAGGCAGAGTGTCGCGAAGATCAACCGGCTCAGGTTGGCCTTTGCGCTGCCGACCAGCCGGATCGAGCGATTGGCGAAGACGACCGAGAGGGAAAAGAAGAGAGTGGTGAGGAGCGAGGCGAGCATTACTACAAATAGTTTTCAGTATTCAGTTCGAAGTTTTCAGTGGAAGGCGGGAGGATGACAGTATGAAGTTCTAGGTTCTAAGTTTCGTCTCTCGAAATTCCGCGATCAATTTATGTCCCTTTCAACTTCCGGCTTTCCTGAGTTCCTGATAAGCCTTCTGCTGTTCGTGAATACCGTTTTTAGATCTCGTCAATTTCGTCAACTGCCTTTTGGCTTTCCCTAATTCAATAAATTCCGTTAATTCCGTCTAAAAGCCTTTTGTCTTTTGCCTTTCCTCTCTTCCTCCGTTAATTTCGTCGAAGAGTTTTTCAGATGCAGCCACCAGATTCTACCGAAAACCCGAAACGGGAAGCCGAAAAAGAGGCCTCTCCGGTTGTCGTGATTGGCGGTGGTCCCGCCGGGCTGCGCGCGGCAGAGGTGCTTTCAGCGCGTTCGATACCTGTTGCGCTCTATGACTCCATGGCATCGGTGGGGCGCAAGTTTCTCGTGGCTGGTCGTGGCGGCCTCAATCTGACTCATTCCGAGCCGGTCGCGAATTTCCCTGCGCGTTATTCAGAAGAGCCGCAACGTTGGAGTGAATGGCTCGCGGAATTCGGTCCCGATCAGGTGCGCGAATGGGCGCGGGAGCTTGGCGTCGAGACGTTCGTCGGAACCAGCGGTCGTGTTTTTCCAGTGGAGAAAAAGGCCGCGCCATTGTTGCGACGCTGGGTGGCCCGACTCAAGGCGCAAGGGGTGCGCTTTCATCTGCGTCATCGCTGGTACGGATTGAAGCCAGGAGGAAACGGGCAGCCGCATTTTCTCGAATTTGAGAATCACGAAGGCGCTCGCATCCGTGTTCCCGCTCGAGCTGTAGTGCTCGCGTTGGGGGGCGCTTCGTGGTCGCAGACCGGATCAACCGGAGAGTGGCGAACGATTTTGTCCGAACTCGGAATCGAGATCTCTCCGTTTGCTCCGGCCAATTGCGGTTACGACGTGGATTGGAAGGCGGAATTTCTCACGCAGGCCGAAGGTCAACCGCTAAAGAACGTGACTGCGACGGCGGGCGAGCGGACGGTTGCCGGAGAGTGTTTGATTACGAGTTACGGTATCGAGGGTGGAGCGATTTATCAGCTTGGCCGTGAGTTGCGGAAAGAGCCGATTTTGCAAATCGATCTGAAGCCGACGTTTTCGAGTGCAGAATTGCTACGCAAGCTGGGGCCGGGGAGCGAGGCGGTGCGACGTCGCAACGTGGTGAAGCATTGGAAGCTCGGCGCGGTTGCGGCGGCGTTGGTCGCGCATTACGTCAAGGCGGAGAGCGTTGAGGAATTGAGCGAACGGGTCAAGGCAGTGCGGCTGGAATTGAAAGGGCCGCGTCCGATTGAGGAAGCGATTTCCTCGGCGGGAGGCGTGGCGTGGAATGAATTGGATGAATGTCTTATGCTGCGGAAATTTCCCGGAATTTTTTGTGCCGGGGAGATGATCGATTGGGAAGCCCCGACCGGGGGCTATTTGATACAGGGTTGTCTGGCCACCGGCAACCGTGCCGGTGAGAGCGCGGCTGCCAGTTGGGCCGGACAATAGAGGGTAGAGCGGGCGGGAATCCGCCGGTTTCTACTACTCGACCAATTCTTCGGCGACCGGCTTGCCCTTGGCCTTGCGGGCGGCCTGGCGGGCACCCTTGGTGATCTTGTTTTTGCGGTGGCGCAATTGTTCGGCCAACCGTTCCACAACGAGATCGACAGCTTGGTACAGGTCGTGACCGCGATCCTCGCCATGGAGGTCGGGGCCGGGCATGGCCAGGTGAACCTTGATGACGAAAGCGTGCTTGCCCGCACGGGTCGTATCGTGGTGTATGGCGATGTGCGCTCCGATGATCGAGTCGGAGTAGTGTTCGAGGTGGCTCACTTTGTTTGCCACATAGGCGTTTAGTGCTGGCGTGAGTTTGATGTCTCTCGGACTAATGTGGATTTGCATAGGTAAATATTAGAACCTCGATTGTTGGATTGTCGATGCGTAAGGTGTGTATCGACCCGGATTTACGATAATCTGTAAAACTATTATCACGGCTGAAAAAAGATGGATAAACTTGTCAATAATGGTATCGGCGCTTTATTTTAATAATTGAATGAATGCTCACGATTTACTCGCCTGGGTCAGTCTGGTGTTGTCGATCGTGGGCATCGTCCTGTTCGTGCGCCGCATTATTTTGTGGAGGCAGTATAAACGTCAAAGTCTCCAAAAGATCGCGGTGGGAGAAGCGTTGGTTCTTGTCGTGAGCGAAGGCAAGCAACAAGGGCCGTTCACCCGCGTGGAAGCGCAGACCCTGGCCTTGGGCGGGAGGTTTTCGCCGGATGCGTTATATTGGGAACCGGGCATGATGGAATGGAAGCCGATTGAGGGACTTAAGGGTTTGTAAAAAGCGTTCCTGTATTTAGGAGACGAATTTTCACGAGTGTTATGCACAAAAACGTATTGTTCTTTTTATTGTGGGTGTTGGCCTGTGTCCCGTTGGTTGCGGAGAACGCGCCGGTTGGTCTGACGTACGATTCGCCCTCGCGGTGGCAAACGGCGGCTCCGTTGAATCCGTTTCGCGTGGCGCAATGGTCGATCCCGGCGTGGAGCCGGGATGCGGATGCGGGGGAAGTGGTCGTTTTCTATTTTGGTCGCGGACAGGGCGGGGATGCGGCTTCGAATATCTCCCGCTGGCAACGAACCTTGAGCACGCCCGAGGGCGCGAAGGCCGAAGTCGAGCTCAAGGAGCGAAACGTGGCAGGAATGAAAGTTTCGGAAGTGGTCGCGTATGGCATTTATTCCAGCGCTGTGCCGATGGCTGGAGTGCCTCCGGTGCCCAAGCCAGGGTATGGTCTGGCCGGTGCGGTGGTTGAGACGCCGCAGGGCGATGTCTTTGTGCGGATGGTCGGCCCGGAGAAGTTGGTGAAGTCGAATCTGGCAACCTTCCGGCAATTGGTCGATTCGATCCGGATGCCGAAGTAATTCACTATCACTCCAGCCGGTGCGTGGGGATGTGCGCACGGACGAATTCCGCCACGTCGCCGCCGAGGGGCGATTCGTAGTGAACGCGCTCTCCGTTCCAGTCGAATGAAAGCTGCTGCGCGTGCAACGCGTGGTGCGTGAGATGGAGAAGCCGCTGGTGTTCTTCGGTCCAACCTTCATCGATGAATTTCAGATAGAGGAGCGGATCGGGGCCGTAGAGTTTATCGCCGACAACCGGATGTCCGATGTGGGCGAGGTGGACGCGGATTTGATGCAGCCGTCCGGTGAAAGTCTTCACTTCGAGCAGACTGAATTCCTTTCCCGAGGCGAGAACCTTGTACTCGGTTTGCGCGGCGGCGCCGTCGCTGCGGACGGTCTGGCGCAGGTAGATCGGGTTGGATTCGCTTAATCCCATCCGGCCAATCGGCGCGTCGATCCGGGCGTTGGCGGGATCGGGTGTTCCATGAACGACGGCGAGGTAGACCTTGTCGATTTCGCGGCGCATGGTCATTTTGCCGAGTTGAGAAGCGGCTTGCGTGTTGAGCGCCGCGAGCACCAGTCCGCTGGTTTCGCGGTCAAGCCGGTTGATGAGCGCAACGGGCTGGTCGGTGTATTGCGAACGGAGCCATTCGAGCAGGGTGAATTGGCCGTCGGGCCGGGTCGGATGGCAGAGAAGATGAGCCGGTTTCTCGACGACGGCGTAATCGTCATTGGAGAAGAGGAGGCGCGGCGGTGAAGCCGGGGCAATGCGCTTGACGGACGACGGCATGCGAAGGAGGCGCGGGAGAGATGGCGTTCAGGAACGGGGAATCCCCTGGCCGTTGAGGAGAGGATCGCGGGAAGGGCACGAACTGGAATTGAGCGGCCAGTATTTATTGGAAGGGTTGTAACGCATCGGCGTCGAGATGAGGTAGTTGATCACTTTTTCACTGACTCCCGCCGAACGCAACCGGGTCACTTCGGCATCATTGAGCGAATAGATATTATGGAGCGAACGCAGATAGCGCAAGGTCACCGCATCGTCGACCTTGTGCTTGGTCAGCGCGATGATGTCGTCGAGATCCAGCGGCACGTTGCTTTCCATTTTGACCTGCAAGGGAGCCGGCACGCCGCTGGAGGAAACGGCGCACTGGTCGCGTTGTTTTTGGGAATCTCCGGCGCAACCGACCAATAGAAGCAGCCCCGCTGCCAGGAGATAACGATAAGAAGCCATGCGTTCTTCTTATAATTTGTCTGGGGGAAAATAGCCAGACGTAAAAACGACCGGTTGAGGTTTGGGCGGATGTGGTTTGAACAAGTAACCCGCCAGAACTCCGAACAGCGCACCGCCGAGGTGGGCCGAGTGGCTGATCGATGGCAACCAGTCGAAGGCCAGATGACTGAGGAAGGGAATCCAGTTCATCAGCTCGAATGCCGCTTCCGTGCCGCACACGATCCACGCCATCGTGGACATTCGCATCTTGATCGGAATGACGAAAAATAGCAGCGCGCTGATGCGGCGTTTCGGGCAGAGGACGGCCATTGTGGTCAACAGCGCGAAGGCCGAACCGCTCGCCCCCGCGACCGAGACCAATTCGCCCCGTGCCAGCAGAAAGAAGACCAGTGCCGCGCCAATCGCTCCGCCGATATAGATGGCCAGAAAGCGCAGGCTGCCGAGGATGCGTTCGATCTCGCTGCCGAGCACCCAGACCATCCACATGTTGAAAAGAATGTGGATTGGAAAATTGACCGCATGCAGCCAAGCGTAGGTCAATACCTGCCAGTAATCGCCGTAAGAGAAAGTCAGTGGGCTGAATGCGAGCCAGTAGGTGAACCAGTGCGAGTCATAGAATTTTTCGGCGACGACCTGACAGAGAAAGACGAGAATCGTCGTGGCGACGATCCCGATTGTCGCGGGCGTGCTGATCCGGCGATAAGGCGGTTCGGACGGTGCCCAGTAATACTCGGTTTGAAAAGAGGCTGGGGTCGGTTCGGGATCCGGCGTCATTTGCCTCCAATGTCGCTGAAAGCAATGCAAACGGCGAGAGCAATTAAACTTAAGGAGACCAAATATTTCCACTTTAACGGTTCGCCGAGGTAATAGAACGCGAACAGAATGAAAACCGACAACGAGATGCCTTCCTGCAGGATTTTGAGTTGATAACCTGATAGGGCGCCGTAGGAGATGCGATTGGCTGGCACCTGGAAGCAGTACTCGAAAAACGCGATTCCCCAACTGAGCAAAATCGCCTGCCACATGACGACTTGCTTCATCCGCAGATGGCCGTACCACGCGTAGGTCATGAAGCCGTTGGAAATCACCAACAGCAGAAAACTGGAAAAAGCTTTGGACAACATGGAGAGAAATGTGCTCTACAATCCGTCCTCGCGCAAGTGCGGAGCGAAAAGTGAGGAAAGGGGAGTTTTCAGTGAAAGCCCGACAAAGGCATGACTTCCGAATGGGGTGCGAGTCGGAGAAAAAAGAACGTCTGTTTTGCCTGAAGACTGTCGCACCCCGTTTTGACTCCAATCGGCGGTTTTTACTCTGGACTGACCCCCTCCCAAAAAAACTGGCACCCCCGCGACGATCCGCGACAGACCGCAACAAGGTTCCTGTCGGAGGCCGGAAACGGGAGCTGGGAGAACAGATGAAACCGTCCAGGCGTGAAGTCTCGGAACGACGGCGGGTGTAGTTCAATAAAAACGGTTTTCCCCATTTCATCCCGCCATTTTAGACTATTTTTAGTGGCTCCCGTTAGTCTTGCATGCGCTGGGTGTGCTGCGTGGAGGGAAAATTCAGTGGAGGCGGGAGGTCGGACAAAGTTTGATCTTTCTGAAAGTTGGCAGTCTGCCGTAAACGCTCCAACCGATCCTTCGACGTCGCTGTGCTTTGCTCAGGATGACGTCGTGAGGTGTCATTTTTCGAGAGAAATTGACCCTATCCAATGTCATCCTGAGCAAAGCGCAGCGACGTCGAAGGATCGGTTGGAAAGCTCCAGGATGGAACAATTACGCACGAGTCATTCGATTTGATCCAACGGCTTGGGATTAGCTCTATTGATCTCTGCAAAATAGACTGACTACAGCAGGCTCCATTGAATGAGTCGTCAGCCGAAGGAGACAAGGAAACTGTCTGGAGCGACGTTAAGTCCGCAAAGACCGAGGTATCCCGTGAACCTTGACACACCCCGTCACTTCGTGACACCCCTCTTGATAGAGGGGACGCCTGCTGTCGGAACTCACGGTTGCTGAAATTCCCCTCTATGAAGGGGTGGCGCGTGAGCGCCGGGGTGTGTCAATCCACCGGTGAACATCTCGCTACCGACAACGTTACATTGTCCGGTAACTTTGGCGTCCGTGCACCCTGTGAATTTTTGTATGGCGGGGGCGTGACTGGTTCTTTAGCCTGGGGCAGTCTTTTTAATCCCTATGCCCTACGCCAAGCCGTACAGCAACCCCGCCGACGCTTACTCTGATTTCATTGCCTTCGCCTCGCAGGCACGCACGAAAATTGAGGCCCATCCCGAGTGGAAGGATTGGCTGCTGAGTCCGGAGATTATCGATGCATCGATGATTCGCGGCGCGGGCAAGTGGCGGCACGACTGGCTCCAATTGGCGGGCAATCTGGCCGATTCGTTCGACGGGGCAATCGGGGCGTTGCGGCGGCTGAAACAGCGGGAATATCTCCGCATCGGGTTGCTTGATTTTTCCGGCTACGCCACGGTGGAGGAAACGATGCGGCAGGTGTCCGATCTGGCTGATTTTTGTCTACAGGTGGTTCTCGAATCTTCGCAGAAGGCACTCGAATCGCGCTGGGGCAAGCCGCAGACGCCGTTTGCGATTCTCGGCATGGGCAAGCTCGGCGGGCAGGAGTTGAATTACAGTTCCGACATCGACGTGATTTTCATCTACGGCGAAGAGGGGCAACTCACGCCGCAGCTCGGCTACCACGAATATTTCGCGCGTCTGTGCCAGAAGATCATTGGGGCGTTCAGCACGCAGACCGGGGACGGCAACCTCTTCCGCATCGACCTGCGGTTGCGGCCCGAAGGGGATGCGGGCTCGCTGGCGAGTTCGCTGGAAGCGTGCGAGAATTATTACGCGGCCTACGGCGAGACGTGGGAACGCATGGCGTTGCTCAAGGCGCGGCTTTCGGCGGGAGACCGGGGACTCGGTTACGATTTCGAGCAGATGCGCACGGCGTTTTGTTATCCGCGCAGCCTGTCGTCGGACGTGATCGAGGAGATTGCGGCGATCAAGCAACGCATCGAACGCGAGGTGGTGAAGGTCGAGAATCTCGATCTCCACGTCAAGCTCGGCACGGGCGGCATCCGCGAAATCGAGTTCATCATTCAAACGCTTCAAGTTCTGCACGGGGCTCGCTTGCCGTACCTGCAACACCGTTCGACATTACCGGCACTGGCAGCGGCGGCGACGCTGGGTATTTTACCCTCGTCCAAGACGAAGATTTTGCACGACGCCTATCTGTGGTGGCGCACGGTCGAGCACCGTTTGCAGATGGTGGCCGATTTGCAGACCCATTCGCTGCCGCGCGATCCGATCCGGCGCGCGCAGATTGCCGACACGCTCGGGCTGGAATTGCCGGAATTCGAACGCTTGATCCTCGACCATCGCCACGCGGTTCGCGAAATTTTTGACGAGATTATTTCGTCCCATAAATCGGAAACGGTTCCGGCGGTTTCCTTCGCAACCGATTTCTTCGAACAGCCGGAGCATGCGCAAAAGGATGTGGAATCGCTCGCGCCGGAAAACAAGAGCGATCTGCACGTCTCGCAACGCACGCGGAACGCCTATCACCGGTTTTGCCGGGTGCTGGAAGAAAAATTGCGCCAGTGTGTCGACCCGGACTTGAGCCTGACGCGGTTGGTGCGTTTCGCGGATGCCTACGGTTCGCACGGATTGCTCTACGAGAGCCTCGCGAACAATCCGAAGGCGCTGGAATTGCTGTTGCGGATTTTCGACCAGAGCCGGTTTTACTCCGAATTGCTCATGGTGCGGCCCGAGCTTTTCGAGGAGGCAGCGCGTTCCGGGACGCTCGATTACCGCAAGACGACGGAAGAATACATCGTGCAGTTGAACGCGCTCACGGGCGATCCGGCTCTTGAAGCACGGCGTTACCGCCGGGCGGAATTGCTGCGCATTTTCCTGCGGGACATTCTCGTGCTCGACCAGTTGCCCGCCATTCAACGCGAATACAGTGCCCTGGCGCGCGCGTGTCTGGACTATGCGGTGCGGCAGGCCAGGCCGAGAAGTCCCATGGCCGTCATTGGCGTGGGGAAGTTGGGCGGAGCGGAATTGAGTTACGGTTCCGATCTCGACTGTCTCCTGGTCGGCGATGACGTGGAGGCAGCGCAGTTTATCAGCAAGTTCATGACAGACATGATGCCGACGGGAATTCTATTCCCGCTCGATTTCCGGCTGCGTCCGAATGGCAAAGGGCCGATCGCCATGCCGCTGGAAACGTATGTCGATTATTACGCCAATCACGCCCAACTCTGGGAGATTCAGGCGTTCATCCGGGCGCGTTACGTGGCCGGGGACAAGGCGCTCGCGGAGGCGTTTTTTGCGGCCATCGATCCGATCTGGAAGGAGCGCGGCAAGAGCGAAAACTTTGCCGCCGAGGTGGCTCACATGCGTTATCGCATCGAGACGGAGCGCGTCGATGCGGCGCACAAGGATCTGGAGTTCAAGACCGGCGTGGGCGGGATGATCGACGTGGAATTCGGTCTTCAGACTTATCTCATATCGAAGGGAGAGAGAGAGCCGAGTACGTGGAAGGGGTTGGATATTCTGGGGCGCGAAAACCCGTCTCTGGCGACGTCCTGGCGGCGGGATTATCTCTTCCTGCGCTATATCGAATCGATTTTGCGCAGCGACCAGAACAGTTCCGTCTCCGCGATCCCGAAGGAGGCGAAGGAGCAGGCCAGGCTCGCGCGTCGCATGGGTTTCGCGACGCTGGAGGAATTCAAGAGGGCTTATGATCTGACGCGATCAAGGATTCGAGATGGCTATGCGCAGTTAATGCCGCCCGAGCCGCATTGATCTCGGCTTCCTTTTTGCTCGGGCCGGAGCCGCTGCCGAGTTTCTGTCCCTGCCAGTGGACGCTGACTTCAAAGATCCGGGCGTGGGCCGGGCCGCTCTCGGATTCGCAAATGTATTCGGGCGGTTCGCCGCCCTTGGTCTGGAGAAATTCCTGCAAATCGCCCTTCGGGTTTTCCGAGAGATTCTTTTTGTCGATCTGCGCGATCTCGGGATTGAGCAGGCGCAGGACGAGATCGCGGGCAGTTTCCCATCCGGCGTCGAGAAAGACCGCGCCGATGACGGCTTCCATCGCGTCGGCGAGGTTGGAACTGCGGGTGCGGCCGGAGTTGAGTTCCTCGCCCTTGCCGAGAACGAGTTCGCTGCCGAGGTCGATCTGTTCGGCGAGGGAGTGCAACTGCGAGCGGTTGACCAGTCGGGCGCGCAACATCGTCATCGGGCCTTCGGATTCGTGCGGCAGGACTTCGTAGAGGCGCTGGGTGACGGCGAGTTGAAGCACGGCGTCGCCGAGGAATTCGAGACGTTGGTTGTCGGGGGCGTGCTGGCGTAATTCGTGGCCGTAGGAGGGATGGGTGAGGGCTTCCTGCAGGATTTGCACGTTGCGGAAGGTGTAGCCGAGTCGGGATTGGAAGTCTTCGATGCTCATGGGCGGAGGGTGTCAGGTGGCTTTGGCGCGGGGGTGGAATTGTTGGTGAATCTGGCGCAGCCGGAGTTGGTCGACGTGGGTGTAAATTTGTGTGGTGGCGAGGCTGGCGTGGCCGAGCATTTCCTGGATGGCGCGCAGGTCGGCTCCATGGGAGAG
This sequence comes from Methylacidiphilaceae bacterium UBA1321, assembly GCA_002306945.1. Lineage (GTDB taxonomy): Bacteria > Verrucomicrobiota > Verrucomicrobiia > Methylacidiphilales > UBA1321 > UBA1321. Next base: position 22,000 of record DBTH01000136.1, on the reverse strand, counting down.
GAGGTGCGTGGCAAAGGAGTGGCGCAGGAGATGGGGGTAGACGTTTTTGTTGATGCCGGCGAGTTTAAGGGTTTCCTTGACGATTTGCCAGAGCCGAACGGTGGTGATTTTACGCCCGTAATGGCCGAGGAATATCTCGCCTCCGGTCCACGGATGCACAAAGGCGGGGCGTCCCTTTTCAAGGTAAGCGTCGATGGCGGTGGTGGCTTTTTCGCCGACGGGAACGAGCCGTTCCTTGTTGCCCTTGCCGATGACGCGGATGAAGCCTTCGCGGGGCATGTAGTTTTCCACCCGGGCGTTGACCAGTTCGGAAGCACGCAGGCCGCTGGCGTAGAGGAGTTCGAGAATGGCGCGGTCGCGCAGGCCGAGCG
>DBTH01000136.1:20927-21379 GCA_002306945.1 Methylacidiphilaceae bacterium UBA1321 | reverse complement strand
GCGGTCGCGCAGGCCGAGCGGCGTCGGCGGAAAATTGACCGAGAGCAGGGAGGTGATTTCCGCTTCGGAGAGCGTCTCGGGCAGTCGCTGGGGGAGCTTGGGGATGTCGAGGGTTCCGGTGATGTCGGTGGGGAGGATTTTCTCGCGGTAAAGGTGGGAGAAGAAATGCCGGATGGCGATGACGAAGACTTTGAGTGACGCCGGGGCGAGATCGTGTTGGCGGCGGCGTTCGCGCAGGAAGGTCTGCACGTCTTCGAGCCGGATCGCGTCGAGCCGGTTGAAACCGTGTTCGGTGCACCACACGGCGAAGGCTTCGAGGGCGATCCGGTTGATGAGTTGGGAGTTGACCGCATGGCTCTTTTCCGTGGCAAGGGTGCCGAGACAATTTTCGATCTCGTTGGCCCAAGGCGGGAGGGTTGGAGTGGCGGGGGCGGTCATTTTCTAATCGGCAA
>DBTH01000136.1:0-20661 GCA_002306945.1 Methylacidiphilaceae bacterium UBA1321 | reverse complement strand
GTTATCAAGGCCTGGCGTTGAGGGAGGCGAGGACGCCGGGGTCGCGGACATCGACCCAGCTCTTGCGGAGCTGTACGCCGCGGAGTTTGCCGCCCTTCTGGATACAGTGCTTGAGGGCGTCGGTGAATTCGTATTCGCCGCGCGGGGATTTTTCGAGTGCGCGGGTGTATTCGAAAATAGCCGGGGTGAGGATGTAGATGCCTGCGTTGTAGTAGGAATTGCGCGGGGGATTGGTCGATTTTTCGATGAGGTCGATCATCCAGTCCTCGGTGTCGAGAACGACCGCGCCGCCCTTGGAGAGGTCTTCCCCGGCTTTCAACGCGATGACACCGTCCTTGGCGAATTTGCCGTTGAGGTAGCCGTAGTCGGTGGGTTCGATGAGGATGTCGCCGTAGGTCATCAGGAAGCGGTCGCGTCCGATCCACGAGGCGGCCAGTTCGGGGGCCTTGCCGGTGCCGTCTTGAACTTCCTGCACGCCGTAGGTAATGGAGACGGCAAATTTGGAGCCGTCGCCGAAATGGTTTCTGATGACGTCGCCCTGGTAGCCGATGATGACGAAGAATTGTTTGACACCGGCGTGGTCGCGAAGGCCTTCGATGATCCATTGGAGGATCGGTTTATCGTGAACCTGCACCATCGGTTTGGGCAGGGTGGCGGTGAGGTTGCCCATGCGGGTGCCTTTGCCAGCGGCGAGAATGACTGCTTTCAACATATAGATAAAAAAGTATGAAGTACTAAGTACGAGGTTCTAAGTATGGGGGATTCGGTTTCTTGGTGAGCAACTTAATACCTGGAACCTGGAACCTCGAACTGTTTTTTACTCGTCATCGGAAGTGTCGTGGACGTCGGCGGCGCAGATGCCGCGCCTGGACGAGCGGATGAAGTCGATGATCTTGCGGACTTCCGGGGTGGTTTCGGTTTCTTCGAGTTTGGCGAGGGCCTGGGTGAGGTTGAGGTTGGAGCGGTGAATGGCTTTGTAGGCGTTCACGACGGCGCGGCGGGCTTCGGGAGAGTATCCGGCGCGTTTGAGGCCGATGCGGTTGATGCCGCTGACGATGTTGGTGTCGACGGCCATGAAGTAGGGCGGGACGTCCTTGCTGACGCGGGTGAGGCCGCGCATGATGGCGAGTTCGCCGATGCGACAGAATTGGTGAATGACGGAGCCGCCGCCGAGGAAGGCGCGATCCTGCACTTCGACGTAACCGGCGAGGAGGACGTTGTTCACAATGATGACGTGGTTGCCGACGCGGCAATTGTGGGCGACGTGCGCGCCGGTCATGAGGAAATTGTTGTTGCCGATGACGGTCTCGGTTCCTTCCTTGGTGCCGCGGTGGACGGTGGTGTATTCGCGGAAGACGTTGTTGTCGCCGATGACGACGCGGGTCGCTGCGCCTTTGTAGCCGAGATCCTGGGGTTCAGCCCCGATGATCGCGCCGTAGCCGATCTGGTTGCCGCTGCCGATGTGGGTGTTGCCGGAGATGACGGCGTGGGCGCGGATTTCAGTGTCGTTGCCGATGACGGCTCCGGCTTCGATGACAGCGCCGGGACCGACGCGAACGTTACTGCCCAGTTGAGCCTTGGGATCGATGTGGGCGCTGGGGTGGATGAGTGATGCTTGCATAGAAATGGAGATGTGTTGGTTAGAGGACTCCTTGTTGCCGGAAACTGAACCAGGGTTGCGGTTGATCCGGTCGGGGAGCGCCGAGTATGATGTGGTCGAGAACCTTGATTTGCAATAATTCCCCGGCGGCCTTGAGCTGTTGGGTCACGAGGCTGTCGGCTCGCGATGGAGTGGGATCGCCGGAGGGGTGGTTGTGGACGACGATGACCGCGTAGGCTTGTCGCGCGAGGGCGTGGCGGAAAACTTCGCGGGGATGAAAGAGGCTGGCGTCAACCGTTCCGCGCGAGGCTTCATCGACGGCGAGGAAGCGAAAACGGGTGTTAAGCGAGATGACGCGGACGCATTCGTGGCCGAGCAGGCGCATTTCTTCGCCGAGCAGGGCGTAGACGTCTTCGGGAGTTTCGATGGTGCGGGTTTCGGCTTCGGAACGGCTCAGGCGCGCGCCGAGGGTGAAGGCGGCTTTGAGCTGGATGGCTTTGGTGAGACCGACGCCCTTGGTGCGGGCCAGGTCTTCGACGCTGGCGCGGCTCAAGGCTTCGAGGGTGACGTATTGGCGGAGCAGGGTGTCGGCGATGTCGATGGCGGAAGCGCCCTTGGTGCCGGTGCGCAGGAGGATGGCGATCAGTTCAGAGGTCTTGAGACTTGTCGCGCCCTGCCGCAGCAGGCGTTCCCTTGGCCGTTCCTGCGGGGGCATTTCGCGAATGAGTTGAGTCGTCATCGTCATCGACCATATAGTTTTTCACCCGGCCCTGCAACTGCGGAGGAATGTGGGCGGTGATGTGGACGGAATCTTCGACGTAGCTGGTATCAAGCACGCGGCCAACGCGGTGGAGTTCGGCCAGCAGGGCGGTCTCGTGATTGGGGATGACGAGTTTGACCCGCAACCGCCACGAACGCACCTGGTGTTCGATCTCGTGAAGCAACTGCTCGATGCCTTCGCCGGTGTGGGCGGAAATGGCCACGGCGTGTTGGTTGGTGCGCAGGACGTGTTCGATCAGCGCGGGATTTTCGACGCGGTCGATTTTGTTGAAAATGAGAACGGTGTGTTTGCCGAAGGCGTTGAGTTCTTCGAGGACGGCGTTGACTGCGGTGATCTGCGATTCGTACAGGTCATGGCTCAGGTCAATGACGTGGAGCAGGAGGTCGGATTCGGCCACCTCTTCGAGCGTCGCCTTGAAGGATTCGACCAGGTGGTGGGGGAGTTTTTTGAGGAATCCGACCGTGTCGGAAATGAGGACTTTCTGCCTGTTGGGCAGTGTGAATTGCCGCGTGGTCGGGTCGAGGGTGGCGAAGAGTTTGTCGGCGGCGTAGACGTCGGCGTCGGTGAGGCGGTTGAGAAGGGTGGACTTGCCAGCGTTGGTGTAGCCGACAAGGGAGATGACGGGCCAGTTCTGGCGGAGGCGACCGGCGCGCTGGATGCTGCGGTGTTGGCGGACTTCCCCCAACTCGCGGGTCAGGCGGGCGATTTTCTCCATGACGCGGCGGCGGTCGACTTCAAGCTGGGTTTCACCCGGGCCGCGGGTGCCGATACCGCCGCTCTGGCGGGAAAGGTGGGTCCACATGCGGGTCAGGCGCGGCAGGAGATATTGAAGCTGGGCGAGTTCGATCTGCAATTTGCCTTCGCGGGTTTTGGCGCGTTGGGCGAAAATATCGAGGATCAACTGGGTGCGGTCGATGACCTTTCGGCCGAAGATGATTTCGAGATTGCGGCTCTGGGCTGGGCTGAGTTCGTCGTCGAAAACAACCGCCTGAATCTGTTTGTTGTTGCAGAGTTTGGCGAGTTCCTCGGCCTTGCCCTTGCCGATGTAGGAAAATGCGGTGGGCTTGAGGAGTTTCTGGACGGCAGTGTCGACGACTTCGCCACCAGCGCTTTTGACCAGTTCGCCGAGTTCAGTGAGCGATTCGGTGCGTTCCCAATGATCCGAACCGGCAATCTCCAGTCCAACCAGAAGGGTGCGTTCCGGGCCCTGGTCGGGGAGTGTCGAGTGAAGCGTCTTCAAAGGAGACGCTCCGCAATCGCGCTGGATAGATCGTTCAGTGCCATCTTGACGGGGATCAGGTTACTTTCCCGGCGAAACCATGTCAACTGGCGCTTTGCATATTGTCGGGTGCCTAATGCGAGGGCTTCCCGGACGGGGGCAAAGTCGCCACCGGATTGTAACCAGTCGGTAATCTCCGGGTAGCCGATGGCGGGGAATCGGGCGAGGGTTTCCGTGCCGTGCCGCGCGACGAGTTGGCGGACTTCGTCGATCCATCCGCCCTCCAACATCCGGTCAAGGCGCTCGGCAATGCGCGCGTGGAGTTCTTCCCTGGGCCGTTCGATGATGAAACTGCGGAAGCGGGTGACGAGGGGCGGCTGGTTCGATTTCTGCCATTCGCGCAAGGACTTGCCGGTGGTTTCGGCGACTTCGAGGGCGCGGGCGATGCGGCGGGCGTTCTTGAAATCGATGTGCGGGATGATGCCGGGGTCGGCGGCCCGGAGGCGCTGTTGCAACGTTTCGAGGGGGAGCGCGGCGAGTTGGTCGCGGAGTTCTTTCGGCGCGGTGGGCGCTTCGCAAAAGCCCTGGGTGAGGGCGCGGTAATAAAGGCCTGTGCCGCCCACGATGACGACGGGTTTGTTGGTTTGGGCGCTACTGTTCAGAAATTCCGCAGCATGTTTAAGGTAAGCGCCGGTGTCGAATTTTTCACCGACTTCAACGAGATCGATTCCGCCATGAGCGATTTCTTGTTGTTCGGCTGAGGAGGGTTTGCTTGTGCCGATGTCTGCGCCGCGATAGACCTGCATGGAATCCATCGCCAGAATCGTTGCGCCGAGCTTGCGTGCCAGATGCAGTGCGATGTCGCTTTTGCCCGAAGCGGTCGGGCCAACGACGAAGAGTATCTCGGAAGCGGAGGGGAACATTTTTTGACGGAATTAACGGAATTTAAGGAATTATTAAAAGACAAAAGGCGGAGCAGATTTTATCAGGAACTCACAAAATCAATGAAAAGGGAAAAGGCAATTGATATATAGGGTTGTTTGTGGATTATCAAGGGTTCTTGCTCCGTATCTCATCCAGAGTTCCTGATGAAATCCGTTGCCTTTAATTTTCGTCAATTCCGTCTAAAAAAATCAGCTCCAGTTCGGAGTGGGGCCGACGATCTTCCACTGGTTGGTCAGTTCGCGGGGAAGTTCGTTGAGGAAGCGGGAGGGTTCCTGCCATTTTTCGTCACCGCCTGCAATGCTGCGCAAGACGGGATAGGTGAGATAGAGTTCGTCCTTGGCGCGGGTGACGGCGACGTAGAACAGGCGGCGTTCCTCTTCGAGTCCTTCCTCGTTTTCGGAAGAACGCGAGGAGGGGAACATTCCGTCGCAAAGCATGATGACGAAGACCGCTTTCCATTCGAGACCCTTGGCCTGGTGAATGGTGCTCAGGCGGATTTTGGGTTCGGCGCTGGTGTTTTTCGCGTAGGACGATTCGCCTTTCGGGCCGACATCGACGTTTGTGAGAAGGGCGAGTTGGGCGAGAAATTCTCCCGCGCTTTCGAACGTTTCCGAGAAGGCGCGAAGCTGATTCAAATCTTCCAGACGCGATTGCCAATTTGTGTACTTGGCCTGCATGTAGTCCTGATACACGGCGTCGATGACAATCTGGATTTGCTGCGAGGCGTTATCTTTCAACTCGGGCTGGCTGATTTGCTGTTGCGTGTCGGCCCATTGCTTCCATGCGACGACGGCCTTGGTGGGCGGCTTGACTTCGGCGAGCGGCGTTCCGGCCTGAACCTTGTCCCAGAGCTTGTCGGCGGTTTTCGCTCCGACTCCGGGAAGCATGGAGGCGATGCGTTTGAAGGCGAGTTCGTCCTTCGGGTTGAGGGCGAGCTTGAGATAGGCGCTGACGTCCTTGACGTGGGCCTGTTCGAAAAAGCGCAGACCGCTGGTGAGTTCAAAAGGGATGTTGCGGCGGGTCAATTCCATCTGCACTTCGAGCGAATGAAAATGCGAGCGGTAGAGAACGGCGATTTCATTCAACTCCACGCCCTCTTCGAAAAGTTCCCCGATGCGCTGGGCGATGAATTGCGCCTGCTGGTTGCCGTTGCCGAGGCAGACGAGGGCGGGCTTGGGAGCGCGATTGGCGGGGCGAGTCGAACGGAGTTCTTTCTTGAACTGCTGCGTGTTGGCGGCGATGGCGTAGTTGGCGAGGTTGAGAATCTCGGGGCTGCTGCGGTAATTGGTCTCGATGCGGATGACGCGCGCGTCGGGGTAACGCTCCGGGAAGGAGAGGATGTTTTTGAAATTGGCCCCGCGCCAGGAATAGATGCTCTGCGCGTCGTCGCCCACGGCCATGATCTGGCGGTGAAATTCGGCGAGGATGTTGGTCAGGCTCGCCTGGATGCTGCTGGTGTCCTGATATTCGTCGACGAGAACGTGCTGGAATTGCTGTTGATAATAAGCGCGGATACCGTCGTCTTCGCGAAGCAGGCGCACGGAAAGTTCCAGAAGGTCGTCGTAATCCATCACGTTGGCGCGGAGCTTGCGTTCGCGATAGAGACGCCACGCTTTCGAAAGACCTTCGCTGAAAATGCTGAAATAGGGGAACTGCGTTTCGATGATCTTCTCAATCGGTTCCTCCTTGTTGACGGCGAGGCCGAAGAGGCTTGTGAGCACGTCGCCTTTGGGTAGTCGCTTGTCGCCTTTCGGTAGATCAGTTTCGCCGAGACAATCGGCGGCCAGGTCGGCGGAATCGTCCGCGTCGAGGATCGTGAAATCGCTACCGTAACCGAGTTTATTGGCGTGGCGGCGCAGGATGCGGTGGCCGACGTGGTGGAAGGTGCCGCCCCAGAGACGGGAAATATCGTGGGGCAGGAGCGAGGCGACACGACCGAGCATTTCCTTGGCGGCCTTGTTGGTGAAGGTGAGGAGGAGGATGTTCTCCGGTTCCACGCCGTTTTCAACGAGGTAGGCGACGCGATAGGTGAGGGTGCGGGTCTTGCCGCTGCCCGCGCCGGCGATGACGAGAATCGGGCCGGGTTTGGCGGTGACGGCGGCGTATTGATCGGGGTTGAGCTCTGCGGCGTAGTCGATGTGCGCCGAATGCGGATTTCCGCCGGAGGGCTGTAAAACGTATTCGGTGCTCATTAAAAGTTCGAAGTTCTAGGTTCTAAGTACGAAGTTGCTGGCACAGGAATCGAATATTCAGTCTAACTTCGTAAATTTTGTCGACGGCCTTTTGTCTTTTAATTCCTTAAATTCCGTTAATTCGGTCTAAAAAGTCTTTAAAGAATTTCCTTCAATGTGACGCGTTTGTCGTAGAGCGCCTTGCCGACGATCGCGCCGTAGAGGCCGGGAATTTCCCGCAGCGTCTTGATGTGGTCGATGCTGGCCACGCCACCGGAGGCGATGACGTTGATTTTGACCGCGGCGAGCACGGATTTGAGCGCGGGGATATTCGGGCCGGTGAACATGCCGTCGGTGGAGATGTCGGTATAAATAAGAGTGCGCGCGCCAGTATTGGAAACTTCCTTGGCGAGTTGGACGGCAGTCCATTTGCTGGCTTCGGTCCAACCCTTGACGGCGACAATGCCGTCTTTGGCGTCAATGCCGACGGCGATGGATTCGCCGCCAAACTTGTTCACGATGGCGCGGACGAAATCGAGCGAATCGCAAGCTTTCGTGCCGATGACAACGCGGGAAACGCCCGAGGCGAGGGCTTCGTCAATGGCGTCTTCGTCGCGCATGCCGCCACCAAGTTCGATGGGGATGCTGATCTGCTTGGCGATCTGGGCGACAATGTGGAGATTCTGCGGATGTCCGGTGAAAGCGCCATCGAGATCGACGATGTGCAATTCTTCGGCCCCTTGCTCCTCCCAACCGGCGGCCACGGCCACAGGGTCGTCGCTATAGGTGGTCTGTTGATCGGCTTTGCCTTGTTGGAGGCGGACGACTTTGCCGCCACGGAGGTCGATTGCGGGTAATATCTTCATGCGGTGAAAGGGAAACTTTACCATGTAACGGATAAGGATTGAAAGGGGGGAATCAAAAATTTTGCGGGTTGTTTGGCTTCCACCGTTTCCCGTTGTAAACGGAGCGTATTCTGGTAGACCAAACGCTTATGGCGGACTTGCGGGAAGTCATGGTTGTAACGGCATTTCTGGCGGTGGCTGCAGGTGGCAGCTATTACGCGGGTTATTCCCTCGGCGGGGGAAAGGCGAAGTCATCGCCAATCGCGTCGGTTCTCAAGGCTGTCGCCCCCTCTTCGCTAGCCAAGTCCGTTTCCGCGAAGTCAAAGACGAATAGCGATCAGCTCAAAAATCAACTACTCGAACAGGCCCGAGACAAGACCAATCCGCTGCGTGATCTGGCCATCGGCAAGATCGTTCTCAACATGGACGCCGACACCGTGCAACAGGTTTTGGCAGGGCTGCCGACCGTCAAGAACGACGAGACCCGTTCGCTCGAACAAGCCCTCATCGCCCGCTGGGCGCATCTCGATCCTGAGGCGGCGCTGGCCTACGCCCAGAAATTACCGCCCTCGTTTTTCTTTGGGCGTCACACTTTGACCGATGTGGTTTTGAAGGCGATGGGAGACAAAGATCCGGAAGGGGCATTGGAAACCGCAGCGCGAATTTACAAGAAGGAACGCGAATTCTGGTATTCGGACGGCAACGAGACGATCAATAGCATACTCGACCATCTGGGAGGTGATGGCTCCGGTTCGTTTGCCTGGGCGCAAGCGCACTTGAATTCCAAGGAGTACGGCTCTCTGGCGCGCGATGTGTGTGCTTATCTGGCCAAAGTCGATCCCCGTCAGGCGGCGGCGCTGGCCTTGCAATTGCCGCCATCGGAGGATTTCAATTTCGGGCGGCGTGGCGCGATTGATGCCGTGGCAGGCGCGTGGGCATCGACCGATCCGGCGGGGGCAACGGCCTGGGCGCAAACTCTTGGCGCGGGCGACCGTCCGATGGCCTACCAGTCGATTTCGCAACACTGGGATTCCGATGATCCGAAAGGCGCGGTGCAGTTTTATCTGGATATGCCGCAGTGGATTCAACAGCGCACCTGGAGCGGTAACGTCTTTATGAATTGGCTCCACAGGGATCGCCAGGGAGCGGAAGCGTGGTTAGAGCAAATGCCTGAGGGGCAGGGGAAGAACAAAGCCTTTGAAGCCTATGTGCAAAGCCTGAGTATGATCGATGCCAAAGCCGCCGCGGAATTGATGTTGACCCGGACATCATCCGGGAATCTCTACAGTGCCATTTATCAAATCTCCCAGCAGTTGATGGAGGAAGACAAGACGCAGGCGGTCGACTGGCTGCATAAAATACCTGAGGGCCAGAACAAACAGATTGCCACGTCGAACATTTACCGCCAGTGGGCCAACGAAGATCCGAAGGAGGCGCTCGATTACATCCTCGCCAATGAAAAAGGGGAGTTGAGGCAATCGGCCTTGCGTTCGATAGGCGAACAGTGGGGACAAAGTGATCCCGATGGCGCGATGGCTACCGCCAAGTCCATTTCTGATCCGAAGGCGCGAAATGCGCTGATCGGCTCCCTGATCGAGTCCTACAGCAATGAAGATCCCAAAGCGGCGGCGGCGTTGATTACGAATCTTCCCGAATCCGAGCGCGGTCAGGCGTCTTCGCGTGTCATCTCGGAATGGGCCGAGAGCGATCCCCGTGGAGCGGCGTCCTGGGCGGCCACATTGCCGGATGGCGGCGGCAAAAACGATGCGTATTCCAATCTGGCCAGTAGCTGGATCAGCAACGATTCCACCCAGGCAACGGCATGGCTCTCGACTCTGCCGCAGGGCGTGGCCAAGGACAATGCCTTGCGCTCCGCTACGCAGAGACTGACCCAGGATGATCCGATGGCCGCCGTTCGGTTGGCGGCATCGATTGGCGATAGCAAAATGCGGGACGAAAGCGTTCAGAATACGGTTCGTCAATGGATGCAGACCGACGCGACGATGGCCAAGGCGTGGGTGGCCAGTTCCGATTTGCCGCAGGACGCCAAAGATAAACTCCTCAAATAAACACGTCATGAAATCCCTATTCACCCCTTTTAGGATTGCGGCGGCGGTGCTGATTCTCACCGTGGCGGCGGGGGCTTTCGTGTCCGGTTATCGCCAGACCGAATCGGAGTCGAAAGAGCAATCGCCTGCGTCTTCAGGTGAGAAAAAATCGCCAGCCGTATCAGAGACGAAAAACGAATCGGAAGCGGAAAAAGAAAAGGTCGCCGGGACGAAGGTTTCTGAGGAAAGCGGGAAGAAGTTATCATCGGAGGATTTACTTTCGGCGTTGACGGCGGCGCTTGCGGAAAAGGATTTTCAGAAACGCGAAGTGGCCGTTTTGGAACTGGCGGCGAGCGCCGACAACGAGGGGTTTCGCTCAATGATGCAGTCGTTCTCCAGTTCCAAGCCGCCTAAAAAATGGGCCGGTTTCCAATACCAGATGATTCGAATCTGGGCCGACAGGGACCCTTCTGCGGCATTGGATTATTCGGTCAATATCTCCGACAAGGAGTTGAAAAGGCAGATGACCGGAGCCGTTCTGGGGCAATGGGCGGCGAAGGACGCGGAGGGTGCGTTGCAATACGCGTCCTCACAACCTTCGGCGGAGGATCAGAAGCGGTTCCGTGGTTCGATCTTCTGGTCGTTGAGTCAGACCGATCCTGACAAGGCAATGGAACTGGCCAAGAGTCAGTTGTCAGCCGAGGAATCCAGCGAGGTCATGTCGAACCAGATCATTCCCGCAATTCTGAAAAAACATCCTGAGCGTTCAGCGGAGTTGCTCGCGCAAGTTGAAAAGCAGAATCGGCGCCAGTCAATCATCTGGCAAGTGGCCAGTGAATTGGCGCAGCAGGACATGAGTGCTGCTATGGAGTGGGCGCGTACATTACCCACTCCGAAGGATCAAAACCGAGCCACTTCAGTCATTGTCATGTCTCGGGTACAGACCAATCCCCAGGACGCGCTCCAGTTGGCCACCCAAATGCCAAAGGGCCGGGAACGTTCCCAGACGGTGGCGATGGTGCTCAGTAACTGGCCCGATGACAAAATCAAGGAGGTGGCCGATTATCTGCTCAAGAGCAAAACGTCGGATTTCGAGTATTCCCCATATTATTCGGTAGCGCAAAAGCTGGCCAAGAAAGATCCCCGCGCTGCTCTGGAATGGTCGGAAAAGATTCCTGGCAAACAATCCCGCGCCAATGCCTTCTCTGCGGCCATACAGGAATGGGCTCGTACCGATTCTGCCGGAGCGGCGGCCTATGTGTCGAACCTGCCTTCGGGCCAGAGTCAGCGCAATGCCATCTGGTCGGTGTCGCGGGCGCTTGTGGGAGAAAATCCGCAGTCGGGGGCGGATTGGGCGATGAAGCTTTCCAATAAGTCAATCCGCAAGCAGGCCATGCAGCAGGTGATGCAGCAATGGGGTGAAAACGATCCGAAGGCCGCCGCCGATTACGCCAAAACCCATATTCAGGATACGGCTCTTCAATCGAATTCCATTGGCACGATCATGCAGCAGTGGGGTCATGTCGCCCCGCAACAGGCTTATTCTTATTTGCAGTCGATGGCCGAAGGCGACCAAAAAGTAAAACTAACCGGCGATCTGATGCGCGGATGGGTGCAGGATGACCCGAAATCCGCGGGAGCGTTCCTGAAGACTCTGCCCGAGGCCGATCAAAAACGCAGCGCTGGAACGTTGGCGCGGAACTGGTCGCAAAACGATCCGCAGGCGGCGGGCACCTGGGCCAGTTCGTTGAACGAAGGGCAGGCGAAAACCGATGCCCTTCGCTCGGTGGTAAACAGTTGGGTCAACAGCGATCCGTACAAAGCTTCGCAATGGCTCGGGACATTGCCGCAGGGCTCGTCGCGCGATCAGGCGGTCTCGACGTTCGCGTCGCGCGTGGTCGATAAGGACCCCGAGAACGCGATCAAGTGGGCAGGCAGCATTTCCGACGAGAAGACCCGCTCGGACAGTCAGAACCGCGTGTTGTCGTCCTGGATTCGTTCCAATCCCGACGAGGCCAAGTCCTGGCTCTCCAATTCCGACTTGTCGCAGGATCTCAAGGACAAGTATCTCGGGAAATAGGGAAGCGAAAAGTTTTCGGTTCGGAGTTTTCTGTTTTCAGTGTCTGGCCTGCAAGCGAACGAAAACAAATAGCAATCCAGCCAAAGCAGAAATTTCCAAACTCTGGAATACTCCGCTGCATGATGAAAATCATTTCAGCGCGGAGAGGATCGATTTTTGGGCATCTCGTGCTCCCGGCAGCCGGGGCTTTCATGGTATTAAATTTTTTAGCCGTCGCGCACGCCGCTGGCGAGAAACCGGATCGGCAACAACAGGAGGACGAGGGTGTCGTTACGGCGCAACCTTCCGCGAGTGAACAAGCTGCGGCGCAGAAGGCGAGAACGCCCGTCCTGAACGAAGGCATCGCCAAACCGACGCGGGTGGACGAGGTGGTGGTCACGGCCACGCGCACGGAGAAGGCGAAGCGGGATGTTGCGGGCAGCGTTTCCACTTATGCGGCGGGAGGCGCGCAGATGGAATTGGCGCCGAACTATCGCGATCTCGTCTCGGACGATCTCGATGTCAGCACGACGAACAATGTGGGTGGCAAGGGCGCGGGTGGACGCAGTGCCGCCGGTTTGCAGGGGTACACGATCCGCGGTATCGACGGCAACCGCATTCTCATTCAGACCGATGGCATCCGGCAGGCCGATCAATATACGTTCGGCGGAACCTATAGTCTCGGGCGGAATTATCAGGACTTGAGTTCGCTCAAGCGGGTGGAGATTTTGAAGGGCTCGGCGTCGAGTCTCTACGGCAGTGATGCGATTGGCGGCGTGGTGACTTATATCACGAAAGATCCGTCCGACTTTTTGACCGGGAAAAAGGAACCGTACTATTTCGATGCCACTTCGGCTTTCGACAGCGCGAGCATGGAATTTGCCGAGACGGCCACAGCCGCCGTGCGCGCCGGAAATGACGTGCAGATTCTCGGACTATTCACGCGGCGGGACGGCAACGAGACGCAGAACATGGGAAGTTATGGGGCGAATCCGCTCAATTACGGCAGCAATAACGCTCTCGGAAAAGTGGCCTGGCAGGCGAACGAGTTCAACCGGCTGGTCTTCACGGGAGAGTATTTCGACCGCGACACGAATGCGGCGTTGAACAACCAACTCGGTTCCTACACCAACGGCGGGGTCAATATCAACCGCAGTTCGGTCTTGCAGGACACTTCCTCCGAGCGCTGGCGGGCGAGTGTGAGTCACCGTTTTGAGCGACCGGAGGAGACGCCGGTTTTTGACGCGTTCACCTGGCAGGGTTATTATCAGCCGACGGAAAATACCGAGGAGACCGACGAGCGTTATGTTCGCAACGGAACCACTCCCTATCTGCGGCAATTTCACCGGGATTATATCGACAATATCGGCGGCGGTTCGATCCAGTTCGAGAAGCGCTTTGAGACGGGGGCGTGGGCGCATCTGATGACTTATGGAACCGACGTCTCTCTTTCGCATCTGGAGCGCAACGTGGACGGGTTGCTTACCGATCTGGGCACCGGCGCGACATCGTCGAGTTTCGGCACGCGACCGAGCACCTTCGGCCCGTATTTCATGCCGTACAAGGAAATCCCCGATTCGGACGTGTTGCGGTTCGGGTTGTACGCGCAGGATGAAATCGATCTGGGAGCGGAAAAGGTTTTCTCGGTCGTGCCGGGCTTGCGTCTGGATTACTACGATCTCTCGGTCGACAACGACGAGTCTTACACGAAGGTGACGGGTGAAAACGGTGTCGGCTACAACGAGTGGTCGCTTTCGCCGAAGCTGGCGTTGATCGGCCGCCCTGAGAAGGAGATTACGGTTTACAGCCAGTTCGCGCAGGGATTCCGCTCGCCGACGACGGAAGAGTTGAACGCGGTGTTCAATAATTTTACCGAGAATTACGTGGTCACTCCCAATCCGAATCTCAAGTCGGAGACGAGTTATAATTTCGAGACAGGCGTCCGGTTCGATTATCCGTTCGTGAAGTCGAGTCTGGCCGGTTACTACAATTATTACCGGGATTTCATCAACCAGCAGACCTACGTGGGAACGAACGGCTCGGGGCAAAGCATCTTCCAGTCGACCAATATCAGCGAGGCGCAGATTTTCGGCACGACGTTGAATACGGAGTGGCCGCTTGGAGTTTATAATCCGGGCCTGGAAGGGGTGTCGTTCCTCTTCGGAACGGCGTTTGCGTGGGGGCAGGATCTGGAGAATGATCAGCCGCTGGATTCTGTCGATCCATGGAAGTTGATGAGCGGGTTGCGCTATACGAATAAAAAATTCGGCGTCGAGTTGCGCAATACGTTTGTGGGTGCGAAGAGCTCGATCTCGGAGACGATGCCGACGCAATTCCGTCCGCCGCAATACAACACCATCGATCTGATTGGCTGGGTCAACGTCGCGCCGCATGCGAAGGTGACGCTCGGACTCTATAATCTCACCAACGAGAAGTATTGGGTCTGGCAGGATGTGCGCGGAATTGATTCGACCGGCAATGCACCGTCGGGGGCTACTTCGCTGGTCAATCAGGTCGATCTCTTTACTCAACCCGGCTTCACCGTGCGCGGCAGCGTCAGCATTACTTTTTAGTCCAAACTACAACCCAAGGAACATGCCATGAAAACCGAACTCAATGATAACCTGAAACAGCGCTGGAATGATCTGTTGGCGAGGAATCCGAAACTGCGCATCCGGGATGCAGCGCGCGAACTCGGTGTGAGCGAGGTGGAATTGCTCGCCACCGGCTGCGGTGATACGGTCACGCGACTGGCGGGCGATTGGACGGCGCTGATACGGGAATTCCCGCGCTTGGGCCGGGTGATGTGCCTGACGCGGAACGATTCGGCCGTGCACGAGCGTTATGGAGTTTTTTCCACGGAGATTGCGTTTTTTAGCGGAATGGGGCAGGTAGTCGGAACCGACATCGATCTGCGGTTGTTCATGAGCCATTGGCACGCCGGGTTTGCCGTGCTGGAACGGGATCGGGAGAAGCGGCTCAAGCACAGTCTGCAATTTTTTGATTTTGACGGAACCGCGGTCTTCAAACTTTTTTTGACGGAAGGAAGTCATCCTTCTGTCTATGAGGAATTGGTGAAGTCGTACGTCTCGCCGGATCAGTCGGCGGCGCAGGTGACCGGCCCGGTGGAAAAAGCCGCTCCCGAAAAGCCGGATAGCGAGATCGATGTGAGCGGTTTCCACGTGGGGTGGAAGTCGACGAAAGACACGCACGAATTTTTCGGTCTGACGAAGAAGTTCGGTGTTTCCCGCGAACAGGCTTTGCGGCTGGCCCCGGAGGGGTATGCGTGGCGGGTGGAGTTGGGAGTGACGAAGGCGTTGCTGGAGCGGGCGGCGGGGACGCGAACGCCGATCATGATTTTCGTCGGCAACGCGGGTTGCATCCAGATTCACACCGGATTGGTGAATAACATCAAGCCGTTCGGCGCGGAGTGGTTGAACGTCCTTGACGACGATTTCAATCTTCACCTGTACGAACCCGGTATTGTCAGCGCCTGGGTCGTTCGGAAGGTGACGGGCGACGGCTTTGTGACGTCGATGGAACTTTATGACCGGGAGGGCGGCAACGTGGCGTTATTCTTCGGCAAACGCAAACCCGGTCAGGTCGAGGATGAGGCGTGGCGCAATCTTGTTTTGAATCTTCCCCGGTTGTCCTGATTATGAAATGGATGCGATGGGGTGGATGGCTCGCGGCGCTGTCCTTCTTTCCGATGATTGCGGTCTCTGCGGAGAAGAGGGAGCGGATTGTCGCCATTGGCGGGCCAGTGACGGAGATTGTCTTTGCGCTGGGGCGCGGTTCGGAAGTGGTGGCGGTCGATTCGTCGAGCGTGTATCCGGAGGCGGTAACGAAATTGCCGCAGGTCGGTTATCAGCGTTCGCTTTCAACGGAAGGGGTTCTGAGTTTGAGACCGACACGGATTGTCGCTTCGACCGAGGCGGGGCCGCCGCAGGTGGTGGCGCAATTGAAGGCGTCGGGGATTCCTTATGTCGAGGCTCCGGCACAACATTCGGTGGAAGGCGCGAGGGTGAAGATTACGGTTTTGGCCAAGGCACTCGACCGGGAGGCGGAAGGGCGGGCGTTGTGCGCGGAACTCGACCGGCGGATGGCGCGCGTGAAGGCGTTGCTGGGAGCGAATCTTGTGCGGCCCAAGGTTCTTTTTGTCTATGCGCGGGGAGCGGGAACGATGAATATCGCCGGTGCCGACACGGCGGCCGATGCGATGATCGCTCTGGCCGGAGGGGTGAATGCGGTGAGCGGTTACGACGGGTACAAGCCGATGACACCGGAGGCTCTGGCCGCTGCCGCGCCGGAGGTGATTTTGATTCCGAATCGGGGATTGGAAAGTCTCGGCGGGGTCGACGGGTTGTTCCGGCAACCGGGTGTGTCATTGACTCCGGCGGGGCGGAATCGCCGGATCGTGGCGCTGGACGATTTGCTCCTGCTCGGATTCGGGCCGCGGCTGGCCGATGCGGTGGAACAATTGGCGGGGGCGTTACATCCGGCATTGGCGGAGCGCTGGGTTGGAGAAAAAACGGCGGGCGATTGAGTGAAGTCCTTTTTCCACGGAAACGGGGCGCTGCCGGTCTCGGTTGCGCTGGTTTTGGCGATCGGTCTGACGTCTTTGTCGCTGGGAGCGGTGCACATGAGTTTGGGCCAGGTCGGCGCTATCCTGGGTCAGCCGCTGGGGATTCGATTGCCCGTGTCGTATGAGGCCGGTGATGCGGCGTTATTGTGGACGATCCGGATGCCACGCGTTCTTTGCGGAGTTTTTGTCGGCGCTGGACTGGCGTTGGGGGGCGCGGTGTTGCAGGGATTGTTCCGCAATCCACTGGCCGATCCGACCCTGATCGGGGTTTCCAGCGGCGCGGCATTGTCGTCGGTGTCGTGCCTGGTCGTGGGGGATGCATTTTTGCGGCGAGTTTCTCCCGACTGGAATTTATTTGCTGTCCCGCTGGCCTCGTTTGCGGGGGGCTTTTTACTCGTGAGCCTGGTCTGGCGTTTGTCGCGGCAGGAGGGCTGCACGCAGGTATCGACCATGTTGTTGGCGGGGATCGCGCTCAATTCCCTTTGTGGCGCGGGAATCGGCATTCTCACTTTCGTGGCCAACGATGCGCAATTGCGCAATATCACATTCTGGAGTCTGGGAAGCCTTGGCGGCATGACGTGGTCGATGGTGGGGATATTGGGAATTTTCACGTTGGTGCCTGCGTTGTATCTGCTGCGTCAGGCGCGTGCGCTCAATGTCCTGCTGTTGGGCGAGGCGGAGGCGGGACATCTCGGGATTGATGTGGAATCGCTCAAGCGTCGGATCGTTCTTTCGGCGGCGCTCATTGTAGGCGTGGCGGTGTCCTTTGTCGGAATCATCGGCTTTGTCGGATTGGTGGCTCCGCATTTGGTTCGTCTGTGGCTCGGGCCGGATTACCGGCGTTTGCTGCCGTGCGCGGCGTTGATTGGGGCAGCGCTGATCGGAGCGGCCGATCTTGTGGCGCGGTTGGTGGTCGTTCCGGCGGAGTTGCCGATAGGAGTGGTCACGGCGTTGCTGGGAGCGCCGTTTTTTCTCTGGATTTTACGTCGGGAACGGGGGGGCTTGTGAACCACCGGGAGGAGAATTCACTTTGTCTGGAAAATGCGACGGTGGCTGTTGGGGGCAAATGCCTGCTGGAAAAAGTGAGCTGCCGGTTGGCGGCGGGCGAAATGTTGGCGGTTCTCGGGGCGAACGGCGCGGGCAAGAGCACGCTGTTGAAGACGTTGGCAGGTGAACGGATTCCCAATGCCGGGGAGGTGCGGTTGCGCGGTCGTCCGATGGGGGATTGGGCGCCCATCGAATTGGCCCGCCAACGGGCGGTGCTGCCGCAGTCGTCGTCCCTGGCGTTTCCTTTTGCCGTTGAGGAAGTGGTGATGATGGGCCGCGCGCCGCATGTAGCCGGAGTCGAATCGGAACGCGACAGGAAATTGGCGCGCGAGGCGATGCGGCAGGCCGATATAGCGCATTTGGCGCGGCGGAATTATCTGACCCTCTCCGGCGGTGAACAACAACGCGTGCATTGGGCTCGCGTTCTGGCACAACTGGCTGGAACGGAAGGGTCACGTTTTTTGCTGCTCGACGAGCCGGTTTCGAGTCTGGACATGACGCATCAACATCGGTGTCTGGAATTGGCGCGACAGTTGACCCGGCAGGGTGTGGGCGTTTTGGCGGTGCTCCATGATTTGAATCTCGCGGCGATGTACGCGGACCGGGTGCTGTTGCTTCGGGCAGGCAAGCCGTCTGCCGAGGGAACTCCGGAATCGGTTTTCACCCCGGAGAAGATCGAATGGACTTTTGATTGCCGGGTTCGGGTGGAACGGCATCCCACGCGCCATTGTCCACTGATTGTCGCGTTGTAGCAGTGATGCGCGGCGATGAGAGAGCAATGAATCGCCAAAAAAAAGCAAGCGAACCAAAGCGGGGTTGGTGGTTCGTTGCTATAAACAAACATAACAAGTCCTGTTAGTTTATCTAATCTATGCGTATGATCATCGACTTATTTCTAAAAGGTGGGCCGATCATGTGGCCACTCTTGCTGACATCGGTTGTGGCATTGGCCGTCGCCCTGGAGCGCCTGTGGTTCATCTGTCAGGAACGTCGCCGCCGGACGCCGGAGGTGGTGGCGGAGATATTGTCCGAGGTGGAACGGGACGATATTGAATCGGCTTTGGTTCTGGGCGAGGGGAGTTCAGATTTTGTCGCGCGGACGTTGACAGCGGCGTTGCAAAATCGCAACACGTCCCTTTCGCAGGCGGTGCTGCGTTCGGCGGGGCGCGAGTTGAAGCGGTTCAGTCACGGCCTTTCGATTCTCGATACGGTGATTACCTTGGCTCCGCTGTTGGGATTACTGGGGACGATTACTGGAATGATTCACTCCTTCGGCCTGTTGGGAAATCAGGAACTCGGCGCTCCGGCGGTGATCACGGGCGGGATTGCCGAAGCGTTGATAGCGACGGCGTTCGGACTGGGGATTGCGATCACGGCACTGCTGCCGTTCAATTACCTCAATGCGCGGCTCGAAGAGGCGCGGCATGAAATCGAGGACGCGACGACGCAACTCGAATTGTTGCTGACAAAATGCCATGCCGATTGCGCGTTGCGGGGTGGAGTGTTGAAATGAGAATCCCGGTTCCAGCGATCACGCGACGGGCCCGCATCGAGATCATACCACTGATCGATATTATGTTTTTCCTGTTGGCGACCTTCGTGATGGTGTCCCTCTCCATGGTGAGAAATCAGGGGATTCCCGTCCGTCTACCGGCGGCGGCGTCCGGCGTTGCGTTGGAACGAAAAAGTTATGTTGCCATCACGGTTTCGGAACTGGGGGATTACTACTTCGACAAGGAATTGATCACGTTGGAGGAGGTTGTCCAGCGGTTGCGCGAAAGGCACGGCAGGGAGCCCGAATTACGTGTTTTCATCAATGGCGACGCGCGTGCGAATTTCGAGTCGGTTGTCGCGGTTCTCGACGAAACGAGGCGGCTCGGAATCACCAAGGTATCCATTGAAACCACCCGCAAGCCATGAGTCTGTTCTCTTTCATTCGACTGATATTTTTCGGTTCGCCATGGCTCTGGATTTCATTCGGCCTTCACGCGGTCCTGATTTTTGGCAGTGGAATTTTTCTTTTTCAACGGGCGCAGTATGAATTGAATCCGGGGCGTTCGAGTACGGAGGTGAATCTCATCGCTTCGGCTGACGGCATGACTGGTGATCCTGTGCCGATGGAGAACGAAATGCCCTTGATGCCGCCTGCCGCGCCTGTGCCAGTTGTTTCCGGTTCGATGCCGGACGAGCCAGTTGTCGTGAAGAAAGTTTCTACAGGAGCGGGTATTCAGCGTGCGGTGTCGATGAGTGTCGCCGAGCGGTCGTTGCGAAAAGGACGGGCATCGGACGATCCTGCCGGAAAGGGGGGCGCGCCGGTGTCGGCTCATTCGGGCGATGGCGTGCCGAGCGCCGCTCGACCCGACGCGCTGAATAATATTCCGCCCGCTTATCCCGAGGAAGCGCGGTTGAAGGGGCAATCCGGCGTCGTGTTGTTGCGGGTCGGGGTGACGGAACGGGGGCGCGTGAGTTTTGTCGAAGTGGAAAGCGGCAGCGGCTTCAAGATATTGGACGAGACGGCTGTCCGGGCGGTGAATCAATGGAAGTTTATTCCCGCCGCGTCGGGCTCACGTCCGGTGGGGTCGATTCTCTCGATACCGGTGCGCTTTCGGCTCGATCTGGTTTCGGACAATCGGGGGGCGATGGTCAAACGATGAAAAATCCGAAAGCCATGGGGAAACCGCGGGTGGAAACGGAATTCAACGGCGTGCTGCCGGGTGAAGAATTGGCTGCGTTGGCAGGCGACCAAGTGGAACGTGGTGCGTGGAAGTCGGTTTCGCAGGGGTGGAAACAGCTGCATGGCAATTTTGCACAGTTGGGAGTCAGTATCGAACGGCATGCGTTTGAAGCTCATGAGGAGATTGACTGGGGCAGAAGTTTCCACGAGGGGAGCTTCGAGCTTTGCTTGAATCAATGCGGTCTGGGGCAGGTGACCTTGCAGAAGCGGACGGCGGTTTTTCGCAACCAAACTCTGGGATTTTACGGGGCAGGGGAAAACGCCCAATCACTGCGGGCGATGCGAGCCGGAGGGCATGTGCACGCCTTCGTCACCGTCGAATGTTCCCGCGGATATCTGGAGCGGCAATTGACCGGCCTTGAGGAATGGCTCCTGTCGCCGCTGCAGGCATGGTTGGAAGGGAAAGACCGGAGCGGCGTGGTTGGAACCGTCAAGACGATGACTGCTTCCATGGAACAACTGGTCCGCACGCTCTGTCATCCGCCGGTCACAAAAGCGGCCCGCATGCTCTGGTATCAGAGCAAGATCTCGGAATTATTGGCCCTGACGCTTTTTGAAGCACCGCCACGGGAAATTCCTGTCAATCAACGGATGCGCCTTGTCGCGCGGGAACGGGCCGAACAGGTC
>DBTH01000114.1:28772-30721 GCA_002306945.1 Methylacidiphilaceae bacterium UBA1321 | reverse complement strand
CTTTGGCCTTGCAAATTTGCGACTATTTAAATGGAAAAGGCTCTAAGGCTTCGTTGCGCGTCGGTCACTTATTGATGAGCAATAAACTCCCTCCTTGCGCCTCGCCTTAGCCTGGGAAATTCTCAATCCCAAGCATGATGTTTTGAATAGATACGGCTAAGAATCCGACCGTTATCGCGATACTTTACATCTCTTTTTTACAAAGCGATTTACGCTTAAAAAGGAGATTATTTTGTCGACTCAAAATTACAACCCTTCCAGGCTTTTTCCCCTCAGTCCAGGGTAAATCATGCCGATAGCCCTATAAGGTGGGCCATGATTCAGATCGACGTTCAATCGCTTAAACCTGGTTTGATCCTTGCGGCGGATGTCAAAAATTCGCACGGACAATTATTGATCAAAAAGGGAGTGGAAATCTCCGAGCGACACATCCGCGTCCTCAAATCGTGGGGAGTGGTCGACGTCCAGGCCGAAGGCATCGGACAGGAAACCGAGTCCGATCCGCACCCGGATTTTTGCGATCCCGCACTCCTGAACAAGGCGCGGACGGAAGTCCTGGAAAAATTCAGCCACAACAACCTGGAACATCCCGCCGTGGATGAACTGCTGCGTATTTGCGTCCGCCGACACGCACGGGAACTCAGTCACCCGTAACCGGAGAGGAAACCCGCCATGCAAATGTTCCTCGACGATTTCCTGACCCGCTCCAACGACCTGCCTTCCCTGCCCACGATCTACTTCGATCTGAAGGAAGCCATCAACGACCCGCGTTCCACTACGACCACCATCGGCCGCATCATCAGCAACGACCAGTGTCTGGCCGCGCGCCTCATGCGCCTGGCCAACAGCTCCTTCTACGGATTCCCCACCTCGGTCGATAACATCGGCGATGCCATCACCCTGATCGGCCTGCAACAAACCCGCGACCTGGCCCTGGCCACTTTCGTCATTGATGTCTTCAAGGGCATGGATTCCGAACTGGTCACGACCAATTCGTTTTGGAAACACAGCATCGGCTGCGGAGTCTGCTCCCGCCTGTTGGCCGCCGAACGGCGCGAGCACAAGACCGAAAAATTCTTCCTCATCGGCCTGCTGCACGACATCGGAAGATTGCTCATGTTCGTCAGCCAGCCCCGGACCTCGGAGGAAGTGCTCGAACGCTGCCGCGAAACCGGCGAACTCGAATACCGCGTCGAACGGGAAATATTCGGCTGCGACCACGCCGAAGTCGGCGGACGTATCCTGCAAAAATGGATGTTGCCGCGTGGGGTCAGCGAAGCCGTCCATTGCCACCACCAACCCGGCGTCGCGCAATCCTCGCTCATCGAATCCTCCATCGTCCACGTCGCCGATGTGATCGTCAACGCCCTGGGACTGGGCACCAGCGGCGCCGCCAAAGTCCCCCCGCTTTCCCCCGATGCCTGGAACCGGCTCGGCATTAAGTCCGGGGCCCTGCCTCTCATCATCGAGGAACTGGACCGACAAATGGTGGATGTCACCCGTATTCTCACTGCCCGGTAACGGTAACGTCCCCGCCCCACTCAATGGCCGAACAGTCCCCCCTTCCACAGGAGCCCCGCATCGACGGTCAATGCCCTGCCCGGCATGGCAGCGACTGCGACGTCGTGTTGCGTCTCTATCAGCAGACCCTTGTCGACATCGCCTCGCTGGAGGAATTCCAACGTTCACTCCTCGAATCTGAATCGCTCCTCGACGTCATCGACCTGGCCCGTTACCAGATCGAGCGCATCCTCAAGTTCGAATCGATGGGCTTCTGCCTCGTCCACCCCGAGGACGCCTGCTTCGACCTGTCCATCGCCTCACCCCCCGACTCCTTCAAGCGACTGGAGCAAATGATGCTCTCCGAGATCGAGGCAGGCACCTTCGGCTGGGTCATCAAACAGTTCCACCCCACCCTTGTTCACTCCAAGCTCGACGGTTCCCGCCTG
>DBTH01000114.1:28241-28528 GCA_002306945.1 Methylacidiphilaceae bacterium UBA1321 | reverse complement strand
AAGCTCGACGGTTCCCGCCTGCTGCTCCATCAAATCGGCACCCGCCACGGCACCTTCGGCATGTTCATGGCCGTGCTCCCCCCGCAAAGCAACAACCATTCCGATCTTTCTCTCGACCTCATCTCCCTCATCCTCACCTCCGCTTCCAGCCGCATCGAAAGCCTCCAGCTCACCGACGAGATCAGCGCCTTCAATGAACGACTCAAGGACATGGTCGAGGAACGCACCGCCGATTACCTCCGCGCCAAAAACGAAGCCGAAACCGCCAACCGCGCCAAGAGCGAATT
>DBTH01000114.1:27807-27951 GCA_002306945.1 Methylacidiphilaceae bacterium UBA1321 | reverse complement strand
GCACTCCGATGAACGGCATCATCGGATTCACCAACCTCCTGCTCGACACCCCGCTCAATTCCGAACAAAAGGAATTCACCGAGACCATCCGCGCCAGCGGCGACTCCCTCCTGATGCTGGTCAACGACATCCTCGATTTCTCCA
>DBTH01000114.1:19820-27565 GCA_002306945.1 Methylacidiphilaceae bacterium UBA1321 | reverse complement strand
TCAACGATATCCTCGATTTCTCCAAGATCGAGGCCGAACGCATGGATCTCGACAAGCACCCCTTCTCCGTGCGCCGTTGCGTCGAGGAAGTCCTCGACCTCGTGTCCCAATCCGCCATCGCCAAGAACATCGAACTGACCTGTCTGGTCGAGGAAGGCGTGCCCGAGTGGATCGTCGGCGACGTCTCCCGCCTACGCCAGATCCTGGTCAACCTCGTCGGCAACGCCGTCAAATTCACCGACCGCGGCGAAGTCATCGTGACTGTCAGCCCGCCCTCCGACGCCACCACCGAAATCAAACATATCCTCGAAAAAGGCGACCGCTCCGTTCAACTCCATTTCAGCGTGCGCGACACCGGCATCGGTATCGCCGCCGAAAAACTCCCCCGCCTCTTCAAGGCCTTCAGCCAGGCCGATTCCTCCACCACCCGCCGCTACGGTGGCACCGGCCTCGGCCTGGCCATCTGCAAAAGACTGGTCGAACTCATGGGTGGCACCATCGGCGTCAAAAGCCAGCCCGGCTTCGGCTCCACCTTCTATTTCACCATCGACACCCAGACCGAACCCGCCTCCGCCACACACGGCAAACAGCACCAACAGGACAACGCCCTCCTCCAGGACAAACGCCTCCTTATCGTCGACGACAACGCCACCAACCGCCGCGCCCTCCAATGCCAGACACAACACTGGAACATGCTCCCCGAATTGGCCGAAGGCCCCAACGAAGCCATTCAACTCCTCACCCCGAACAAGACCTTCGACCTCGCCATCATCGACATGCACATGCCCGAAATGGACGGAGTCCAACTCGCCCTCAAAATCCGTTCGACCTGCTCCAATGAACATCTCCCGATGATCCTGCTCACCTCTGCCGGACATGGAAATCTCTCCCGCAGCGAACTGGCCGAGGCATTCGACGCCGTCCTCACCAAACCCCTCCATCAGGAAGACCTCCGCAACGCCGTTCTCCAGATTTTCCGCAAACACCCCGCCGAAGCAACCCCGTCCCCTCCGTCCAAAATCGAAAACAATCCTTCTCCCACGCGCATCTACTCGGAAGAATTCGCCACCCAATACCCGTTGCGCATCCTCCTGGCCGAAGACAATCCCATCAACCAGCGCGTCGCCCTCCTCATGCTCAGCAAATTCGGTTACCGCGCCGACGCCGTTGCCAGCGGCCTGGAAACCGTCGAAGCCGTCAAACGCCGTCCCTACGACGTCATCCTCATGGACGTCAGCATGCCCGAGATGGACGGCTACGAAGCCACCCGCAACATCCGCCACCTCGAACAAACCACCTCCATCCCTTCCCTGCGGAAAAACAAACACATCCAGATCATCGCCCTGACCGCCAGCGTCCTGCAAAACGACCGCGACCTGTCCTATTCCGCCGGCATGGACAACTTCCTCACCAAACCGATGAACCCCGCGCAATTGATCCAGGCCCTCACCCAGGCGCATGCGCTGTTGCATCCCTCCGCCGCCACAAATAAAACGCGCGATCCCTGATCCCCTTGAAGTACCGCGCGCCGCCTGAAGTTGCGCTCTGAAGTAAAACTCAAAAATTAAAAGTTCTCTCTCGGGAGTGAATGGATGAGCTGAAGACTACAACTGCCGGCACTTTTGCGCTTTTCACCTATAGCTTTTACTTTTGACCTTTGAGTTTTGACTTCTTTTACCCGTACCGTGTGCAGGACAATTGAAAACGCTTTAGTTTTCGCGCCCCCCCCTTTACTGACCGGCAACACGGTCGGCATTGTACCTTGTGATTTTTCCCGCGAACTGTTATGCAGGAATCACCATGCGTCACCTTCCGTTTTTCCCTCTGATCGTGCTCCTGATTGCCAGCCTCTTCCCCTGCGTCGAACCGGTTCATGGCGAAGCGACCGGTTATTTCCACGCCGAGAAACAGGAGGGCCGCTGGTGGCTGATCACCCCCGACGGCAAACGATTCATCTCCAAAGGCGTCTGCGCGGTCGTCTTCGCGCCCGATAAAATCCGCGGCACCGGCCCTTCCCATTACGGCGAACTTGCCCAGTCGAAATACGGCGGCATTCCCCAATGGGCCAAGGCTTTCACCACCCGACTCCTCGGCTGGAACTTCAACACTTACGGCGCCTGGTCGCAAAAGGAATTCGCCGACGTCTCCATTGATGGCCAGCGTCTCGCCCGCACTCCGATCCTCAATCTCGCCTCCGAATACGTTGCTCGCAGTCATGCCGGAGCCAACGCCTGGCTTCACGGCGTCTTCCCCGACGTCTTCGATCCGCAATTCGAATCCACCGTCCGCAAAATCGCCCAGGACGCCTGCGCTCCCTACGCCAACGATCCCATGATCCTCGGCTGGTTCACCGACAACGAACTGCGCTGGGGACCGGATTGGCGCACGCCCGACGAACTTCTCGTCAGTTTTCTGAATCTCCCCGCCAACGCCCCCGGACGACAGGCTGCCCTCGCTCTCCTGAAACAGCGCTACGCCTCCATCAAGGATTTCAACACCGTCTGGAAAACCGCCTTCCCCTCCTTCGATGAATTGGCCACCGCCAAGGAAATCAAAAATCCGTACCCGCCCAAAACCGGCAAGCAAAACCAAAGCGTTGCCGCGACCTCCGGCGACAACGACAAAAACCGCGTGCGCTATAAAGCCGATTGCGACGCCTTTCTCAGCCAGGTCGCGGAGAATTATTTTCGCATCACCGCCCAGGCCGTTCACGCCGCCGCGCCCCACCACATGGCCTTCGGTTCCCGCTTCGCCGTCATCCCCGCACAACCGGTCATTGATGCCGCCGCGCGTTGGTCCGATGTCGTCTCCTTCAACTGCTACGAAAGCGATCCGCGCCACACGGTCTCCACTTATTCCGTTTTCGGCAAACCGCTGCTCATCGGAGAATTCGCTTTCCGCTCGATCGACTCCGGCCTGCCCAATACGAAAGGCGCTGGCCCCATGGTGAAAACGCAAAAGGAACGCGGCGCCGCCTACGATAACTATATCCGCGCCTTGATGGAAAATCCCTACGTCGTCGGCTATCACTGGTTCAAAGGCGTCGACGAGCCGCGTGAAGGACGTTTCGACGGCGAGGATTCCAACTACGGCCTCGTAACCATTCAGGATGAACCTTACACCGACTTCGTCGAATCGGTCACAAAAGCCAATGCCCAGGCTGAAGCCTGGCACGCCACCGCCAAGCCTTTAGGGAGCACAGCCCCCTAAACGTGAGGGATACTTTGGCAGAAAATTCGATGGGCAGAACCCTCCAATTTTAGAGCTTTCCCTTGGAGAATTGTTCGCCTGTAATGAGGACAGATGACAACCACCAACACTCTTACCGAGAATATTGCGTCCCTCATCGATCACACACTCCTCACCCCCACGGCGACAATCACCGATATAACGGCTCTTTGTCGTGAAGCGCGCGAGCACAGTTTTCACGCCGTCTGCGTCAATCCGTACTGGGTGCCAACCGCAAAGAAATTGCTGACCGGAAGCGAGGTCAAGATCGCCACGGTTGTCGATTTCCCCCTCGGCACCGGCCTCTCGAAGATGAAGCAGACCGCAGCGGCCGCCGCCGTTGACGCGGGCGCGGACGAACTCGACGTTGTCATGAACACGGCCGCAGCGCTCGAAGGCCACTGGGATTTCGTCCAGCACGAGACACACGAAATCGTTTCGGCAGCCAAAGGCCGCCTCGTCAAGATCATCATCGAAATCTGCCAACTCAATGACGATCAGATCGCCGAGGCCAGCCGCCGGGTGAAAAACGGAGGAGCCCAATTTGTGAAGACTTCCACGGGATTCGCCAAATCCGGCGCAACCAGCCACGCCGTGTCGATCATTCGCAAGGCGGTCGGTTGCGAATTCGGCGTGAAAGCTTCAGGCGGCATTCGTGACCGCGCTGCGGCCGAGAGTCTCCTGGCGGCGGGCGCTTCGCGTCTGGGTACCAGCGCGAGCGTGGCGATCCTCAAAGGCTGAGGAAGCTCGACCGGCGTCGTGTCGTATCCGTGAAGACATTCTTGCAGAAGATAAAAGGCTGGCTTGCCAGCATGGCAATCTTTTATGCCGTGCTGGTCGCGATGGCCTATTTATTTCAGAACAGACTTCTCTATTATCCGGCTCAATACACGATTGAAGACGCAAAAAATCTGGCGGCGGCGGTTGGTTTGAAACCGTGGCCGGGGGAAGCCTATCGCGGATTTGTACCGCAGGAGATTTTGCCGCGAGAGCAGGTGCACGGGACGGTCATTGTCGTTCACGGCAACGCCGGAAGCGCCATCGACCGCTTCGGTTATGTCAAAGCGCTCCAACCCCTCGGCTTCCGGGTCTTCCTCTACGAATATCCCGGCTACGGCGCGCGCGAGGGAAGTTCGGGAGAAAAGAGCATCGTGACCGATTTGCGCGAAGTGATCCGGCTTCTGGAGGACGACAACGCGGGGCCGATTTATCTCTTTGCCGAATCACTGGGATGCGGCGTCGCGGCCGCCACTGCGGCCGACCCGTCGCTCCCGGTACGCGGTCTGGTTTTAGTCGCACCGTGGGATGAACTGGCCCATGTCGCGCAGTCTCACTATCCGTTTCTACCGGTGAAGTGGTTGCTGAAGGATCGCTATGACAGCGTGAAACATCTGTCGACGTTTCGCGGGCCGGTGGTGGTGGCATGCAACGGACGAGATGAAGTCATTCCGACGGAATTGCAGCAACGTTTGTACGAGAGTTTGACCGGCCCCAGAAAACTGATTTTCTTTGCCGATTCGACGCACAATGGCTGGCCCTCCAATCCCGACGCAACGTGGTGGAAGGAAGCGATGGAGTTCGCCACCGATTCTACATTGCCGGTGAAGTAGGCGCTGGCGAATCGACCGGTGGCTGCGGATCGTTTGCGGGAGCGCTCACGGAAGCGGGCTGGGATTCCGCAGGGGACGAAGCGGCCTGACTCTGCTGGGACGAGCGGGAGAAGTAGGAAGTCAACGGAGTCAATCCCCAGCGGCGCAGGGTGCTGTAACACCAGCGCAACCAGGCGGGACGTTGTTCGTCGGCCTTGTACAATTCGTAACGTCTTTCAATCGAGAGAATGTATTTCTTCGTTGTCGGGAAATCCATCCGGTCGAGGAAAGCGTCGTGACTCAAGGGATTGTCGGGATCAATCCAGCGGCGGACATTGACGCGGCCTGCATTGTATTCGGCCAAAGCGAAAGCGAGCGGATCGTCCCGGTCGGAATATCGGCGCAGGGCGCGGTTGAGATACCAGGCTCCGGCCCGGATATTGGTGTAGGGATCGAAGAGGTCATCCTCCTGGAAATTGCGAACCTTGGCGCTTTGGGCCCATTCGCGACCGGCGCCGGGAGTGACCTGCATGAGTCCGCGTTCCTGGGCGCGGCCAACGATGGTGGGGTCAAAATTGCTTTCCCGCCAAATGACGGCCCGCAGAATCTGGGGATCGATCGGATTGAGACGAACGACATTGGAGATATGGGCGTCGTAGCGGTGCTCATCGGGAGTCCGCAGGATGAGGAAGGCGTTGACGAGGGCCAGGAAGAGGATCACGAGAATGACCCAGTAGAAAATTTTACGGCCAGCCTTCATGCCTCTAAGTTGGAGATTATTTCCCAAGTTTCCACGCAAATTTTCAGGGTTGTGAGCCGTCTGAAAAAACGGTGGCGGTGGGACAATCCATGGCTGTAGGATCAATCCCCATGAGTTCTCCCATTGCCCGGGTTGTTCCCGAATTGTCGCTCGACCGGGCTTTCGACTATTTCATTCCCGAGGCGATGCGCGCTGAAGTGGTGCTGGGGTCGAAAGTGCGCGTGCCGTTCGGTGCGCGTGCGATTACCGGCTACGTGGTGGAGTTGCGCCAGACGAGCGAATTCGAGAAGTTGAAAGCGGTCGAAGCGGTCATCGGCACGGGCGCGTTCATCCCCCCGACGTTGATCGAATTGGCGCAATGGATGTCCCTCTATTATTGCTCCCCGCTCGGAGCGGCATTGCAGACGGTGCTACCACAGGCCGTCCGGGGCGGCGCAACGCATTTCAAGGAACGCCTCTGGGTGCAACCCCTCGGCGGCGTGGAACCGGATTTCGGGAGGGCAAAAAGTCAAAAGCTGGCGTGGGAACATGTGAAGGGAATGGGCGGCGCGTGGTTGCACGAACTCATCGCTCAAACCGGAATCACTCCCGCCGTGTGGCGCGGGCTGGCACAGAAAAATCTCGTTTCAATCAGCGCCGAGCGGCAGGAACGCGATCCGCATTCGGCCCAGACCGGAACGTCCACCCAGCCGTTGCTCTTCAACGCGGAGCAGAAGGTGGCTTTCGATGCACTGATGGAAGAGTGGGCCAAGCCGAAACCGCAGGCGATTCTTTTGCTCGGCGTGACGGGCAGCGGAAAAACGGAGGTTTATTTACAAGGGATCGACCGCGTGCTGGACGCGGGCCAGTCAGCGCTGGTGCTGGTGCCGGAAATCGCCCTGACGCCGCAAACTGTCGAGCGGTTCCGCCGCCGTTTCCAGGGACGCAAGGCGGGAATCGCTGTCCTGCACAGCCATCTTTCACAGGGCGAACGTCACGACCAGTGGCATCAAATCCGCGAAGGCCGGGCGCAGATCGTCATCGGCGCGCGCTCGGCGGTGTTCGCACCGCTGGTCAATCTCGGATTGATCGTCGTCGACGAGGAGCACGAGAATTCGTACAAGCAGGAGGAATCGCCCCACTATCACGCGCGCGACGTGGCAGTGATGCGCGGCCATCTCGAATCGATCCCGGTTCTGCTCGGCTCGGCAACGCCCTCTCTCGAATCGTTCCTCAATGCGCGCGACAAGAAGTATCGGCTCTGCACGTTGCGCCATCGCGTGGAGGTGCAGCAATTGCCGACGACGCATGTTCTCGATTTGCGTCAGGAATTTAAAAAAGCGAAGACAGTTTCATTGATTGCGCCGAGTCTGGCGGAAGCCGTCGACAAGCGGCTGGGTAAACACGAACAGACGATCATTTTCCTCAACCGCCGCGGCTATGCGACTTCGCTCCAATGTCCGCAATGCGGCCATGTCGAGGAATGCCCGCGTTGCAGCGTGCCGCTGACTTATCACCGCAACGGGGGCAAATTGCGCTGCCACTTGTGCGATTACGTGGCCGAGCCTCCGACGCGGTGTCCGGAATGCCAGTTCGACAGTTACCGCCAGCGCGGCGCGGGCACGGAGAAAATCGAGGAGGTGCTCGAATCGACTTTCCCCACGGCGCGAATCGTGCGCATGGATTCGGATACGATGCGCAACAAGAATTCGTATCAGGAGACCCTCGGCGCTTTTGCCAGGGGCGAGATCGATATTCTGGTCGGCACGCAAATGATTGCGAAAGGACTGCATTTCCCCAACGTGACCTGCGTGGGTGTGGTCAATGCCGATTCGGCGCTGCAATTGCCCGATTTCCGCTCCAGCGAACGGGTGTTCCAATTGCTCATGCAGGTGTCGGGCCGCAGCGGTCGCGGCGATGTGCATGGCGAAGTGTATGTGCAGACCCGCACGCCGTTTCATCCGGCAGTGCAATTCGCGCGGCATCACGACTACGACGGTTTCGCCGATCAGGAACTCGAATTCCGCAAAGCGCTGAATTATCCGCCCTACCAGCGCGCCATTCTCATCACCTGGCGCGGACGCAGCGAGGAGAAGACTTCCTATGTGGCCGATCAAACGACCAAGCGAATTGTGGAATTGGCGGGGCCGGAAGTTCTGGTAACCGGCCCTGCACCCGCGCCGATTGCC
>DBTH01000114.1:18809-19618 GCA_002306945.1 Methylacidiphilaceae bacterium UBA1321 | reverse complement strand
AAGTCTCGGAAAAGACGGTCTATCGGTGGATCAAGCAGAGCAAGCTGCCGGCCTTCAAGATCAACGAGCAATACCGCTTCCACCTTTTCCTGCGGGCCGCGCGATTGCTACCGGTCACGCGCGCGTTGAGGCCGTTATTGCTCGATGCTCAGTGGCCCGATGACATCAAGGTCACCGTCGATGTCGACCCGATGAATCTGCTCTGAAACGGACTACGCCTTGGCGAGACCGAGGGCGTCGTCTTTATTTTCGGCGATGGGAATGATCTGGTCGATAGCGGAAAGCTTGAGGGCTTCGCGGATCGACGGATGGGGATGGATGAGGACCAGACGCGCGCCGTTAGCTTCGAGCGATTTGGCGGCGCTGAGCAGGAGACGGATTCCCAGGGAAGAAATCAACGTCACTGCGGAAACATCCACAAGTGCCGTCTTCTGGCGGGACGAGGTGTAACCGGTGAATTTCGTGTCGATGGCACCCACTCCCGCTATGTCGAGACGTCCAACCAAAGCCAGGTGGGTGAATTCGTTTGTCGATTCAATCAGGCGCAGTTCCATAATACCGCAAACACTCACCGGATCGTCACGGAATGTCAACGGATCAAAGGTGACATTTCTGTGACGATGACGGAATACATCCGACAAAAAAAGCCCGTCCCCATGTGGAGACGGGCTTTTTTGAGAAGCGTATCGCGTTTTAGAGGCCGAGGGAGCTGACGCTCTTGGCAACGTGACCGGCGGAAGCCTGGAGCTGGCCGAGTTCTTCCTTGCTCAGTTCGAGCTCGATAACCTTCTCGACGCCGTTCTTGCCGA
>DBTH01000114.1:10239-18575 GCA_002306945.1 Methylacidiphilaceae bacterium UBA1321 | reverse complement strand
ACCTTCTCGACGCCGTTCTTGCCGAGGATGGCGGGAACGCCGACGAACTGGCCCTTGATGCCGTACTGACCGTCGCAATAAGCGGCAACGGGGAGAACGCGCTTTTCATCGCGGACGATGCTCTGAACCATCTGGACGGCGGAAGCCGACGGGGCGTAGTAGGCGCTGCCCTTTTGGAGGAGCTTGACGATCTCGGCGCCGCCGTTGCGGGTGCGCACGACCATCGCGTCGAGCTTGTCCTTGGGAATGAGGGCTTCCACGCTGATGCCGGAAACGGTCGAGTAGCGGGTGAGCGGAACCATGTCGTCACCGTGACCGCCGAGCACCATGGCGTCGACGTCGCGGGGCGAGACGTTGAGTTCTTCGGCGATGAACCAGCGGAAACGGGCGCTGTCGAGAACGCCGGCCATGCCCATGACTTTGTTCTTGGCGAAACCGGTCTTGGCGGCAACGAGGTAGGTCATGACGTCGAGCGGATTGCTCACGACGATGACAATGGCGTTGGGGGCGTACTTCTTGACGTTTTCAGCCACGCCGCCGACGATCTGGGCGTTCTTGGCGAGAAGGTCATCGCGGCTCATGCCGGGCTGACGGGCCAATCCGCTGGTGATGACAACGACATCGGAACCTTCGTAGTCGGCCGGATTGTTCGTGCCTTTGATGAAGCTGTCGAAGCCTTCAATACAGGCCGACTGCATCAAGTCGAGGGCCTTGCCCTGAGGCATGCCTTCAACGATGTCGTGCAAAACGACGTCGCCGAGATTCTTTTCAACCAAGCGCTGCGCGGTGGTCGCGCCTACGAAACCCGCACCAACAACTGTAATTTTCATTCTAAATGTTCTCCTGTGAGGTATAATGTTAGGGATAAGAGGGACTAATTTAGAGACACGATAGGAGCTCATGCAAGCCTCAAACCTTGTCCAAAACTGCTATAACATTATATTTAATAGCGCCACAAGCCAAGCTAATCCATTAATTCCCTCCTCTTCCGCCACGGTTCTGGAGCCTAACTCTTTTACGGCAAGCCTGCTGCGACTGGAGACTTACGAACGGCTTCTCTCCCACCTCATCGACTTCATTCTGAAGAATGCAATGAAGACGGTTTTGATCGTCGCGCTGGCACTAATCCTCGATTTCGTCATCGAATCGGTCATTCGCGGAATCTGCCGCGTCGTCAAACGTCGCAATCCACACAATCTCACGCAGCATAAGAAAATCGATACCATCCAGAGCATTCTCCTGAGCGTATCGCGTTACGTCGTGGCCATCGGTGCCGTGTTGAAAATCCTCACCGTGTGGGGCGTCTCGGCACAAAGCCTCACCATCGGCAGCGCCATTCTCGCGGGTGCCGTCGGCTTTGGCTCGCAAGGGCTCGTGCAGGACATGATCACCGGATTCGGCCTGCTCTTTGAGGATCAGTTGCAGGTGGGCGATTACGTGCAGATCGGCGACAAGACCGGTTACGTCCGCGAGGTTGGCCTGCGCGTGGTGAAACTGGAAAGTCTCGACGGCACCGAGCACATCATTTTCAACCGCCAGATCACTACGGTTAGCAATCTCAAGCCGCCACAGAAATAGCCCCGGACTTCTTTTCCGCTTCACGCAGCTGGGTACATTGACACGCCGCCCGGCCCACGACATTGACACTCTCCCCAGCACACGCTATCTTGTCTTCCATGCAATTCACCCGGAACTCCTTCCCTGCGCCCGTCGGCATCGTGCTCTCGGTTCCGGTCGTCATTATTTAGGCTCTCCGCCGGTTGCCCTAACCCGCGGCAGAGCCTTTCTCCCCTTCCCGTCCGACTGCGGTTTATTATTCCGCAGCCTTTCCAAATCAATGAAAAACCTGTAATTTCGACATTTCACCCATTAAGGATCGATCCATGAAAACCGCAGTCACCATCTACGACACGACATTGCGCGACGGCTCCCAGGCCGAAGGCATCAACTTCTCCGTGGCGGACAAACTGCGCATTGCCCAGCGCCTCGACGCTTTCGGCGTCCATTACATCGAGGGCGGCTGGCCGGGATCGAACGACAAGGACATCGAATTTTTCGCTCTGGCCAAAAAGCTCAAGTTCAAGAACGCCAAGCTCTCCGCCTTCGGCAGCACCCGCCGCGCCAAGATCAAAGTCGATCAGGATCCGCAAGTCGCCGCGTTACTGGATTGCGGCGCGCCCGTCATCACCCTCGTCGGCAAAACCTGGCTCCTGCACGTGCGCGAAGTCCTCAGCACCACGCCCGAGGAAAACCTCGCCATGATCGCCGACACGGTGCGTTACCTCCGATCCAAGGGCCGCGAAGTCATCTACGACGCCGAACATTCCTTCGACGGCTACAAGGATAACACCGACTACGCCCTTTCCTGTTACCGCACCGCGGCCGAAGCAGGCGCTTCGCACATCGTTCTTTGCGACACCAACGGCGGCACGTTACCGACCGATGTCCTGCGCATCACCACCGCCGTCAAGGCCGCCATCGAATCGACCGGAGCCAAGGTCGGCATCCACACCCACGACGATTGCGGTCTCGGTGTCGCCAACGCTCTCGCCGCCGTCGCCGCCGGAGCCGCTCAGGTTCAGGGCACGATCAACGGTTACGGCGAACGCACCGGCAATTGCAATCTCATCTCCGTCATGGCCAATCTCCAGCTCAAGCTCGGCACCCCGGTCGTCCCGGAGCAGAGCCTGCGGCAATTACGCGACCTCTCGCTTTTCGTCGACGAAGTGGCCAACCAGCGCCCGAACATCCGCGCGCCGTTCGTCGGCGTCACCGCCTTCGCGCACAAGGGTGGCCTCCACGTCAACGCGATCAACAAGATCTCCCACAGCTACGAGCACATCCGGCCCGAACTGGTCGGCAACAAGCAACACGTCCTGGTCGGCGAACTCTCCGGCCGCACCAACGTCATGCTCAAGGCCAAGCAGCTTAATCTCAGCATCGATGAGAAATCGCCCGAGACAAAGAAGATCCTCGACGCGATCAAGAAGCTCGAAAAGGAAGGCTACGAATTCGAAGCCGCCGACGCGTCGTTCGAACTCCTCGTGCGCCGCATGCTGCAAAAGCGCGAGTCGTTCTTCGACCTTCAGGAATATCACGTCTCCATCCGCAAGAGCAAACTGCACGGCTTCGACGCTTGCGAAGCGACCGTGAAGCTCTCCATCAACGGCGACAAGGTCTACACCGTGGCTGAAGGCGACGGCCCGGTCAACGCCCTCGACGCCGCGTTGCGCACCGCCCTGAGCGAGCATTACCCCACTATCCAGAATATCAAGCTGACCGACTATAAGGTCCGTATCCTCGACACCCACAGCGGCACCGCCGCGCGCACACGAGTCCTGATCGAATCCAGCGACGGCATCGAAACGTGGACCACGGTCGGCGTCTCCCACGATATCATCGAAGCGTCCTGGCGCGCCTTGCAAGACAGCGTCGAATACAAACTCATCAAGCAGCGTGACGCTGCACCCAATAAACTGAAGAAGAAACAAGAAAACTCGATGATAAGGTAGCCGCTCATTGAGTATTGAATGCCAATACTTCGTACTTAGAACCTCGAACTTTTTTCAAGATATGCACGAACTCGCCAAAGCTTACGAACCGCAACAGGTCGAAGACCGCCTTTACTCCACATGGCTGGAAAAGGGAAATTTCAAAGCCACGCCCGGCTCAGCCAAGGGTGAAAAGAACGGCTACTATTCCATCGTCATCCCGCCGCCGAACATCACCGGCGTGCTCACCATGGGCCACGTTCTCAACAACACCCTCCAGGACATCCTCGTTCGCAAGGCCCGCATGGAAGGCAAGGAAGCGCTCTGGCTGCCCGGCACCGATCACGCCGGTCTCGCCACGCAAACCGCCGTTGAAAAGTATCTCCGCAAAAACGAAAAGATCACCCGACACGATCTCGGCCGCGAGGAATTCCTCCGCCGCGTCTGGGAATGGCAGAAGAAACACGGCGGCATCATCATCACGCAGCTTAAAAAACTCGGCTGTTCGTGCGATTGGGAACGCCTCCGCTTCACCCTCGATGACCGCTACGCCAAGGCCGTGCAGGAAGTCTTCGTCGATCTCTACAACAAGGGACTCATCAAGCTCGACCTGCGCATGGTCAACTGGTGCCCCGGTTCGCTGACCGCCATCTCCGACGAGGAAGTGATTCCGAAAGCGCAAAAGAGTTTCCTCTATTACATGCGTTACGAAGTGGTCGAAGAACCCGGCCGTTTCCTCGAAATCGCCACGACCCGCCCCGAGACGCTCATGGGCGATACCGCCATCGCCGTTCACCCCGAGGACGAACGCTACAAGGCACTCCTCGGCAAGCACGTCTGGCGTCCGTTCCCGAAGGCGCAGATTCCGATCATCGCCGACGAACACATCGATCCGAAATTCGGCACCGGCGTACTCAAGGTCACTCCGGCCCACGACAAAGCAGACTTTGAAATCGGCCAGCGCAATAACCTGCCGATCATCGACGTCCTCACGCCCAACGCGAAGATCAATTGTCCCGAAGTACCCGAGTTGCACGGCATGGACCGCTTTGAAGCGCGCAAGAAATCGGTCGAGATGCTCAAGGAGCGCGATCTCTTCATCCGCGAGGAAGCCTACGACAACAATGTCGGATTCTCCGAACGCGCCGATGTGCCGATCGAACCGCGCCTCAGCGTTCAGTGGTTCCTCAAATACCCCAAGACCGAAGAAGCCCTTCAGGTCGTTCGCGAACAGCTCATCAAGTTTTATCCCTCGCACTGGGAAAAGGTCTACAACCACTGGCTCGAAAACATCCAGCCGTGGTGCATCTCCCGCCAGGTCTGGTGGGGTCACCGCATCCCCGTCTGGTACAAGAAGCCTGCGGGCGAAACCGCCCCGGAATGGAACAACCCCAGCTATCTGCGCGAGATGAGCCGCCAGAGCGGAGTCAAAATCGAACTCAAGTGCCAGATCCAATCCCCCGGCGAAGGCTGGGTGCAGGACGACGATTCGCTCGACACATGGTTCTCCTCCTGGCTCTGGGCCTACGAAACGATGGACAAGGCGACGCGCGCGAAATTTTATCCGACCTCCGTTCTCGTCACCGGCCCGGACATTATTTTCCTCTGGGTCGCCCGCATGATTATCGCCGGACTCGAATTCCAGCCGCAAGGCCAGGGCTCGACGCCGGACGAAACACTCAAGAAGAACATCGCCTTCAAGGACGTCTATTTCACCGGACTCATCCGCGACGGCAAGGGCCGCAAGATGTCGAAGTCCCTCGGCAATTCGCCCGATCCGCTCGACTTGATCTCCAAATACGGCGCAGACGGCTTGCGCTTCGGACTGATGCGCATCGCGCCCCAAGGCCAGGACATCCGCTTCGACGAAAAGCAGATCGAGGAAGGCCGCAACTTCTGCAACAAACTCTGGAACGCCTGCCGCTTCCGCACGATGCAAGGCGACATCGACCCGAAGGCCGATCCGGACAAGCACACGCTGACTCCGTTCGCGCAGCACATCCTGCAACGGCTCTCCGAGACGAACGAAGCAATCAATGTCGCGTTCGAGAAATTTGAATTCAGCACCGCAGCCAGCGCTCTCTACGATTTCGTCTGGAACGATTTTTGCGCCCGCTATCTCGAAACCGCGAAGGCCGACTTCAACAACGCCGCCTCGCCCACCCGCGCCGGAACGTTGGCAACGTTCGACTATGTCATCTCGCATGTCCTGCGCCTGCTGCA
This sequence comes from Methylacidiphilaceae bacterium UBA1321, assembly GCA_002306945.1. Lineage (GTDB taxonomy): Bacteria > Verrucomicrobiota > Verrucomicrobiia > Methylacidiphilales > UBA1321 > UBA1321. The sequence continues at coordinate 12,861 of DBTH01000114.1, read as the reverse complement.
CCCCTACGCGCCGTTCATCACCGAGGAACTCTGGCTCAATCTCGGTTTCGGCAAGGAGACGATCCAATTCGCCTCGTGGCCGCGCCTGAGCGCCAAGAGTCGCCCGCATTCGGAGGAAGCCGCCAACGCCTACTCGCTGGTCGACCACGGTCGCGCCCTGCGCGGGGAATTCTCCATCCCGTCCAATCAGAAGATCACCTTCCAGCTGCTGCCGAAGGAAACTCCCGGTAACGCCGAAATCGAAGTGCTCGGCCTCCTGCTCAACGCGGAGAAAGTCGAGATCGTCGAGGCCGCTCCGAAGAATTGCCCGGTTGCCTTCACACCGCTCGGAGAGTTGTACATGCCGCTGGCCGGTGTGATCGACCCCGCCGCCGAGAAGGGTCGTCTGGAAAAGGAAACCGCCAAGACGCTCAAAGATCTCGAATTGACCGAAAAGAAGCTCAATAACAAGGACATGATCGCCAAGGCGCCCGCCGCCAAGGTCGAGGAATGGAAAGCCCTGCACGCCGAGCTTCTGGCCAAACGCAAACGCCTCGAAGAACAGCTCAAGATGCTGGCCTGAAAAGGCGAAAGACTTTTAGACGGGAATTAACGGAATTTACGAAATTAAAAGGCAAACGGATTTTATCAGGAACTCATGAAATCATGAAAAGGAGTATGCACATTCTTTCCTTTCATGATTTCCTGAGTTCCTGATAAGCCTTTCTGTCTTGGCCTTTCCAATCCCGTAAATTCCGTTAATTCCCGTCAAAAAAGCCTTTAAAAAGAAAAAAGGGGCGGATCTTTCGATCCGTCCCTTTTTCTTTGGCAACAACCCGGTTTGGGGTTGGGAGCAGTCAGTACTCGCTTCAATGCCGTCGTCAGACGACGGCGACTAAATCATCGGTCAAATCCACCGTTATCGGGCGAAGCTCTTCGACCCGCATCGCCATGCGGCGATATTTCGGATCAAGATCAATGGCTCGTTTCAATTCCTTGCGGGCGGTTTCGACATTGCCCATCTTGGCTTCGAGGCGGGAGAGTTGATAGTGGTGCACGGCCTTCGTACGCAACGAGGATGGGCCCTGCAAAAGGACATCCTTGGCTTCGCGGGTGCGGCCAAGCTTGTTCAGACAGCGTGAAGCATCAAGAAAACCCTGCTCCGACGCGGGGAAAAGGTGGCAAACATTTCGGGCGATGACGAGCGCCTCCAGCCATTGGCCGCGGGCCATATGTACTGATGTGCGCAACTCCATGAATTCCCGTGTAAAGCGGTGCGTAAAGGGCACCGGTTCCAACTCGGCCAAAGACTCTTCTGGCATTCCCAGATAGAGATAACCTTTGGCTGCTTCCATGCAACGTTCCGGACTCATCTTTTCAACCTCCGTATGCCTTCTGGCATTAAGATTTCTATATGTATATTCCACTGCTTTTACTTTTTGTAAAAGGCTTTTTAAAATTTTCTTCATTTTTCTTAAAGCAGATCGCATACCAACTCCCCATAGCCCCGTTTCCACTCTATACTTTGGTTCTTTTTGGACATTTTTGAGTTCGCTATTAGGCAAATTTAGCCGCTTACTAGGCAATATCTGCATGGCCTGGCGCATTCTCTTACATAATGGCATTCATCTGCCGGCGCGGAATCTCTATTGTGATGCCCGTCGCAAGGTCGATCTGTCATTTATTTCACATGCTCACTCCGATCATATAGGAGCCCACCGTCGCGTTCTCTGTTCTGAACCGACCCGCCGCCTGATGCAGTCACGACTGCGCGGCCAACGCGAAGAGTGGGTGGAACCTTTCGGCGAACCGTTCGCGCTCGATTCGGAAACCAAAGCGATTCTTTATCCCGCCGGTCATATTCTCGGTTCCTCTCAACTCTGGCTGCGCCACGACAACGAGAGTTTTCTCTACACGGGCGATTTCAAATTACGCCCGAATCGTGCCGCTGAAATCTGCGCCACGCCACGCGCGGATGTTCTCGTGATGGAGACAACTTTCGGTCTGCCACGCTACACAATGCCGCCGGAAGAGATCGTGCTCGCGGAGTTGATCGCATTTTGCCGCGATGCACTGGAATCAAAAGCAGTTCCCGTGCTGTTCGCTTATTCGCTCGGCAAAAGCCAGGAACTCCTGCGCGCACTCGATGGCTCCGGTCTTCCGATCATGCTCCCGCCCGAGACGATCCGCATGACGCGACTCTACGAATCGTTCGGTTATGTGTTTCCCGCCTATCGGGAATGGGATCCGGATGCCGTTGCCAGTCATGTGGTAATTTGTCCGCCAATGTCGAAATCGGCGGCGCTTCTGGCCGAAACGAAAACGCCCCGGCGCACGGCGATGGTCTCCGGTTGGGCGCTGGAACCGGGAGCGACGTACCGTTTTCAATGCGATGCCGCATTCCCACTTTCCGATCACGCGGACTATCCCGATCTGTTACGCTTTGTGGAATTGGTGCAGCCGAAGAAAGTCTATACAGTGCACGGATTCGCGCAGGAATTCGCCGCCACGCTGCGTTCTCGCGGAGTGGAAGCCTGGGCCCTCGGCCAGGACAACCAGATGGAAATACCTTTTTAAAGCATTTCAAAGTATCCTGCACACAAAGACTGGGGGCGCGGCCCCATATCCCCCGCTAAAGGGTAT
>DBTH01000114.1:0-9978 GCA_002306945.1 Methylacidiphilaceae bacterium UBA1321 | reverse complement strand
ATGATACCCTTTAGAAACCCCACAGGGCTTTTTCCCTTTTTACGCAACGTAAAAAGAGAAAAAGCCCATGAGGATTCTTAAGGAAATCATTTCCTTGAGCGGGAAGTTTATCTCACCTAATTACCAGCAACTTACGACGAATACGACTAAAAATCTGAAACGTCTGAAAGATTTTTAACGCTTTTATAAGGTGATTTGGTCAAAACGATTCAAGCCAATACAGTCAGCGTGTTGCTCCATCGGCCATATCCGGCTGCGATCCTCATGTTTGATGGACAAACACCGGTGACCGAGATTATTCTTCGTGCCGATGGATCTCACTTTGTAAGGCAATATGACCGCACGTAAGACTAAAAAGCTCGATCTCGTCTTTAGCGAACTCGAGCGACGCATTCTCAAAAAAGTGTGGAAGGTAGGAGACCAGATTCCCACCGAGATGGAGTTGTCGGCGGAATTCAAGTGCAGCCGCAGCACCATCGGCATGGCCATTGCGCAATTGGAGCGCGGTGGACTTGTAACGCGTCGCACCAGCGCAGGCACTCATGTGATCAGCAATGTGTCCAACCAAAAGCCAGCGCAATCGCTGCCGCTCGATGCTTTTGCTTTTGTTTATCCCAGCGACCAACACGAAGGTGTCTGGCGTACGGTGCGCGGGTTTCAACAAGCGGCGCATGCGGCAGACCGGCGCGCAGTGTTGATTTCCACGGGCGCCAATGTTGAAAAAGAAGCCGACATCATTTCACGGCTGGGGGAATTTGACATCAAGGGAGCGGTGATTTTTCCGATGATGATCGATCCGCTCAATCATGCACACTACAGTCAAATGATTGCCAATTGTCCGTTCCCCATCGTCCTGGTGGAAGTGAGTCTTCCCGAGACGCGACGACCGGCGGTGGTCGTTGATGGCTTCGATGCCGGTTATGTAATGACGAAGCATCTGCTGGATCGGGGGCTACGCAAGATCGGCTTCCTGGCCAACTACGCCTGGGTGTCCACCACGCGGGATAAGCACCAAGGCTATCGCCGCGCCATGACCGAGGCAGGCGTTGAAGATGTCACGGTGCTGTCTTTGCTGGAGCCGGAAATGCATCCCAGTTACGGGGATCCGCTGCGCGAACCGACTGAGATTGCGACCCGCTATCTCGAAACCCATCACGGGGTTGAGGGAGTGGTTTGCGCAAGCGACTTTTTGGCGGTGGGCTTGCTGCGGGCGGCGAAGGCAACAGGATTGCGCGTGCCAGAGGAGTTGAAGATAGCGGGTATGGACGATTTTGCACTGGCGTCTGAGGCGGGATTGACGACCTATCACATTCCTTACGAAACCATCGGGAATCGGGCGTTCCAGTCTTTGCATGACATAAAAGCAAACGTGAATACGAATGGCGACGTTCTTTTGCGGGGTGAGCTTACAGTTCGATCATCGACGTAAGAGTTTATTAATTAGTTAAATAAGAACCTATTGATGTCTCCTGATCGAGGTGGTTTCTGAATACTATTGCATTCATAGGATATTCCTGCTTATAGTTTGTCAGACAAAGTTAATTCCTCGAATTTCCCCATGAAAACTTCTCCTGCCGTCGTTATTGAACGTCCCTTTCAAGCCGCTTACCGGGAGATCGAGCTGATTCCCCAAACGCCCGACTCCATTCTTTGCCGCACCACGCTCAGTGCCATCAGTTCCGGCACCGACATGAAGACGTGGCGCGGGCAGCAGCACCCGGAACAATGTTGGTACCCGCTGGTGCCGGGCTACGAAAACGTCGGGGTCGTTGAAGAAGTCGGGCCGGAAGCCAAGACGACGCTCAAGGTCGGTGACCGGGTGATGATTAATGAATGCCGCCAGTTCGGTAACGTCTGCGCGGCATGGGGTGGCAACTCGAAGTATGTGATCAAAAACGCGGTGACCGCTCCGTCTCCATTCGATTATCTGGTGAAGATTCCAGACAACGTCTCTGACCGTGACGCCGTGTTGGCCTATCTCGCGTGCGTGGCGCTCAAAGGTGTAAAGAGACTTTCGTTTCGCTCGAACGAAACTATTCTCGTCTCCGGTGCAGGCATGGTCGGATTGAGCGCGATCCAGATCGTCAAAATTCTCAATCCTTCAGCGAAGGTCATCTCGCTCGATCCGTTGCCATACCGCTGTGAAATCGCAAGGCACTACGCCGATCACGTTTTGCTTGCCGATGGCAGTCAGGTGGAAAAACTCCTCGAACTCACCGGTGGCAAAAAAGCCGACAAGGTGGTCGAGTGCAGCGGTCATTCGGAAGTGGTGGGAACGCTCCATCAGTATCTCAAGGACGGCGGTTGGACTGGCGACGACGAACCGGGCCATATCCACTTGCAGGGAGATTATCCTGAGCCGATCACGCTCGACTCGTGGCATCGATGGTTCGTTAAGAACGCCACAGTGACCATGACGTGCGCTCTTTCACCCGGCACCAAAGAGCAGGTTTTGCAGTGGATGAGCGAGGGGAAGTTTAATACGGCGCATTTGCCGATCGAGTTATGGAAAGCGGAGAAATGCCACGAGGCGTTTGTGCATAAACAAGCTAAGGGAGACGAGCTGTTCAAGATTCTCCTCCAATGGAGCTAAAAGATGACAACATCGACGATGCAATTCGGCTGCGCCGCGTGGGGATTTCGCGAAACTCCGTTGGAACAACAACTCGAAATCACCCGTCAACTTGGACTCGATATATTGGAACTCGGTATCGCGGGTCACGAAAATGATCGGTTGCAGGTGGATGCCTCGGAGTCTGCCATCGCATCAGTGCCCGCCCTCTATTATCGGAAGGGAGTCTCACTCAAGGGTGCTTCGACGGGAAACGATTTCACTCAGGAGGAGCCAGTGGCTTGCCTCGCCGACTTGGAGAAAGTCATGCGTGTGACAACGATTGCCGCCCGGCTCGGAGCGCATACGCTACGCATTTTTGCAGGATTCAGTCCGGCGGCAGAGGTCACTGGCGCTCGTTGGGACCGAATGGTTCTATCGCTCAATGCGGCGGTCGAGCATGCGAGTCGGCATGGTGTCACGCTGGCAGTGGAAACCCACGGTGGAGTCAAAGCGGTTCCAGGTGGCATCACTCATTTTCACAGCACCTCAACCCGACCGGAACTGCTGAAACGTTGGTTGAATGAGGTATCGCCGCAAGTGCGATTGTTGTTCGATCCTGCAAACCTGGGTGCGGTGGGGATGAACGAAGTCGAAATTCTGGATCTCTATCACGAGTTGCAACCCAGGATCGCCTCGTTTCATTTGAAGGATTTCAAGCGAGTCAGCGCCACGGCCTTGGAACCGTGCGCTTGCGGTGAGGGGCAGTTGGATTGGAGCAAGCTGATGCCGGAGTTTCGCGCGTTCCCGGGTGTTGGCTTTCTCGAATATGAAATGACGGGCGACATCGTCGATGGCCTCAAGCGCACCTTGCAAGCCATTGCCTGAACGAATGAACTATATGGTTCCCGAACTCCGTCTCATTCATCTGCAACTGACCAAGAATTGCAATCTACGTTGCTCGTTCTGCGGTCAGTGGGGTGATCAGGGGTACATGAAAGCCTCCACGGCCGAGGACGTGACTACGGAGCAATGGTTAGACGTTGTAGCTCAGGCGGTGACCTATCGCGCCGAGACGGGGATCTCGCCCCAATTTATTCTCTGGGGTGGAGAACCGCTCGCTAGTCCGTCGTTTTCTGCGGTGAGCAGCGCGTTGCGTGACGCGGGGTTCACCACGGCTCTGATCACCAACGGTGTCGTCATTGAAAGAAATCTCGAAGCAATCAATCGCAATATCGATACTGTCTATGTCTCACTTGATGGCCCGCCGGAGGTTCATGAGCGCGTGCGTGGAGCAAAAGGTATTTTTCCTCGTATTTTGCGTGGACTGGCTGGCCTTGATCCTGCGGTTATGCGGGTTTGTTTATTTACGCTTTGCGGTGAAAATTACCAGGAGGCCGTCGCGTTTCCATTCCAGCTCGGTCCGCTCGGATTCAACCGCGTCATCTATCAAAATCTGATTTATTGTACGAGCGGACAAGCTGCTGATTACCGGCGGTGGATGCACGAGAGTTTCGGGCAGGAAGCGCCACGACTAACCTCGTGGATTAGCGACACGCCGGAGCCGTGGATGAGTGAATTGCCGCGCGTGGCGTCCGAGTTGCAAGCCAACATTTGTGCCGGAGTTTATCCGCTGGAAGTGCAACTGAAACCCGGCGAGTTGAACGCCGAAAACATCCTGCACTGGTACGACTCTTCCCTTCATCTCAAGAAGGATCGCTCCCCCTGCCTCATGCCGTTCCGCCATCTCCAAATCAACCACGACGGCATTGCGCACTTCTGTGTCGATTTCAATGACTTCTCCCTCGGCAATATCAAAGACCAGTCGCTTCTCGATCTTTTTAATAATGATCGAGCCCGTCGTTTCCGCGAAGAAGGACCAACCTGCAATAGTCTTTGCGCCCGCTGCCCGTGGTACTACAACGATTCGTTGAAGGTTGATGGTGGCACCAATTCAGGACTGTCGCCGAAGAGACCGTCTGCACTTTTGCGTTAAGGGAAACGACAAAAAAACATACGCATTACTAACTAATCATGAAAAAACTGTTGAAGTGTACTACGCAAGCCTTCCTCGCGTTGGTCTTGCTTTATCCTGCTTTGTTGGCAGCGGGAACTGTTTCACTAGATTGGTCTACCGACAAGGACCCAGTCTCGTATCTGCCGGACGAACCGATGATTTTCAAGGTGCAACTTCTAGAGGATGGTAAGCCTCTTTCTGGAAAAATACTCAAATGGGCTCGCATGGGTGACGACTCACAAATCGAAAAAGGTGAAGCCAAAAGCTCTGAATCTCAATCTGTAGAAATTAAAACTTCTCTCGCCAAGCCAGGCTTCGTCCACCTTGTAATAGAGGTCTTTAATGAGGGCGGGAAAACTATCAATGATACCAAGGGGAACCCGCTCCAATTTGATGGCGGGGCGGGTGTTTTGCCGGAGAAACTCGAAGGCTTTCCAGAACCTGCCGATTTTGACGCTTTCTGGACTGCGCAGAAAAAAAGGCTTGCTGAAGTTCCGCTCAAATTCACGCTGAAAGAAGTTCCCTCTCAAAACCCCGACTTTGTTCAGTTCGATGTGAAAGTGGATTGTGCCGGAGGAAAGCCGGTATCGGGTTACCTGACCCGGCCTAAAGATTCGGCACCCAAATCGCTACAGGCTCAAGTTGGGTTCATGGGATACGGCGTCGCCTCCGCGAATCCAGAATATCAGAAAGGCAAATTGGTCTTTAACATCAATGCACATGGCATCGATAACGGCAGAGATGCTGATTTCTACAAGCAATTATCTGAGGGAGAACTCAAAGGCTATGCCTTCAATAAAGAACAGAACTCCAAGCCGGAGACCTGTTATTTTAACGGAATGATGCTGCGCGTCATGCGTGCACTGGAATTTATCAAGGCGCAGCCTGAATGGGATGAGAAGACGCTTATCGTCACCGGTGGTAGCCAGGGGGGGTTTCAGGCTCTTACTGCTGCTGGACTGGACTCTGACGTGACCTCCTGCCTCGTGTTCAAGCCATGGTGCTGTGACTTGGGCGGAGGGAATCTTGGACGTATTGGAGGCTGGAAGCCTGAGTTCACTCAGGCGCTTAGCTACTACGATCCGGTCAATCACGCTAAACGCATCGGAAGCAAAAACGTGATGATAACTTCTGGTCTTGGAGACTATATTTGTCCTCCCTCCACCTTGTCCGTATTATACAATAATATCAAAGTTCCAAAGCAAATCACATATAGCCAAGGTACTACCCATGGCTATGACCTGCCTAACGCACAAAAACAGATCCTGAGCGCAAAATAACCCGCTAGTTTTCATTATCAAATTTATGAGCAAACCCCGTATTATCTATATGCCACACGCGAATATACAATATTCGCAACTCGCCCCGGAAAAACGTCGATGGGTAATGAAGAATTCCTATGAGAAACTTTTCGATCTGGTTCTCGATGGCAATTACAGGATCGCCTTTGAAGCCTCCGGCAAGACAATCGAAGAGATCGCCCGCCAGGCTCCTGAAGTATTGGAGAAGCTTAAACAACTGGTTATCGAGAAGAAGCTCGAACCGGTCTCCTCTCCCTACATTCACTTCATGCTCTCCAATATTCCCCCGGAGATCACGCTTGATTCCCTGCGCTACGCGCTCGACATCTGGGAAAAGCACGTTGGCGTGCGTCCTGAGACCGGTTGGAATCCCGAGTGCGGCTGGGCTTCCTATATTCCCGATCTTTACCAAAAGGCCGGATTCAAAACGCTGGTGATGGATGCCGATTCGCTGCTGCTGTCTTTCGAGGAAATTCGTCAGGCGACAGGGCTCAAGTACGACATCCAAGGCCACAGCAACAAGAATCATCTCTTCAAGATCGAGGATTACATCCACGACAAACCGGAGTTCCTGAAGTACATCACCAATCCGTCGAAAACAGAGAGCGGTCTACAGATGATCTTTCGCTCCGACTGCATGGCCAACCCGATGCTCTGGTTCCTGATGGGCGCAACCGAAGGGATGCGCAAAGAACCGATCTCCCTCAAGGAAATCCAGACATTGCTGGCCAAATGGAAAGAGCGTATAGAGAAGAGCGGCTCATTCATTATGCCCTATGCTGAAGACGCTGAATACATTGGCACCTCCGCCTATTTCTATGTGAAGCAATTCAATCAGGCGCGCTTCTTCGAGCCCGAACCGGAAAGCGTCACGCGATTCGGCCAATTGCTCGATTCCGCAATCGAAGCGGGCTATGAACTCTCCACGCCGAGCGAAGTCATCGCTGCGACTGGTAAGGATGTCTTCGTCAATAAGCACATCCTCGACATCGAGAACGGCGTCGCCTGGCACGGTGGCACATCAAAGGCGTGGGCCAACACGGAATACTCTCGTATCATGGACCCTGTCTGCTACTCGATTTATCTTGGCATCAAGGAAGTCGCCCAACATTTGGGACTCAGTCTTGAAACGCTCGACGCGGATCTTTCCACAGCGATGAAGGCCGTAACGAGTGCCTACGTCTCCGATTCGCGTTGGCCGCCGCTGCCGACCTCGCCCGGACGGTTCAATGTTCGTGAATCCCTTGATGACATGATCACTGCCAATAACGCCCTGAGCGATGCGATGGTAAAACACGGTATCGCCCACAAACGCAGTCTCTACTCGCCTGAACTCATGGCCACCCAGATCAAAGCCATTGACAAAAAACTGATGGTTGGAAAATTCTTCGGAGAGTAACTGAGCAAAAATTCGTTTTCATCCTATTGATATTAATCTATGAACTCACCTTTTCCCTCAGGACAAATCCGCATAGGAGCAAATTATTGGGCATCACATGCCGGAACAATGATGTGGCGCGACTGGCGGGCTGATATTATTGAAAAAGATTTTGCATTGTTGCGCGCCAACAAGCTTGAAGTGCTTCGAGTCTTTCCGCTCTGGCCTGATTTTCAGCCACTCAATCGGATGCTGACATGCAAAAATCAGTTCGTTGAAATGCGAAACAAGGAACAGCCTTTGCCGGACGATCAACTTATTCAGGACGGCGTTTCAAAAGTAATGTTGGAACGGTTCGGCCTTATGGCGGATACAGCGGCAAAACATCAGTTGGGACTTGTTGTTGGATTAGTCACCGGTTGGATGAGCGGTAGGCTTTTTGTACCCCCGGCATTGGAGGGGCTTAATCCGATTACATCGCCCGAATCCATGATGTGGCAGGTGCGGCTGGTGCGCGCCATGGTGCGTCAGTTCAAAAATCATTCGGCTATTTTGGCATGGGACTTAGGCAACGAATGCAACTGCCTGGGTGACGCTACGCGTGGGGAGTCGTGGTTGTGGACTGCTACGATTTCCAACGCCATTCGCGCCGAAGATACCTCGCGACCGATCATCTCGGGCATGCATTCCCTCCAGGCTGATTCAATGCAGCCATGGTCAATTCGTGATCAGGGAGAACTGACGGATTGTCTCACAACGCATCCATATCCACCGTTCACGTCTTACTGCAATCAGGAACCGGTCAATACAATGCGTCCTCTGCTCCATTCTGTGGCAGAAACAAGGCTTTACGCCGACTTATCAGGACGACCCGCTATGGTGGAAGAATTCGGTAATCTCGGGCCATCTTTCAGCAGTGATGCAATCGCTGCCGATATGGCTCGCGTGCGGCTTTACGATATTTGGGCTCATGACTGTCGCGCGGCAATTTGGTGGTGCGCGCACGATCAGACTTTGTTGGAAGAGGCTCCGTACGACTGGGTCAGCGTCGAACGTGAACTGGGTCTTTTTCGCGTAAACGGCACACCAAAACCAGTAGTGAAAGAATTCAAATCATTCGCCGAAACGTTGGAGAGGTTGCCATTCAAAACATTGCCGTCACGGCGAGTTGATGCCGTTTGCCTGCTTACGGCTAATCAGGATCAATGGGGTGTTGCCTATTCCGCATTTATCCTGGCGCGACAGGCAGGATTCGACATCCGGTTTCATTATGCCGACCGTGAACTACCCGATTCTGATCTCTATCTACTTCCCTGCGTAAAGACCGCAAATAGCCTTTCTCGCCGAATAGAGAAGGCACTCTGGGAAAAAGTTAAAAAGGGTGCGACACTCTACGTTTCTTGGGACGAACAAGGCTGCCTTGGAGACTTTGGTGCCAATACTGGACTTACGCTGCAAACCCGCTCCAAGCGCGCTGGTGCGTACGAGTTTCTTTGGACAAATCGCAATGTTTCAACTGCGTTGCGATTGGCGGCTCCTGAGCGGTTGCGGTACAGCGTTGAAAGAGGCGACGTGCTGGCTTGTGAATCCGACGGCACACCGGCCTTCGTTCGCTCGACTTGCGGTAAGGGCGCTGTTTTCTCGTTGATGGCACCGCTCGAATCAGCGTTAGCAACCGAAGCAGAAGCGTTTGCCCCGGATAAAATGCAGCCCTTTTACGAGGTTTACCGGACGATTGCAAACCGCGTGCTTTCCACACGCTACGTGCACAAGACTTCGCCGTGGCTGGGCATTACTGAACACCGGACGCCTCAGGGAGAGATTATTGTGGTGCTCATCAATTATCTTCCGGAGAAACTGACGGACACTTTGACCATCACCGGCTCTTACCGCTTTTCAAAGGCTCTTGTTGGTCCCGGCACTCAACCGAATGGTCGTGTAGAGTTGGAGGCAAACGGTGTTGCCATATGGATGCTTCAGAGTGATCCTGCAAAAAACTAAAACGTCGGGATATTTCTGAAAAAGTGTAGCGGCGCTGTCAGACATCGCAATTTCATAGCTCGTTCACTTGTTCCAAGTGGCACAATTTAAGACGAACCAATATATAGATTAGCTTCAAGATGCCTCTCGTTGCTCCGCTCAGGTCACTTCGGCTATCAACCGGATGCTATCATTTAGTTACTGCGGGTGTGGAGACAGACCTTTCGTCCGGATAACGAGCGAGTACTACCTCATGGGCAACCTTGCGCAGCAGCACGGCGTCCTCAGCGGAAATTTTGCTTGGAACAAAACTGATATTAAGAGCACTTTCGTTAAAAATCACTTCGTACCAGACGCAGGCAATAAGGTAACAGCCGTAAAAGTTGGCGTGCATGGAATCGGGGCCGAATTTCTGTTCGCCGGTACCCGGTTCTATGTACCAGTGCCAGCCACAGTTTAGGCTGCCGTATTCATTGGGCACGGAGTCGAGCTTGGGATGGGCGTAATCAAATTTGGAATCGGGATAGGTGAAGGACCGTATCCGTACTACTAAGGCCTTGTTCATAAATAAAGTTTACAACTAACTTTACGTTATCCAGCTAAGAGCGACTCCATAGTTGTAAACTTTATTTGTGAACAGAGCCTAACGGCCTTCTACCGCTGAGCCATGGCTAGCCGCAAACTGCGGGGCATGGAACAAGAACCAACCAAGTCGGAAGAGAACAGGCGGCGACATTACAGTGCGGAGGAA
>DBTH01000186.1:1542-3810 GCA_002306945.1 Methylacidiphilaceae bacterium UBA1321 | reverse complement strand
AGTCCTCCATTCTCTGTGCACGATAATTGAAAAGACCATAGGAGGCAGCGCCCCCATGAACTCAATGGCGGAAGTGGCGCTTACCGGTGAAGACCATCGCGAGATTTCGCTCGTTGGCAGCAGCGATGACTTCCTCGTCGCGAACGCTGCCACCGGGTTCAATGGCGGCAGTGGCACCGGCTTCGGCGGCGGCGATGAGACCGTCGGCAAAGGGGAAGAACGCGTCGGAGGCGACGACGCTACCCTTCAGGGAAAGCTTGGCTTCGCCCGCTTTCCAAATGGCAATTTTCGACGAGTCCACGCGCGACATCTGACCTGCGCCAACGCCGAGGGTCTGGTTCTTGTTGGCGTAGACAATGGCGTTCGACTTCACGTGCTTGACGATGCGCCAGCCGAAGAGGAGTGCGTCCAATTCCTCGGCGGTGGGTTGACGCTTGGTGACAACCTTCCAGCCGTCGGCGTTGATGGGCTGGTTGTCGGCGGTTTGGATCAGGATCGAATCGCCCACGATGGATTTGAATTCCATGGTCGGGCCGCTGGCGACGACATCACTGTTCGTCCAATTGTTTACGATCAGGCGCAGGTTCTTTTTCTTTTCCAGGAGCGCGAGCGCATCGGGTTCGAACGACGGGGCGATGATAACTTCGCTGAAGATTTCGGAGATGTCCTTGGCCACGGCGAGATCGAGCGGGCGGTTGACGACAATGATGCCGCCGAACGGCGCCTGTCGGTCGGTGGAAAAGGCGTATTCCCACGCCTGATGCAGGCTCTCGGCAGTGCCGAGGCCGCACGGATTGGTGTGCTTGAGGATGGCCAGGGTCGGCTTCGCGTCGCGGAATTCTCCGATGAGATTGACCGCGCCGCTGATGTCGATGAGGTTGTTGTAGGAAAGTTCCTTGCCGTGGAGTTGCTTGAAGTACTGCGGGAAATCGCCGTAGAGGGCGGCCTGCTGGTGCGGGTTCTCACCGTAGCGGAGGGCCTGGGCCTTGCGCATGGGGATGATGAGATTTTCCGGCAGGGCGGTTTGTTCCTGCGAGAGTTTGGTGGCGAGGAATTCGGCGATGAGGGAGTCGTAATAGCTCGTGGTGTGGAAGACCTTGGCGGCGAGTTTTTCGCGCAAGTCGAGCGTGGTTTCTCCCTTGGCCTTGACCTGTTCGGCGACGGTGTCGTAGTCGGCGGGATCGACAACGACGGTGACGCTGCGGTAGTTCTTCGCGGCGCTGCGCAACATTGAGGGGCCGCCGATGTCGATATTTTCAATGGCCAGTTCGAGCGTCACATCGGGACGGCGGATGGTGGCTTCAAAGGGGTAGAGATTGACGATGACGAAGTCGATGGGAACGATGTTGTGTTCCTGTGCCTGCTTCTGGTGCTCGGGATTGTCGCGAACGTAGAGCAGGCCGCCGTGCACGACCGGGTGCAATGTCTTGACACGCCCATCCATCATTTCCGGGAAACCGGTGATTTGCGAGACATCGAGAACCGTCAGGCCCGCTTCGCGCAAGGCGCGGGCGGTGCCCCCGGTGGAAACCAGTTCAACGCCGGCTCCAGCCAGCACACGGGCGATGTCGACAAGACCGGTTTTATCGGAAACAGAGAGAAGGGCGCGTCTTTTCATAGTGGGGGAATGTGTTTATTTGGTTTTGGGTTGCAGTACGACGCCGCGCGGTCCCTTGACGATGGAGCCGATGCGGTAACTCTTGGTCGTCTTGAGAACTTTCTCGGCGTCGGCGGGTGAGACGATGACCGTCATTCCGATGCCCATGTTGTAGACCTGATAAAGCTCTTCGTCGCCGACATTGGTCTGTTCCGCGAGGAAACGGAAGAACGGCGAGAGCGGCCAGGTGCCCAGTTCAATAACAGCCTGGGCGTTCTCCGGCAACACACGCGGGAGGTTATCGATGAGACCGCCGCCGGTGATGTGGGCCAGGCCCTTGATCTTCACCTTTTTGTGCAACTGGCGAAGGATGGGCAGGTAGCTGGGGTGCACCTTGAGCAGTGCCGAGCCGACCGTTTCCTTGGAATTGCTGGCGGCGCAGGGGATGCGGTCGTTGACGCGCAATTCGCATTTATTGAAGAGGATTTCGCGGGCGAGCGAATAGCCGTTGGTGTGTAATCCGGTGGAAGGTAGACCAAGGATGACGTCGCCGGGACGGATGGTGCGGCCATCAATCATCTTGCTGCGATCGACGATGCCGACGATACACCCGACCAGATCATAGTCCTGCCCGTGGTAAACGCCGGGCATCTGGGCGGTTTCGCCGCCGA
>DBTH01000186.1:576-1304 GCA_002306945.1 Methylacidiphilaceae bacterium UBA1321 | reverse complement strand
GGCATCTGGGCGGTTTCGCCGCCGACCAGTGCGCAACCGCTTTCCTTGCACGCTTTGGAAAGGCCTTTGAGAATCTGGCTGAAAACGCTGGGTTCGAGTTTGCCCGTGCCTATGTAATCGAGGAAGAACAACGGTTCGGCGCCGATCACTGCAATGTCGTTAACGCAATGATTGACCAAATCCTGTCCGATGGTGTCGTGGCGGCAGAGGAGATTGGCCACCTTCAATTTGGTGCCAACGCCATCCACGCTGCTGACAAGGACGGGATCCTTGTAGCCGGGAAATTTGGCGCGGAAGAGCCCGCCGAAACCGCCGATTTTACCGAGTACCTCGGGACCATGAGTCCCCTGAACGAGCGCCTGAATGCCTTTCTTGACTTTATTACCCAAGTCGACATCCACACCAGCGCGTGCATAAGCTTTTTTCACACTTATTGATTTAGCGGACGCCGCGAAATCTCCAAGAGAAAACTTCGCGTACTCACAGCCAAAGGACTTTCTGCAGAAACCGACGGAAGGCTTTATCCAGAACTCGTGTATTAACGTATTGTGCACACAAAGACTGGGGCACGGCCTCCATTCTCTGCGCACAATACGTTAATACGCTTAATCCGCGCAGAGTTCCATCACCGCAAACTCCAGCGTACGAACCTTGTCCGCCGTGCCGCTCAACATCTCGCGACAGGCACGGTGGAGGATTTCAATGGCCTGGAACCAGAACTTGGCGGG
>DBTH01000186.1:0-305 GCA_002306945.1 Methylacidiphilaceae bacterium UBA1321 | reverse complement strand
TTTCGAGAGGACTTTTGCGCGACATTGCCGAGGTTAAATGTGCTGATCGGTTCGCCTGTCTTTTTGCGCGGAAGAATCGCCTCCCCTTCGGGAGTCAATTCGACATTGGTGAACGGGCCGCGTTTGGTCAGGCGCATCAACCCCTGCTCTTTGAGCATTCCGCCGAGAGCCGCGAGCCGGATTTGCCCGGCCAGCATGATGACCAGACCGACCTCGGATTCTTCCTGAGCGATAAGTTGATTGAGCAACGACGTCGCCGCACGCGCATCGCCCGCAAGCACCGCGTCGCAGAAATCCCAGACGAG
>DBTH01000338.1 GCA_002306945.1 Methylacidiphilaceae bacterium UBA1321 | reverse complement strand
TGGAGGATTACCTTTTGGATTTAGACCGAATTAACGGAATGGACGAAATTATAAGACAAAAGGCCTTGGAGGAATTGAAGGGAGATATTTATTAAGGGCAAATGCTCGAACCCAAATGCCTTTAAAAATTCCATTAATTCCGTGAATTTCGTCTAAAAGCCTTTTGCCTTTTCGCTCAGATCTTCACCTTGAACGAATCGCCGGTGCGCACATCGAGCGCGAACTCGGCAAAAAGCCTTGCCGTATTTTCCAGATCGCCGATATGCACCGCTTCAATCGGCGTATGCATATAACGGTTGGGAATGCCGACCGAAACCGACGGAATGCCGCCGCGCTGGCGGAAGATCGCATCGGCGTCGGTTCCCGACCAACGGGGATCAATGCCGTGCTGATAGGCGATCTTGTTTTTCTGGGCGAGCTTTTCGAGACGTCCGACAACGACCGGATGATTGACGCTGCCCTTGCTCAGGATCGGTCCGCGACCGAGGCGCGCATCGCCAAACTTCTTCTTGCTGGCAATCGGAATATCGGTCGCCTGCCCCACATCGGCCACAAGCGCCACGTCAGGCCGCACAGAATAACCGATCATGGCCGCGCCATAGAGACCGTTCTCCTCCTGCACGCTCGAAGCAGCGACGATACACGCCTTGAGCTTCTTTTTATTCTCCGCACACAAGCGAAGCGTCTCCGCCGCGATGAACGTGCCGACGCGGTTGTCGCAGGCGCGCGCAATATAAATGTCGCCATGCAATTTCTGAAAGCCGACCGTGTAGGTGATGAGATCGCCGACCGCCACGCGCTTTTCGGCGTTCTTTTTATTTTCCGCGCCGATGTCGATGAACATCTCGTGCCAGTCGGGAATTTCCGCCTTCTTGCTGCGATCCTGCATGTGAACCGCGAGAGAGCCGATCACGCCCAGTACCGGGCCATGAGCCGAATGAATATGCACGCGCTGGCCACGGGCAAGCGCCGGATCCGGGCCGCCGACGGGTTGGAAATAAATGAACCCCTCTTCGTCGATGTACTGCACCTGAAAACCGATTTCATCCGAATGACCCACGATCATGATCTTGGGATGACCGCCGGGATTGATCGTTGCGAGAGCGTTGCCGTAAGCGTCGGTCTCAACGCGGTCGGCAAACGCGCCGACGTAATCGAGCCACACACGCTGCCCGGCGGTTTCGCCGCTGGACGGACTGGGGGTTTCGAGCAGTTTCGAGAGAAATTCAAGCGAGGCTGTTTTCATAAATAGACCTTATGTTCTAAAAGTAACCTGTACCGGGTTCTATGTACCGAGAACGTAGTACATTGCCTAATTTCGACTGAAAACAGAAAACTTCAAACCGAAAACCAGGTTATTTGGCCCATTCCATTTCGGATTTGAGCGCCCGACCGAGTAATTCGTAGAGCGCATCCCGGGGTGATTTCTCCTCGTAGAGCATCTCGTAAACCTGCGTGGCAATCGGCTTCGCATCGGCTTCGATGGCCGGATTCTGGTGGACCGATTTCACCGTGTACGCACCCTCGGCAACACCGCCGACCGTTTCGAGAATTTCCGGCAGCTTCTTTCCTGCCGCAAGCATCAGGCCGACCCGGTGATTGCGGCTCTGCTCGCTCATCGCGCTCAGCATCAGATCGCCCATTCCGCTCAAGCCCGCGAACGTCTCCGGGCGGCCACCTGCGGACAGCCCGATTCGCGTCATCTCGGCGACACAACGGGTCAGGAGTCCCGCGAATGAATTATCTCCGAGTTTCATCCCCTTGCAAATGCCGCCCGCAATCGCGTAGACATTCTTCATCGCACCGCCCATTTCGACGCCGATCAAATCGGTCGAACGGTAGAGGCGGAAATTCGGATGACTCATGGTTTCCTGCAGCTTTTGCGCCAGCGATTCGTCCGCCACCGCAATCACCGCCGTCGCAGGCAAACCCTTCACGATCTCCGCCGACAGGGTCGGGCCGGACAACGACGCCAAGCGGGTTTCACCCCAGACTTCATGAATGATTTCGCTGACGCGGCGACCAGTCGCAATTTCCATTCCCTTGCTCAGACTCAACACCGGAACGCCGGGCGCGGGAAAGCGTTTCAGTGTCTCACGCACCGATTGCGTAGGCAGCGCCACGATCGCAAAATCGGCCTTTACGGACGGCCACGCCGCCGCGTTATGGTGGACATAGTGAACCGAGCGTCCTTGCGATTCCAGCAAGCCGCCAATCGCCCGTCCCCACGCTCCCGCGCCTAGCACAATAATAGTCATCTCGATTTGATCCAGAGAGCGGAATTACTTCTTCTCCCCGCCGTCCGCGGAAGGTTTCGGCTGGCCGAAGCGCGGCTCCGTCCCGGCACGCAAGCGGGCGATGTTCGAACGATGCCGCCAGATTCCGAGCAGGCCGACGAGCAGCGAAAAGACAAAGACGGGCCATTGTCCGTAATTAAAAATAACCGTCGCTATCGGAAGCATCACGCACGCCGTGATCGAGGCAATCGAAACGGTGCGGGTCGGGATCATGACGATGATCCACGTGGCCAGAGTCACTCCGAACGCCGCCGGAATGATCGCCGCCAAAACGCCCGCCGAAGTCGCAATCCCCTTCCCGCCCTTGAAGCCGAGCCACGGTGTGAAATTATGACCAAGAATGGCTGCGATGCCCGATCCCAGCAGCAACATCTGATAGCCATCGCCATGCGACCATTCGCTCGTAAGGCATTTAAAGAGAAGCAACGGTACGAGCCCTTTGAAAAAATCGCCAGCGAAGGCGAGCGAACCCCATTTTTTACCCAGCACGCGCCAGGCGTTCGTCGCGCCGATATTACCGCTGCCGGTCTTGCGCAGATCGACTCCGTTCCACTTCCCGATCAGAAAACCAAACGGTATCGACCCGCACAGGAACAAGACCAGCGGACAAATCACGGAGGCAATCCAGAAAAAGGAGCTTTCAGGCAAATTGGGCATTCTTCTCAATTAGGATTTCCTGCGACAACAACAAGCCAAATTTCACGCAAACTTAACCATAAGGCTATTAGGCGAAATCAACGGAAAACGAAATTTACGAAAGACCGGGGGTTTTATCAGGAACTCAGGAAATCATAAGTGGAGTTTCGGAAGCCGATACCTGGAACCTGGCACCTCTTACTTCTCCTCCCGCCTTTCACTGAAAACGGAAAACCTCGAACTAAAAACTTCACCACTCACGGGCTCAACGTCTGGGAATAAACGATCTGGAATTTGCCGCTGCTGCCCGACTGGACGCGTTCGACCATCGTGGCGCGGCGATGTTCCCCCATGACGTTCAAATTCCCCGATTTATCCTGCTTGATGACCTGTCCAACGCTGTAGATGGTAAAGACATTACCGCGGGTTGTGATGAGGCTGGAGACATCGCGGAAACGCGATTCCGTCGCTTCGCCGCCATCGGCAACACCAGCAACCTCGACGATTTGCCCCGGCGCGTAAAAGAAGCCGGAACCATATTTTTCACTCGTATTGGTCACCGCTACCGTGCACTTCCAGATATTGAAGACCATATTGGACGCCGTGGTTGTCGATAATGTCGTGCTCGCAGTGGTCATGTTGGCGGCTCCCTGAAAAAGCAAAATCATGGGAGTTAACCGCGAATAATAATTGGAATTCACTGTAGTGACATTGACTGCGTTGACATTGATCTTGCCGCCAATGCTGTTGGTATCGCTTGAGGGAAGGATGTACGGGCCATCTGCATCGGAACGGGAAACATTGAGCGGCGCGGCAAACAGATCGAGAATCGCCCAGTCCGGCAGATAGCCGTCGCTCGTGCGCTGGGGTTGAAGTCGTATCGTACGCCAGGGCGTCGCCACACCGACACATTCGTTGCCGGTGTGGACATAACCGAGTTCGCCAACCGATCCGACCATGCCAAAAGCGTTTCCAGAGGTTCCCGACGGCACTGGGAACCGCATGCTCACGTCAGTGATGGAACCGCTCAGGCTGGCAGTCAAATCCTGCAATGGGCCGGTTGTCAGCACGCTGGCCATTGTAGCAGAATTAGTAGATCCCAAAGTACGGGCAGCCGATGTCCAATTGCTTACTCCCCGGCTCAGATTGGGATCAGTGATATTCATCGAGTTAGCCGTACTGACCGTACAATTAATCCATCCAGGTGTCGCATTGAGATAACTCAGTGGAGCTATCTCGACAATCTGCCCTGCCGAATCGGTCAATTGCGCCGCCACCGAAACCGTAGCCAATCCCGCTGTCGCCGAAAGGGTACGCGTCACCGAAGCGTAATTTCCCGCCAACAAGGTCGTGCTGGATGCCGCCCAAGGCCCGGAAAACGACGCCGTGCCACTCGGATATCCCAGATAAACCGTCAATGTCAGCGTGGAAAGATCGATACTGGTCAAGCCGAAGTATCGCGGCAGGTGGATTTCCGTAACGACATTATAACCTCCCACCGGAGCGCTGACGGAGTTGACCGCTATCTCGGTGATGCGAGGCCCACGGTTGTTGCCGATGAGGAGATTGCCATTCGCAGCACTACTCATGGCGAAGACACCCCCCGAAGAAGCCAAGCTGCCCCAAATCGGCGCAACGACATTATTAGTCGATTCGGCAGCACGAACGTATTCGACGATATTGAGTGCAATCTGTTCCGATCTCACGGGCGTAAACTTCCCGCCGAAACTCGCTGACGCCGCCGCCGAGGTCATGATCGGCCAGTCAGTACGATTCAACTCAGCGGCGATCTTGCCCACCACCGCTGAAACGCTCGTGGCGTTAAGTGCCGCCAGTGCTCCGGGATCGTCACTGCCATTGGAGACGATCCGGATGTAATTAGTCGTCCCGGTTCCGTAAATGGCCTCAGCAATGCTCTTTTTCGCTGTCAGCAGAATGCGCGGTTCATTGAACAGATTCCACTCAAGCGAATGGTTGTAATGCGTCAGATTGAAGCGGTTCGTCTTCCACGCGTCGATGCTGCCGGAAATACTGTTACTCTGGCAAAATTCAGCGGACGAGTTGAAGTAATGATTGTTCGCGCGGAACGTCTTCACGCTGTCGGCAAAGCCCGGCACAATCGAGAGCGTGGACAGATTCACCCGGCCCGGATGCGAAGCGGGATAGAGCGAGGCATTGTTGGTATAAGCCGTATTGACATTGATCTTGGTGCTTTCGTCATCGACCCAGAAGGCGAAACGACCGACGACCGGATTAGCCGTGGAAATGGTCGGCGTCCCCGACTCGTAACTGCCGTCCTGGTGCACGTACATCCATTGCACCCGCATCACGGCATTGGTCAGCGCAAGCAAGTTGCCGTTGGAACCCTCAAGCGACGATACGTTGAAATCGGCTGCGAGGTTGGTCGATGCGCTCGTGGCGGGCGCGCCGGAAGTCGGATTGGAGGACAAAAGAACGGTCGTAAGCGAACCGGAAATCGATGCCGTCGCGCGACCGGGTTGCGTGACCCAGAAACCGTTGGTCGACGACATGGCGTAGTAAAGGCGGGACACGGCCATGTCTTGCGCCGCCTGGGAATAGAACGTCGCCTTCGTGCTGTTGAGTTGCGCGCGCGCGGAAAAAATCTCCAGACGCATGCTGCCGACAAAACCCACCAGCAACACGGTAATCAAACACACCAGCATCATCGTGATCACCAGCGCCGAACTGTGACGGGCGCGGTGGCTGGCTCTTTTCGTTTTCAGGTACAACGGGCGCATCACTTGCCAATCACTTGTAATTGTCCAGGCTGACCCGGAGTTTCGTAGTCGTTGCCGCGTTCTTGATCGACGTCGGCAGGGACGCCACGAATGTCGCCGAGTCGGTTGCATCGTAAAGATCCTGCACGGAGGAATATTGCCCGTTTCCGGCAATGCGTTTCGCCGTGTTCGAGTCGATTCCAACGATGGAAATCTCGACATAGGCCGGAAGTTTTTTCGAGGTGTGCGGATCGCCTTCGTAATCCGAACCGTCAATCTTGAGCGCCTTCACCCACATCCCCAGAACGTTCTCCAGAAAAAGTCCCTGATAACTCCCGCTCTTGTTGGCCGGAGCCAGCGTCTGCAGTAACGACGTGCTCACCCACGCCGAGGGCGAAGTGTAGAGCAGGTAATTCGCATCGCCCGGATTAACCAGCAGACGGCAGAGGTTGGCCCGGTGCGTCGATGTATCCCATTGCACAAAGTAACCAATCTCGGCCAGGTCTCCCTGTGTCGAATTGGTCGCTATCGGCGCCACCCAGAAAATCGCATCCGGACATTTATAGGAGCTATCGAGACTCGAAGGCGTCACCTGAAGTTGGTAGGCAATCTTGTTGCTGTCCACGGGCAACGCCGCCTGTCGCAATTCCTGGCCGATATAATCGAGCGCGGCCCGGACTTTCTGACGGGATTGATTCTGGCTCTCGCCCCGGCTCCAGACCTTTCCAGCCTGGCTGGAAATCGATACCAGAAACATGCTCATCATCATCAGGACGGTAACCGCCACGAGCATTTCGATGAGGGTGAAAGCCCGTTGAAGCCCGGCGCAATTCCGTTCCAGGATGGAATGATTATTTGGGAGGAAATGTCGCATAAATGAGGTTGGTGAAGGGACGTTTAGAATCTGAAACAGTGTACGGCCAGGTAATCTGTGCCGTCGCCTTGATGAGATAACTGTCTGGCACAGTCGTGCCAGCCACCGTCGTCGAAAAAGTGCAGACGTAAAAAGCGTTGCTCGTCACAGTCGTCAGCACTCCTTGGGAATCAAACAGGAAGGACGTGTTGGTTCCCGATCCGACCGTGCCGTTGCGATATTGATTCAGAATCTGGCAGGCCATTGCCGAGGTCTCGGTGTCTTCACTGGCCTGCTTGCTCGCCTGAAGCCCAACACCAAACAGGCCGATCAGGGCTACAATCGCAAAAGTCACAATGCCGAGGGCAATGACCACTTCCACCAGACTGAATCCGCCGCGCGGCACGCCCCCTGCCCGTTTCATGGCCGGTCAACCTTCGACGATCCGGTGTAAAGATTGAACGTAATGTCGTAGTAATTGTTCGGATTGCTTCCATCGGTCGAGCGCAGCAAGCGCAAGGTCGGTGAACTGGTGCTGACCATCCCGCTCGTGCTCATCCGACCCTTGGGCAAAAAAACCTGATAGGCATACGATGTCGACGTGCCGCTGTAGGTTATCGTTCCAATCGACGTGCTCAGGGTCGGTTGCGTAGAGAGAAAAGAGCTGTTCGCCGTCGTTTCATCGACCACAACGCCTTGCGGCAGGGAGATCCAACCCGATGCCGGAGTCCATTTCGTCGCGCCAGGAACCAGTTGCATCAGACGGAACAACCGGTATTTGCTGTTATTGACCGGATCGCGAGCCAAAACCAACGCGGTCATGACATTGTTGGCTATCGAATTTTCGCGCGCCTGATTCGCCAGATCGACCACAAGATTGCCCCCGTTGGTCAAATCCATCCCGCGTGAGCCGTTAAACGCCGCAACGCTCAAGGTGGCCAATATCCCCATCACACCCATCACCACTAATAACTCCATGAGGGAAAAGCCTGCGCAACGTCTTCGATTTCCAATCGTATCCACGTTGCCGCTTTTATTATTTTGTAAAGCTAATGTAAATATAATTATTGTAAATGCATCTTAACAGAACAACTATTGCAAGTCGTAACAATATATCTATTAATATATTACAATGAATTTAAATTCTGATTTACTTTGTGAATACCCTATTTCTGTATATACATAAATAGGAGTTTAAAAAACGAGAGGTAAAAACCCGAAGACGATATCAGCTCGTATTTACGAGCCATAGTGGGGTTGGGAATAGACCAATAACGGAAACGTCAAGACGTCGCGTCGTGTTTCGATATTGACGGCGTCTTGTAGCAAAGAGCCACGCTCATGGTCGTGACCGCTCCAAAGAATACGCGCCAGGGAAATTCGATGACCGGCAACCAATCCGGCATCGGGAACAATCGCCCGGTCAACGCATAGTAAATGTCATTCGGCAAACCGCTCAGAATCGCCACCACGACAAACCCGGCAACCATGGCCACCAGATTGCCGCGATCGCTACCGCGCGTGCGCGTCATCAGACCAACCAGGAATATCCCCAGTAGCGAACCATATGTGTAACCGAACACGCCCAGCACAATTGGAATGATGCGCGCCGAGGGATAAATCACCACCGCACGCGCCGTCAACCCACCCACGGCCACCAGCAGAATGGCAAATCCCACCGTACTCCAACGCACCGCGCGGACATGCGATTTCTCGTCCCCAGCCGCGCTATTCCCGAGATACGGCATCCACCAGTCCTTGACGAAACTCGTCGCCAACGCGTTGAGGGCCGTACTGAGCGAACCCATCGCCGTCGAAAGAACTCCCGCCACCATCAGACCGCGAAAGCCCGGAGGCACCTGATGGATGATCCAGTAGGCAAAGATGTTCTTGCCCGGCAGATTCGGATCGGCGTGCGTCTGATAAAAAACGTAGAGCAGGATTCCCACCGTCAACACGAGCATGACAACCGGAATATCGATCAACCCCGAACAAATCACCGCGAGCCGGCTGCGATGATAATCCTTCGCCGTCAACATCCGCTGCACCATGTCCTGATCGGTGCCGTGCGTGGCCATCGTGATGAACGTCGAACCGATCAACGCGCTCCAGATCGTATACGGCTCCTCCAGAATCGAACGCACCTGATGCCACACTGGGCCCTCGGTCAATCCGGTATTCCAGAAATGCAAATCGCCCGATCCCTGCAAATAAGTCAACGCTCCCGACCAACCGCCCGGAATCGCCTGCAACAGCGACCACATCGCATACCCGAGCGCACTAAACATCAACGTCGCCTGAATGAAATCGGTCCACACCACCGCCTTGATCCCGCCAATGGCCGTGTAGACCGTCGTCAACACAGCCAGGCTGGCCAGGACACCAATATAGATATAAATCTCCTGATAAGGCGTCGGCTTGATCCCGGTGAAATATTCGATTCCGAAAACTACAATCACACCCGCCACATAAAGCCGCGTTCCGCTGGCCAGCAGTCGCGTGAGCAAAAAGATGAACGACGCTGCGTTCTTCGTCGCGTTACCAAAACGGATGTGGAGGAATTCGTAAATCGAGACGACATTGTACTGGTAATACGGTTTGATGAAGAGATACGCGACGATTGCGCGCGCCAGCACCGTACCGATGGCGAGTTGTGCGTAAGTGAAATTGCGCTTGCTGAAACCCTCTTCCGGCCCGCCGAGAAACGTCGCCGCGCTGATTTCCGCCGCAAGAATCGAAGCCGTCACCGCCCACCACGGCATCTCCCGTCCACCGAGCGAGAATTGCTCCAATGTCCCCTGCTTGCGCGGCCATAAGCCAATCGTCAGGATCAGGGCAAAATACCCCGCAATCGCCACCGCGTCACAAATCCAGCCGGGCAAAGGAAACATTGCATCAATAAATCATCGAAATTATCGCCATTCTCTCATCCGTCGTCCGACGAATGAATGGGGTTATCTGTTGTAGACATCTTACCCATGGCGGGTAAAGGGAAAGTTCAATCCGACAATCGGCAAGCCTTTTATTCCTTGTCACAGGATCTTGACAATAACTCGGTTGCCAGAGGTAGACTCTGTGTCTAATGTCATCCCGCAACATGACGACGGATTTCAGCAACCCCAGCTTTTACATCAACCGTGAACTGAGCTGGCTCCAGTTCAACCGCCGTGTTCTCGAAGAAGCCCAGGACATACAGCAGCCCCTTCTCGAACGCCTGCGCTTCATTTGCATCTTTTCGTCCAACCTCGACGAGTTCTTCGAAATCCGCGTGGCCGGCATCAAGCAGCAGATCGAAAACGAAATCAGCGACGTGGCCGCCGACGGCCTCAGCGCCACACAGATTTTCCACGGCATCCGCAAGGAAGTCCTCGCCCTGAGCGCCGAGCAGTACAAACTCTGGCACAGCGAAATCCGCCCGGAACTGGCCAAGCTCGACATCCTCGTCCGCGAGATCAACGATCTCTCACCCAAGGATCTCGAATGGGCCACCCGCTATTTCCGCGAGGAAGTCTTCCCCGTGCTCACGCCGTTGGCGGTCGATTCGAGCCATCCCTTCCCACAATTACGCAACAAGAGCCACAACCTGATCCTCCTCCTGCGCCGCCCGGATAATCCGCACGAAATCTCCTACGGCATCGTGCAAATTCCGCGCGTCCTGCCGCGTCTGGTGCGGCTGCCCGAATCCAAGGGCAAGGGTCCGCGTCATCATTACTTCCTCCTCAAGGACATCATCAAGCACCAGGTCAGTGACCTCTACCCCGGCCTCGAAGTCCAGGCCGCCTACGCCTTCCGCATCACCCGCAACAGCGACCTCTACTTCGATGAGGAAGAAGCCGAGAATCTCCTGCGCACCATCGAAGACGAACTCCGCAAGCGCAACCGCGGTAATGCCGTCCGGCTCGAAGTCCAGCCCGATTGCCCGCCCGAGGTACAATCGTTCCTCCTCGACTTCCTGAAACTTTCTCAGGACGACCTCTACATCAACGACGGTCCGCTCAATTTCCTGCACCTCCTGCCGCTCTGCTCCATCGACACCTATCCCCAACTCCGCGACAAACCGTACATCCCGATCTACCCGCGCGCCCTGCCGCCGGAAGCCGACGTCTTCGAGGTCATGCGCCGTCAGGACATTCTCCTGCACCATCCTTACGAGAGTTTCAACAGCATCATCGATTTCGTCCACCGCGCCGCCCAGGATCCGCACGTTCTGGCCATCAAGATGACCCTCTACCGCACCAGCGGCGATTCCCCCGTCGTGCGCGCGCTCATCCAGGCCGCCGAAAACGGCAAGCAGGTCACCGCGCTGGTCGAACTCCGCGCCCGCTTCGACGAAGCCAACAACATCAACTGGGCCCGCCAGATGGAAGAAGCCGGCGTCCACGTCGTCTACGGCGTGGTTGGACTCAAGACCCATTGTAAAATGCTCATGGTCGTCCGCCGCGACGACGACCGCATCCGCCACTACGTCCACCTCGGCACGGGAAATTATCACCCCAGCACGGCCCGCATCTATTCCGATCTCGGCCTGTTGACGACCCAGCCGGAACTCACCCTTGAAGTAGCCACCCTCTTCAACACCCTCACCGGCCTGTCCGACTTTCAGGGTATCCACAAACTCATGGTCGCGCCGTTCGAACTCGCCGAGCGCTTCAAGGAACTCATCAACCACGAGCGCGATCTCGCCCTCGCCGGAAAACCCGGCCGCATCATCGTCAAGGTCAACGCCCTCGTCGACGAAGAGATCATCCAGGCGCTCTACGAAGCTTCCGTTGCCGGAGCCAAAATCGATCTCGTCATCCGCGGCATCTGCTGCCTGCGCCCGAAGCTCAAGGGCGTGAGCGAAAACATCCGCGTCGTCTCAATCGTCGGCCGTTTCCTTGAACACAGCCGCATATACTTCTTCGGCAATGACGGCGACCCGAAAATCTATCTCGGCAGCGCCGACTGGATGCCACGCAATCTCCACCGCCGCGTCGAAGTCGTTTTCCCAATCGAAGACCCGCGCCTCAAGAAACGCCTTCAGGAAGAGATCATTCCGATCTACCTCACCGATTGCATCAAGGCGCGAGAACTCCAATCCGACGGCTCCTACGTCCGCCTCTGCCCCAAGTCCGGAGCCAAGCCAAGCCAGGCCCAGTTGACCTTCCGCGAACTGGCCCGCCGCCAAAACACCAGCAACGCCTCCGAACCCGGCAAGATCAAAATCAAGCCGATCCTTTCCCCGTCCGATACACCCGCCGTGAAAGCCGCGAAGGCCGCCAATAAATAGTTTTCCGTTTTCGGCTCGGAGTTTTCAGCAAAAGACAGATGCCATCTACGCTACAGCGTGAAACCGGATGGCCTATCGGCTCAGTGTAACGTGGATGCAGGGGGTAACCCTGCCCGCGAGTTACGGCTGGCTACTTCAGCCAGCCACAATAAACCGCCGTCAATAACGCCAACCCCAGCACCAACCGGTACCAGGCGAAAACGAGAAACGTATTGGTTCGGATATAATTGATCAGCCATTTCACCGCGACAAAAGCCACCACCGCCGAAACGATAAAGCCCACGGCGATGTCGAACATCTCCCCGCTATTGGTCATCGACAACTCATGCCGCGCCTTGATCAACTCGAACACACTGGCCGCGAACATCGTCGGGATGCCTAGAATAAAAGCGAACTCCGTCGCCGCGCTACGCGATTGGCCGAGCATCATGCCGATGATGATCGTCGCCGCCGAACGGGATGAACCCGGAAAAATCGCCGCCACCAATTGCGCCACACCCATCGCCACCGCAATCGTCCAGGTCACATCGTCGATCGGTTTGTGATGGCGCAGGTAATATTCCGCTCCGAAAAGAACCAGCGAACCGATGTAAACGGCCCACGCAATCGGCTCCACATTGTGCGGCAACTTCAGTCCTACCTTGGAAATGACCAACCCGCCAACAACAGTGATGCCGAAGGCCGCCAACAACTTCAACAGGTAGTCGCGATTGCCCTCCTGCGACACATGCAGGAACATGCCAGCCACGCGACCCCAGTAGATAAAGAGCACCGCCACAATCGCACCAAGCTGGATCACTACATTGAAAACGTCCGAACGCTCACCCATCCATTGTTCGGCCAAAAGCAAATGCCCCGTCGAGGAAATCGGCAAAAACTCGGTAATGCCCTCAATGATGCCTAAAATGATTACTTGAATGAAATTTTCCACGGTAACGTACACTGAACAGGAATTGCCACCTTGCAACCGAATTTTGACTTTTGACGTTTGGCTTTTCCCCCGTAGGTTAAACCCATGCCTATCGACCCCATCTGCGGAATGACGGTGGAGACCTCCTCACCCTGGCACACGGAGCGCAACGGCCAGACCTACTACTTTTGCTGCAAAGGCTGCCTCGATAAATTCAAAAAACAGCCCACCACTCCGAAGGCCGAAAAACACGAACACTCCTGCTGTTGCTGCGGTGGACCTGAACACAAAGCCGATCACACAGCCAAAACCGCCGAAGCCGATGGCATTCTCTACACCTGCCCGATGGACCCGGAGATCGTGCAGGATCACCCCGGCGATTGCCCGATCTGCGGCATGGCCCTCGAACCGATGTCTCCCACCGCCAGCAGCGCCTATGAAGATGCCGAATTGCGCGCGATGAGCCGCCGCTTCTGGATCTCGCTCGCATTCGCACTGCCCGTCCTGATTCTCTCCATGGTGCCGATGATTGGCCACGGCTGGCACGGAACTCCCCGCGAAATCGCCCGCTGGGTCGAATTTCTCTTCAGCATTCCCGTAGTCCTCTGGGGCGGCTGGCCGTTCTTCGTCAAAGCCGTCCGCTCCGTCCAAAGCGGCGCATTGAACATGTTCACCCTCATCGGACTCGGCACCGGCATTGCCTTCGTCTACAGCACAGTTGCGCTCATCGCCCCCGGACTATTTCCCGGAACACTTGCCCATCATGGCTACGTACCGCTCTACTTCGAAGCCGCCGCCATGATTACCGTCCTTGTTCTGCTCGGTCAAATGCTTGAAATCCGTGCCCGTCTCAAGACCGGCCAGGCCCTCCGCGCTCTTCTCAATCTCGCTCCCAAAATGGCCCGAGTGCTGCGTGACAACCGGGAATCCGACATTCCGCTCGAACAAGTCGTCGCTGGCGACCGCCTCCGTGTGCGGCCCGGCGAAACCGTTCCCGTGGACGGTTCCATCATCGAAGGCGCCAGCGCCGTCGACGAATCGATGATTACGGGCGAATCAATGCCGGTCGAAAAGAAGACCGGCGATTCCGTCACCGGCGGAACACTCAACAAATCCGGTGGCTTCATCATGCGTGCCGAACGTATCGGCAGCGAAACCCTCCTCTCCCGAATCGTCGACATGGTTGCCAAAGCCCAGCGCAGCCGCGCCCCGATCCAACACCTTGCCGACCGCGTCGCGGGCCTCTTCGTTCCCGCCGTCGTTCTCTGCGCCATTGCCGCCTTCGCCGTCTGGATGCTGGTCGGCCCCGAACCGCGCCTGCCCTACGCCATCGTCTCGGCCGTCGCCGTGCTCATCATCGCCTGTCCCTGCGCCCTCGGACTGGCCACACCGATGTCGATCATCGTCGGCGCCGGCCGTGGCGCGCGCGAAGGCATCCTCATCCGCGACGCCGAAGCCCTCGAACGCCTCGAAAAGATCGACACCCTCGTCGTCGACAAAACCGGCACCCTGACCGAAGGCAAACCCAAGCTGCTCGAAGTCATCGCCCTCGACGGCTATAGCGAATCATCCATCCTCCAACTCGCCGGCGCCGTCGAAAACTCCAGCGAACATCCAATCGCGCGCGCCATCGTCGCCGCCGCGCAGGAACGCTGCGGCAGCCTCTCGCCCGTCACCGGATTCAACTCCCATCCCGGCGGCGGAATCGAAGGCACCGTCGGCTCGCAAAAAATTCTCCTCGGTAAAACCGACTTCCTCAAGAGCCTCCACGTTTCCGGCCTCGACTACGCCCAAATCCCGATGCTCCAAAAAATGCGTGAGAGTGGACAAATCATTGTCCATGTCGCCATCAACAGCGCCCTCGCCGGATGCCTCGCTCTGGGCGATCCGATCAAACCGACCACACCCGCCGCCATCCTGCGCCTACACCAACTCGGCCTGCGCGTCATCATGCTCTCCGGTGACAACCCCGGCACCGCCCAGGCCATCGCCAACCAACTCAACATCGACGAAGCCGTCGGCAACGTCACACCCGCCGACAAGCACGACAAGATTGTCGCCCTGCGCTCGCAAGGCCGCCGTGTCGCGATGGCCGGTGACGGCGTCAACGACGCCCCTGCCCTTGCCGCCGCCGATGTCGGAATCGCCATGGGAACCGGAGCCGACGTCGCCAAGGAAAGCGCCGGGATCACCCTCGTCAAAGGCGATCTCCGCTCAATCCTCACCGCCATCGAACTCAGCCGAGCCGTCATGCGCAATATCCGCGAGAATCTCTTCTTCGCCTTCATTTACAATCTGCTCGGCGTCCCGATTGCCGCAGGCGTCCTCTACCCGTTCGGCATCCTGCTCAATCCCATGATCGCCGGAGCCGCCATGAGCCTGAGTTCCGTCTCGGTCATCAGTAACGCCTTGCGCCTGCGCAAAGCCTGAGCTTCACGGCAAAAGGCTTTTGACCGAACTTAAGGAAGCTTGAGCATTTCAAAGTATCATGCACAC
>DBTH01000144.1:730-4504 GCA_002306945.1 Methylacidiphilaceae bacterium UBA1321 | reverse complement strand
CTGGAGGATTACCTTTTGGATTTAGCAGGCCACTTAATGAAATAAGCGGGTTAAGAAAGTCGGGCCGTAGCCGATGTTGTTTATGGATATTTCCGCTTATCGATTGGGACGGCGGCGGTTGCGTCTCAACCGATGGCCGAATCGAGGGAATCTCCGGGCAAAAATTGCCTATGAAGATCGAACAACGCAAATGGACTAAGCGCGAAGGGTGGACAATGATTTCATCCGGCGATCCGGGCCATTCACCGCAACTGGTTCTGATTTTTGCCGCGCCGGATGTGTTGCGCGCTGTGGAAGTGATGAAGGATGTCCGCGCTTTTTACCCGAAGGCGACGATTGCCGGCTGCTCGACGGCCGGGGAGATCATCGGAACGCGTGTTGTCGACGAATCGGCCATTGTGACGGCTTTGGAATTGGAGCATACGGCGATTGCCGGATTGCTCGTGGAATCGGGCGGTTTGGTCGATAGTTGGGAGGCGGGCAAGCGGTTGGCACGAGAGATACCAAGGGAATTGGAGAAGTTACCGCTGACGTCGGCCCTGTTATTTTCGGAAGGATTGGGCATCAACGGCGCCGATTTTCTCGCGGGCCTTTCGAGCGAGTTGCCAAGGGAAGTGACCGTTACGGGTGGAATGGCGGGCGACAGCGGTCTATTCAAGGAAACCTGGGTGACATTGAACGAGCGGATTGAACGCAACAAGGTGGTTGCGGTCGGATTTTATGGAAGCCGGTTGAAGATCGGAATCGGAACGATGGGCGGATGGGATCCGTTCGGTCCGGAACGGCTCGTGACGCGTTCGGTGAAAAACGTGCTTTACGAATTGGACAGCCGACCCGCGCTGGCTCTTTACAAGCAATACCTCGGCCAGTACGCGGAGGGATTGCCCGGAACGGGATTCTTTTTCCCGCTCCACGTGCGTGCTCCCGGAGAGGAGAATGGCGTGATCCGCACTTTTCTGGAATTTGACGAGAAGGAACAGTGCATGACTTTTTCCGGTAATATCAAGGCCGGATCGTACGTGCGCATGGCCAAGTCCAACGCTTACCGGCTGGTGGACGGCGCTGCCAGCGCGGCGCGGGGAAGCCTCTCGAATTTCGCTCCCGATTCGCCCCAATTGGCCATTCTGGTCAGTTGTGTCGCGCGGCGGATTCTTTTGAAACAGCGGGTCGAGGAAGAGATCGAGGCAGTGCGCCAAATCCTCGGCGAGAAAACCGCGATGACGGGATTTTATTCCTATGGAGAATGGGCTCCGCAGAAAATCGGGGCGGCGTGCGAACTGCACAACCAGACGATGACCATCACCACTTTGGCGGAGGTGTGAGATGCCGGAAGAACAAAAACCACCGCAATCACAACCGATGCATACCCTGCTGGCGCGCCAGTTGAAGCGTTGCCTGGGGGAGGGCTTCGTGATTCCCGAGCCGTGGGAGGGCTTCTTCGCGGCCGTCGACGAGGCGTACCAGGAAAACGACATGGAGCGGGAGATGTTGGAACGCTCCCTCGAATTGAGTTCGCAGGAATTGCTGGAGGCGAATTCCCAGATGCGGGCGGTGTTTGAATCGATTCCCGATCTTCTGTTCCGTCTCGACCACAACGGTGTCATTGTCGATGTGAAGGCGGGCCTGACCAGCGATCTCATGTTGCAACCGAAGGAATTGCTCGGGAAAAACATTCAGGAGGTTTCCCTCAAACAGATCGGCGCGCGGTTCATGGAGACGTTGAGGAAGGTGATCGCGGAAAAGACGGTCATCACCGTCGAATCTTCCCACATGGTCGACGACGAGGAGTTTTTCTACGAAGCGCGCGTGGCCCCGCTACTGGAAAACCAGGCGGTGGCCATCATCCGCAATATCACCGAGCGCAAGAATGCCGAGAAGGAACGCAAGCGGATCGAGATCCAGATGCGCAACCTCCAGAAGATGGAGTCCATCGGACAACTCGCCGCCGGCATTGCACACGAGATCAATACGCCGATCCAGTACGTGAGCGACAATACGCGCTTCCTCAAGGATTCCTTCGCGGGAATCTTGCGCGTAATCAAGACTTGCGAGGAAATTTTGAGCGCGACCCAAAACGGTCCGGCACCGAAGGAATTGACCGCGCGGATGCAGGAGGAGATGGCGCAGGCGGACATGACCTATGTCTCGGAGCAAATCCCGCAGGCGCTCGACGAATCGCTTCAGGGCCTGGAGCACATGGCCAATATCGTGCGGTCGATGAAGGAATTTTCGCACCCCGGCGGCAAGGAAAAGGCGGCGGCGAATTTGAACAAGGCCGTGGAGAGCGCCGTGGTCGTTTCCCGCAGCGAATGGAAGTACGTCGCTGACGTCAAACTCGATCTTGATTCGGAATTGCCGCTGGTGATGTGCTATCTTGGCGAGTTCAACCAGGTCATGCTCAATCTGATCGTCAATGCCGCGCACGCCATCGGCGACGTGGTGAAGGCGCAGCCCGGCAGCAAGGGGGTCATTACGATCCAGACGCGGCTCGACGGGGAGTGTGTCGAAATCCGCGTCGGCGACACCGGCACGGGAATTCCCGAGGCGATCCGCTCGCGCATATTTGATCCGTTCTTCACGACCAAGGACATCGGCAAGGGCACCGGTCAGGGATTGGCGCTGGTCTATACGACCATTGTCAAGCAGCACGAAGGGGCGGTCAGTTTTGAAACCGAAGTCGGACACGGCACGACGTTCATTCTGCGACTGCCGATCTCCGGCCCTGCCACGGTGCAGGCCTCAGGAATCTGATGGCTGGCGGACGACGAAAGTTTTCGCGGCCAGATCGTGCATCGCTTGGCGTTGCGGCGTGACCAGCGCGAGGAAATGGCCGATGCAGGCCAATTGCTGCGACAAGTACGCGGCGATGGTTCGCAGGAACGATTTCCAGTAACCGATTGTCAATCCGTTGGCATCGACGACGCGCAGGCGGAAAAATCGCTTGCCCGGAGTTTGCCCCGAGCGCCCGTGGAAGTAGGTGAAGTAGGTCACGTAGGCCACCATGACTACAATGATCATCCACGATTCCGCCGGCGTGGGCGGCAGACCCTGATGAGCGCGTTGCCAAAGATCTTGCCAATGGGAGAAGGTCTCCTGAAACGATGGCGGCAGGAAGGCGACTGAGGTGAACATGACACCGAAGACGAGGGCAAGCAGGTCGAACAGATACGCGGCCAACCGCAGGTAAATCGGAGCGAGCGTGAGTTTGAGTGGAGCGGGGAAAGGGCTTTCCCCGTTACTGGGCGGCAACAACGCCGTCAGTTCGGGATAAAACTGCCACAGTTTCCACTCGGTCGAACCGTCCAGGCGCACTTGAGTATCGAGACCGGCGCGGTTCTCCCGGGTCCATTCGGCGAGTTCTTCCAGAGTGGCCGGACCGTATTCCTCTCCGTCATCGCCCTTGATCCAATACTGCGACATAATTTTGCGTCAAATCTGTGTTTTGGTCACATTGTCACAGATTCCGGCATCGTCAAGGAATACGGCATGAAGCTTGCGCGACCGATTCTTCGACTTCGCTCAGAATGACGACGCAGGGTTACCACTCTGCCGTCACTTTGTCTGGCAGGCGGCGACGGCGGCGGCGACTTTCTGCACGACCCGGCGGTCGAAAACGCTCGGGACGATAAATTCCGTGTTCAACTCGGACGGCGATACGCAATCGGCAATCGCGTGAGCGGCGGCGAGCTTCATCTCCTCGGTGATCTGCCGGGCGCGGGAATCGAGTGCGCCGCGGAAAATGCCGGGGAAGGCCAGCACGTTGTTGATCTGGTT
>DBTH01000144.1:0-475 GCA_002306945.1 Methylacidiphilaceae bacterium UBA1321 | reverse complement strand
ACGTTGTTGATCTGGTTCGGATAATCGCTACGTCCGGTGGCGATGATGAAGGCCTTGTCGGCCGCTTCCTCGGGCATGATCTCCGGGGTCGGATTGGCCATGGCGAAAATAAGAGGACGGTCGGCCATCTTCTCGATGTCCGCCGCGTGAATCAGTCCGGGGCCGGACACGCCGATGAAAACATCCGCGCCTTCGAGCACCTCCTGGAGCGAGCCCTGCCGCTTGCGGGGATTCATGTGAGTGGCGAGCCAGAGTTTGCTCTCGTTGAGATCGGTGCGACCCGGATGGATCGCGCCCTTGCGGTCGCACATGGTGATGTCGCTGGCACCCGACGCTTGCAAAATTTTCGCAATCGCCACGCCTGCCGCACCTGCGCCCGCGAAGACAATGTGGAGATCTTCGATCCGGCCACCGCGCAACTTGAGGGCATTGAGCAGGCCCGCGAGGACGACCACCGCCGTGCCGTGCTGGTCGT
>DBTH01000005.1 GCA_002306945.1 Methylacidiphilaceae bacterium UBA1321 | reverse complement strand
GGCTTTGCCGGAGGTTTCTGACTGCAATCGGGGTCAGTCGTTCTGGGCTATCATGGATGCGACAGGGAAACAGGAGAAAAGCTTCTCCTCGGTAAAGGCCACCTCACTGTCAGCAGCAATCCATACGACTGGCTCGGTCGTGGAGCCTACTTCTGGGAAAATAATCCCAAGCGTGCCTACGCTTGGGCCGAATTCATTCAGAAACATCCCCAAAACCCGTTTCACAACAAGGTTCAGGAACCCTTCGTCATCGGAGCGGTAATCCACCTGGGAAATTGTATCGACCTCACGGATATGTCCTCGCTGGAACTCGTTAAGGACGCCTACAACAAACTCCAATCTTACTGTGAAAAAACCCGGACCGAACTTCCCGGTAATCAACCCTCGATCCATGGTGAGGAGGATTTAACCAAGCGTTTTCTGGCCTGCGCCTTCGCATCAGGGTCTTACTGATGCTATCGACTTGTACCCTTTCCTTGCGGCTTCTTCACATTGAGGGAAAGTAAGACCGGCGTGATCTCCTTCATATTGCCACCAGACCTTAAGGCCATCGGCTTCACTGCCCCGAATAAGGCTGGAAATGAAATCCATCGTCGCGTCAAAACGTCAAGTGGATCGTCGCCGAAAAACCGACCCGGTTCAGGATGAACGAAAGCCAGCGACCAGCGGCACATCCAACGTTTCTCCACCTCGTCAAAAAAAGGTTCCTCAATCGTAAGATCGCCGGTTTGAAGAATTCCTCGCATTCGAAAGTTCAAGGTGCGGGTCAAGGTCATGAGTGAGAGCATATCGAAAGAATAACCGACGGGCATCCTTTTCTAATTTCAAATAGCGTCTTTTCAGCTACGAAACGACCCTCTAAAACAAGCCATGCTCCTCGACCTTAGGCACACCAGCCAACACGTCGGCATTCTCGGCGCAGGACATCTTGGTTGCGCCATTGCGGAAACCCTCTTGCGACAGGGACTCGCGCGCGAACAGCTTTTCGTTTCTCATGGATCGAGTCCTAAAACCAAGCAACGTCTGCACGAGCTCGGTCTCGATTCCCAAATCCGCGACAACCGGACTCTCTTTGAATCCGCCGACACTCTCTTTCTCACGATTCGCCCCCAGGCCATCTCACAACTCGAAGCTGCGCCCTCTTCTTCCAAGGCACATGTCATCTCCTGTCTGGCCGGAGTTCCACGTGCCCGGCTCGAAATGCAGCTCCACATTCCCGTCACCCACGCCATGCCCAGCGGCCCCGCCACACTCGCACAGGACAAAGGCATCATCGCTCTCTATCCCGCAGAAAATACGATACAGCCACTTCTACAAGCGATGCTACTGCGCTGCATAATGCTTCCCGACGAAGACCTCTTCCACCTCTTCACCGCAGGAGTTTGCCTGCCAGCGGCCCTACTGCTTTGCGAATCCAAACCGGCCATAAACGAAGCCATCGAACACTTCGCCGCCATTTATCCCCCATTTCGTGAAATTCACCTCTGGGCCCAGGACGTTCTTCCTCCGGCTATGACGGCGACGGAATGCGAAAATTATGTCCGTGCCATGTGCACACCCGGCGGCATCACCGAAGCCATCGTCAACAGCTTGCGCCAGGGCGAATCGCTCCGGTACGCCCTCCAGCGCGGCGTCGACCGCAGCCGCGAATTATCTAAAACGTAAATACTCTCAAGCGGGAGAGCATTGACTCAAACCCTGTCTGAAGTCATCTTCGAGAAATGGGCACGAACCGTTCTGTTTACATGAATCTCGATGGGGCGCTGACCGGAGTGGTCAATGCGCTCGGCATTCCGACTGTCGATGCGGCGGCATGGGGTCCGCGGTTGCGCTTCTGCGCGCCCGCGCGGGAAATCGAGGCGTTTCACGAGTGGGTTCAGCCGAAGCTTGCGCCGTTTGTTCTCTTCGGTTCGGGTGACTTTCATCATTTAAGCTCGGTTTGGCAACGACAGTTCCAGGAGCCTTTTGTGCTGCTCGTATTTGATAATCACCCGGACTGGGACAAGCGGCCACCGCGTTGGGCGTGCGGCGGCTGGGTCAATTGCGCGCTGGATAATTCCCTCGTCGAAGAAGCGCAGGTGTGGGGGTGCGGCAATTTCGAACTCTCCTGGCCCAACCGGCTTTTCGCCAATCGCCGCGCCTTGCGGGAAGGACGGCTCACCGTGCGCCCGTGGAGCGAACGTTTCAGCGCGAAGGATCAGGCCCATTATCATTGCCTGAAGCGAATCAACTGGCTCGATGAATTCGCCCGTCAGGTCGCGCTCTGGCGGGGCAAAAACGTCTACGTGAGCGTCGATGTCGATTGTCTCGCGGCAGGCAAAGCGTCAACGAATTGGGAGAACGGGCTCTTCGAACCGGAGGACATCGCCCGCGCCATGGAACTCTTGCGTGCCGAGGCGAACGTCGTCGGAGGTGATTTGTGCGGGGCTTATTCCGTGCCGAGGTATGCGCGTTGGACGCAAAACTTTTGCGGTTGGTTCGATCACCCTAAGCTCGCCGTCTCACTCGCGGAAGCTCAGGCCGTCAACCGCCGCGCCGTCGAAGTGATTTGGCCCGCCCTGATCGGCCATTCCCTATAAAAGCGGGGGCTCCATTCCCAGACCCCCGCCAACAGGGACAAACGCCCCTGCACCCACGCAACGCGAAGCGGTAGAGGGTGTCCGTTTCCAGCGTCAGCATTACTGGATGCAACGTCACGTTGCCCTTGGCAGGAGGATTGGTATCAATTTGAAATCGAGACCAGAGCCAATCCGGCGCTGATCAACAGCATGCCGCCCCACAAGCGCCACGTCATTTTCTCCTTGAGAAAAACACTAGCTCCCGCCGCCATCAGCAGCGGACTCAATCCCTCGAAGGGGTAGAGATAACTCAGATCGAAGTGACGCATCAGCCCGAGCCAGAGCAGGAACCAAAGCGTCAGAGAGCCAATACCGAGGGCGAAATTCCGGATGAAGAGACTTTTCTTCAGAGTCTCTTCATTGGTCTGATTCATCGCGTGCTTGAGCCAGATCTGACCCGCCACGAGACAGACTTGAGAGAAGAGGATTAACCCGATCGCGACGGCGTTCACAGTTTTTCCTCTACCAGAATGAGCGGCTTGGCGATCACCCAGACGCCGAGCAAGACCAGTCCGATTCCCGACCAGCGCAAGAGGTTGATGTGTTCCCCCAGAAACGCCGCGCAGGCCAGCGGGATGAAGACGTGCTCGATGTTGACGAGGTTGAAGGCGACGTTGAGCGGCAGATAGCGCAGGACGTGGAGCCAGCTCACAAAGCTGCCGAGGTAGAACACGATCCCACCCCAGACCCACCACGACGCGAGGCTGGCGATGCCGAGGGAATCGAGCCAGGGATTGTTGAAAAGAAATTCGGTCTGGTTGGCGCCGTGCTTGAGGCAGACTTCGGAAACGGTGACCTGGAGCGCCGCCAGCACGATGTGCAAATACGGGTTCTGCCACCAGGCCAGCTTGGTGCCGTTCGAGGAAAGGAAAGTCATGGGAATCTGTCTATCAATGGACAAAAATCCCCGGAAGACACGTCTTTTCCGCAGGGAATTTGCGACCGGCCCCTATTCGAGGTCTTTGAAGTTTTCGAACTCGCTCAGGATCGGATCGTGGCGGGTTGGGCCGAGCACCCGGACAACGCGACGGAAAAGGGAGTTGATCCAACCCGTCGTGTGGCAGGCGTAGAGATCAAGCGGAACCAGTTGCTGGCGCATGTGGCGCTTGGGAGCGTAATTGAGCGGGGCGCTGTAGTAGGTCTTGAGTCCGTTCTGGATCGCCCACTCGATGGTGTCGCGCAGTGTGATGAAATAAAGGTGCGCGTCCAGGGCTATGGCATAGTCGATGCCGATGTACTTGTCGTAGATCGTGCCGTTGTGAACGAGGCAGACGCTGAAGGCAACGATCCGGCCTTCCATGCGCCAGATAAAGAAACGCGCCCGATCCGACATCGTGCGGCCGAGGTTGAGGAAATAGTCGCGGTTGAGTTCCTCGAACTTGAACTTCGCGCGTTCCAGCACCTGGCGATAAAGCGGGTAAACCGTGTCGATGTAAGGCGCCAGATCGGAAACCACCTCCATCGTGATGGGAGGAAACTTCGACGTATCCTTGAATTTCTTGCGCAGATTCTGGCGGGTCTTCTTGCTCAACGCCGTCGCCATGTAATGATCGAAGCTGTCATAGTTGAGCTTCAACTCGGTCGCCGGCATGCTCGGCAACCGGCTGTAACCGTTCGAGGAAAAGTTGCTCAGGAGAGGGCGGTAGTGCTTCGGGAAATCCTTGAGCACGATGAGCGACGTATTGAAATGCC
Source organism: Methylacidiphilaceae bacterium UBA1321 (assembly GCA_002306945.1). Classification (GTDB taxonomy): domain Bacteria; phylum Verrucomicrobiota; class Verrucomicrobiia; order Methylacidiphilales; family UBA1321; genus UBA1321. The sequence goes on along the minus strand of DBTH01000005.1, from coordinate 1,443 downwards.
TCGCCACCTCAGGCAACGCCTCGTGAAGCGCCTCCGAGACCCATTCCGCGGAAGCCTGGTTGACTGGCTCCGCCAGATCGCTCTCCCCGGCAGGCGAACCGACCATGAGCATCCGCATCCGCATCGAAAGAGATTCCGGTAACACCTGGCGAACCCGATTGACCACCCTCTTGACAACGGGATTGATCCCCTCAAGAAGATCGTGCGTCACGATGAAGAAAGGCTGGATGGCCTGCGCCTTGTCGCCCTCATCCGAAAGCAATAAATAGTACTGATCGAATTGTCCACCCAGTGCCGACCGGGTCAAATCATAGTACCGGGAATCCTGCCCGAACCGCGCAAAAGATCGACGCCAAACCCCCTCCAGCTCAGGCGGTATGCCTCTGAGAATCGCTACCTTCCCCATCTTGGTGTTAAACTTACGCATGCAAGGTTGTCCGATAAAATGAGTACGCCGTCCATTGGACACTAATCCCATGGTCAGTGTTGCCAATGTCGATGTTAGAGTCAGCCTTGCAAAATGGCTCAAAACAATACCGCCAAAATACATGGAGTAATGAGCAGTGGGGTTAATATATTAGATGACGAAAGAGTTTTACCGGTAATTCTGGCTACCATGCCGCTGCTGTTTGTCAACGCGCAAATAATTATCCAGAAACCCCGGAACCAAAGCAAAGTCTTGAATAATAAGGTATTGAATACACGAAACAACTGAAATTCAGCCCATCCGCTAAGACCGGAATCAGTACCCGATCCCACTATCGAAGTTATAAAGACGCCCTCCAAACCAAAAGGTTGCCGATTTTCTTGAAAATCTGCTTTTAGAGTACTTCGAATTTCTGAATTTCTGACAAAGACCGCCCGGTGTTTCAATATCCCTCCAATCCCTATAACCTCTATCCCAAAAAACCTCCGAAGGCCAATCAATTAATCTGATCCCCACATTGGAGATACCCCTCCCGGAATGTCGGATAGACCGGATCCCAGCCCGTTGCCCGTAACTTCGCGTTCGATACCCGCTTATGCGTCAGCCCCCGCTTGCGCTCCACCGGAGCCACCGGCCCGAACGGCGGCAACGGGAATCCCCACTGACGGCACGCCCACTGATAAAACTCCCAATGATTGACCGGATGATTATCACTCACATTGTACACCTCCCCGCATTCGCAATGCCCGATCGCATGCACCAGCGCCCCCACCACATCGTCGCGATGCACCTGATTGACCCACCGCATCCCATCCCCCTCGACCACCGCATCCCCGCGCTTCAACCGCGACAACAACACTCCGCGCCCCGGCCCATAAATCCCCGCCACCCGCAACACCGTCACCCCATAATGCAACCCCAGATCCTCCGCCTCCCGCAACACCTGCCCCGTCTCCGTCGACGGCTCCGCAACCGCCTCCTCCGCGCGCAACTCCCCCCTGCGCTGTGTATACACC
>DBTH01000128.1:28665-46755 GCA_002306945.1 Methylacidiphilaceae bacterium UBA1321 | reverse complement strand
ATGTTTTGAATAGATACGGCTAAGAGGGTAGACTATAAGAAACGGTTGGCTATCTAAAAGGATTTTTGTCAGACACCGGATGTTGTCTCTTTTTTTAACTTTCTCCTAAACCGGGTATTGACTCCGGAAAGACTCTCCGTGATGCTTGCGTGGCAATGATTATATTTGCTCGTCGCCTGGCTTTCCTCGCTTCGTTATTGGCTGTTTGCGCCACCGCTTTTGCTCAATCGACTCCTCCTGTCGATCCGGCGCAGATTCTTAAGGAACTGGAACAAATTCAAAAAGATCGATCGAATCAGTTCAAGAGTGGGTTGAATTCGCACATCCAATCGCTTTCGGCTGCAGCAGCCAGCAAGCAGGCAGCCATCACGGCTTATGAGGATGCCACGCAGGCTGTCGAATACGAGGGTAAGCCGAAGGACGGTTCCGAATTCGCCTCCTGGCGTGAGAAGAACAAGGAATTGCTGCTCGACGACAGTTTCCGGACGGCGCTTCAGTTGCACCTGCAATATATCGTTTTGAGTTTGAAACGGCTCGATGGGCAGAAAACCGAAGAAGCGATTCCCTCGTTGCTCGATTACGTCGCCCGGCTCGGCCAGCTTTTGTCCGATTGCAACAAGCAGGACAAAGGCAAAAACGATGTCCAGGCCAAGAACGAGAAATTCCGCCCAAAGGACAAGCAGGGCGACAAGGGGAAGGGTACCGTCGGGCAGGTGCGCGATTTTCTGAACAAGGGCTTATCCGCCAGCGTCTTTGTCCGCTGGTACCGCCTCGAAGGGCATGTTGCCAACCTCAAGGATTGGGAACCGAACAGCGGCAATATCGAGGGCATTGTCGACAAGACGCTCATGCCTTACATGCGGGAAAAGAAGGACGCGCGGTTGATTACCCTCTGGGACGAGCGGATTGCCCGCGCTCAGGAAAGCGCCCAGAAAAGCGACTTGGCCATCGATGCCGACAAATATCAGAACCAGACGTTGCCGTCGCTGATGTGGAGCCGGGCGCAGGATCGGGTTGTCCTGGGCCAACGTTCCGCCGCCATGGGCGAGATGCTCAATATCATTCGCAGTTACCAGTCTCATCCCGATTTCGACAAATGGATCAAGGATCTGACCTCTCTGGCCAAGGGGGAATCGGCGGATGGTGGAAATTGAACGGGTCGTTGTTTGGCCGAGTTGGGGCAGGGAATTTGCCGCAAGGGTGCGGTTGGGACAATGCCATTCATTTGACACCCTGAAATATAGTCACTATCACTGATACAAATGGTGTCCATGACCCTGGCCAAGCGTTTACGGCCCAAGACCTACTCGATCGCGCTTTATCTGGTGGGGTTCGTGCTTTTGGCGCAACTCGTTGCGCTCATCTCGGTATTTTATTTTCGCCGGGTCGTTAATATCGATTTGAGCGCCCCGCCATTGCAACCGATCAATCCTCCCGTTGTCGCGGTGACCGATACGCCTTCCCAGCCGGTGGCCCCCGCGCCGATTCAACCAGTCACGCCGCCCGACCGGATTACTCCGGTTGTGCCCAATCCGGGCCGGCTCGCGGTCAATTCGGTGCAGGACGTCGCCCAGCGGGTCAAGGCCCTCAACGAGGAATCGGCCCGGTTTCAGCTTCAAGGGGATATGCGGCTGGCGGCACTGGCGTTGTTCAAGGCCGAGTCGCTCGATCCGAAGGACACGGTGACTCTGGTCAATCTGGCGCGTCTTTCGGCCCTTGAAAAGGACAATGAAAAGGCGCGGGTTTACTGGCAGCGCGTGGTCGATTTGGGCCCCGGCATCGGCGAGGCCTACACCCAGGCCCGTGAGCAATTGGAAGTCATCGACGCGCGTAATCCGCGCCCGGCTGACAATACGGCTGTCACGACGTTCAGTTCTTCCGCAGCACCCATCCCCGCCATGACCTTCCCTACTGTTTCGCGTCCCGCCGCCAACACCGTTCAGCGAGCCCTCTACGTCGATCGCATTGAAAAAAACGTTGCCACGCCCACCGCATCGGGATGGGGTAACGACGTTACGCTCCGGGTCGTCATCGGCTCCGGCACGGTACCCGGCGGCGGCAACATTCAGCCCGGCAAGGTCGACATCAAACTTTATTTCTACGACCAGCAGACCGGTGGGGCAATTGTCCCCAGCAAGGCGACCCTGCGGGTGAATTTCCTCGGTACGCGCCAGACCTGGGCCAACGGCCAGCAGGAAACCCTCTTGGCCAATTACCAACTCAGCCCGGAGCAGGCCAGACTTTATAACCAGAAATATTACGGATACATGCTCCGTATCTATTACGACGGAAAATTGCAGGACGAAAAAGCGGAGCCGGAAAACTTGTTGAAGTTCTTCCCGGCCGCAAAATAATTTAAAACCCAACTTCAGCCAGGAAAGCCGCCAAGCCATGCCCAAGACCGTATTGCTCGTACAACCCAATCCCGACTTGTTCCAGACTCTCAGCGATATTCTCAAGCAGATACCCGGCGACATCCAGGTAGTGGCTGCTTCCACCGGGGCCGATGCGCAGATGGCCTACAGCACGGTCGAGTCGGTCGATCTGTTGATCACGGAAGTCTATCTCGAAGGGGCCGACGGGCTGGGCCTGCTCTACAATTTCCGCCAGCGCTTTCCCCAATGCCCGGTTCTCATCACCACCAGTTTCGACCTGAAGGATTACCAGCCTTACATCGAAGGACTGCCCCAATTCGTGCCGCCGTTCCAGGTTGAAACCCTGACGGGCATGATTGTCGATTCCCTTGGAGTCGTCGAAGGACAGGTCTGGCAGCCGTACAAGGTCGGCAAACATGTCGGTCGCGACCGCTGGGGCGATTGCTACGAAGCGTTCGACCAGGGGGTCAAGCGCAAGGTCTACCTCAGCGTTCTCAACGCCGGAGCCAGCCCGGAGCAAATCGATACCTTCCAGAAATGGGCCGCCGCCATGGCCAGTTCCGTCCATCCGAACGTCACGGCGGTGTTCGCCGCGGGCGAAAACCAGGGCCGCTATTTCTTTGCGCGCGAATTCTGGCTGGCCCGCAGTTTGCAGGACATGATCCAGGCTGCGGAATCGCTTGAGCCGAGATTGGCCGCCCGCATTATTCATACGGTGACGACGGTGCTGCTCTTCTGGGAATCGAATAAATACGCTTACCGCGAATTGACCGCGACCGATGTGACTGTCACTCCCAACGGCATCGTCAAACTCGTCAATGCGATCGAGCCTACCGCGACACTGGGACAGAACGCCGTTCCCAGTCTCCACTGTCTCGCAACAGCTCTGGAAGCTCTTTTGCCCAAGACCGACCTGCCACCCCGGCTGGTGGCTTTGCTGAATTTGATGAAGACCCCGGAAGTGACCCTGACGGTGGTCAGTCGCGAAGCCCAGACGCTCGACACTGAACTCGCCCCGAAGCGCGAAGTTGTCGTTACCAAGGAGCACAAGATCGCTGAGGCCGCCATTGCCGCCGAGCGCAAGCGCCAGAAAATCGTCACCTATCTGAGCGTGGCCGGATTCGTCCTTTTGATTCTCGGATTCATCGCCTTCATGATGTACCAGAGCGGTACCTTTTCCGATCCGGTCTTCAAGGATTTCAAGAAGATGATCCGCATCCCCGCCGGGGAATTCACCTACCAGAACGGCGAGACCCAGACGACGGGCGAGTTCTACATCGACGAATACGAAGTCACCATCGGCCAGTACAAGGAGTTTCTCGAAGCGGTTGCCGCCAAGGGAAGTTCCGCCGACTACGACCACCCGCTCCAGGAAAAGAAGGGCAAGGATCATACGCCGGTCGATTGGGAAACCATTATTGAAAGCATTCGGCAGGACGCCCTTTACCGCGGACAGAAGCTCACGCTGAATTCTCCGGTCTTCAACGTCGACTGGTTCGACGCCCAGGCCTACGCCAAATGGGCCGGAAAGCGCTTGCCGACCGAAGTCGAATGGGAAAAAGCCTCGCGAGGGTTGAAGGGTAACAAATATCCGTGGGGCAATGAATTCGATCCCAAGCTAGTCAGCGCGGCGTTCATCCAGGAGAAAAAACAGGTCGACGGATTTGTCGGTGTCGCTCCGGTAGATGCCATGCAGGGCGATGTCAGTCCTTTCGGGGTCAAGGACATGGCGGGCAACGTCAGCGAGTGGACTGATACAATCCTGAAAAAAGCCCTCTACGAAATCGAGGACGCCGCCGCCATCCGCGGAGGCAATTTCATGTCGAAGACTCCCGAGGATTGTGCCACCACTCGCCGGATCAAATCGCAGATGCCGGTCAACCGATTGTTATGGGTCGGTTTCCGCTGCGTCAGCGATACGCCTCCCAAGGAAAAGGAAGACGACAAGAAGAAGTAAAAAATCGGTTGGAAATCAGCTGGAAAGATAAAAGAACTTGCATGGAAACTAAAAATACTGTATTAGTTTCCATAGTATATGAAAGCGCCCGGAATTTCCCCGACCGATGCGGCTCTGGTTTCGCGTATTGTACAGGAGGCCAGGAAGGAGTTTTTCTCCCTCGGCTTTAATTCCGTCACGATGGATGACCTCGCCGGAAAGATGGGGATGAGTAAAAAGACCCTGTACAAGTATTTCCCTGGCAAAGAGGAGTTACTGGAGGCCGTCATTCAGGCCAAATTGAATGAGGCGGATGGCGACCTGCAAGCCGCCGTCAATGTTCCGGGGCAGAATATCAAGGCACGGCTCGCTTCGGGAATTACGTGTTTGCTCGGACACATGCAGGAGATCAAGCCCCCCTTTGTGCGGGATATGAGCCGACATGCGCCCGAATTGTTTCAGCGGGTTCAGGTGCGTCGCCAGTCGTTGATTCAACGCCATATCGGAAAAATCCTTGAAGAAGGCACGCGATCAGGTGAGATTCGCGGCGACATCGAACTCCGTCTGGTGATGGAAATTCTGTTCGGTACGGTCAATGCGGTGATGACTCCGTCGAAGGTGGCGGAAATGGACATGAATCCGGGGGAAGTGCTTTCGGCTATTTTTACGGTCTTGTTGGAGGGATTGCTGAAAAAAGGGAAATAACATGATGTCTTCACTCTGGCGGTGGACGGCGATGACGGGGCTGGCCCTTTTGCTGGGAGGGTGCGACAGGCAGAAGGAGACCGGGCGGTTGCAGGGGTACATCGAAGGAGATTTTGTTTACGTGGCTTCTCCGTTGGCGGGGAAACTGGAAACGCTGTTCGTTGAAAAAGGAGCCCGCATCGAAAAAGACGCCCGGCTTTTCGCTCTGGAGAACGTGCGGGAAAGAGCGGCCCGCGACGAAGCCCAGAGAAAGCTCGCGCAGGCCAGGGCGAACCTGGAGGATGTTCGCAAGGGAAAGCGTCCCTCGGAAATTGATTCGCTGGAAGCGCAATTGCAACAGGCGAAAGACGCGCTGGCCCTGTCGGAAAAGGAACAGGCGCGTCAGGAAAAGCTGGCGGCGGTGCCTGGAGCGGGAATTGCCAAAGATCTGGATTCGGCCCGGTCGGCATCCGATCAGAACCGGCAGCGCGTGGTGCAACTGGAGGCGGATTTGAAGACGTCCCGGCTCGGTTCGCGTGAAGACCAGGTTGCCGCGTCCGAGGCGGAAGTGCGCGCTCTATCGTCGGCATTGGAAAAGAGCGAATGGGATTTGGAGCAAAAAAGCCAGAAGTCACTGGCGGGCGCCTTGGTCTACGATACTTTTTACCGGGTGGGGGAATGGATTCCGGCGGGACGCCCCGTGGTGGCTTTGTTGGAGCCGGGACATGTCAAGGTGCGCGTCTACGTGCCGCAGGAATTGCTGGGACGGTTGCAACCCGGCGGAAAGCTGAATGTTTTTGTCGATGGCGTTTCGAAACCCTATCCGTCCCGCATCAGTTACATTTCGACTAAGGCCGAATATACGCCTCCGGTCATCTACAGCCGCGAGAGTCGCAGCAAGCTGGTCTTTCTGGTGGAAGGCGTTTTTGACGCAGACTCGGCACTTCAACTGCATCCGGGCCAGCCAGTGGATGTGACGACGGGAGATTGAAGCAATGAACGGCGAATTTGCCATCGATGTGCGTGGAATGACCAAAAGGTTTGGTCATCACACCGTGGTCAACGGGATCGATTTACAGGTTCGCAAGGGGGAAGTCTACGGATTCCTCGGCCCCAACGGCAGTGGCAAGACGACTTTTATCCGCATGCTGTGCGGCTTGCTGAAAGCGGACGCGGGCAGCGGCACTTGCCTCGGCTGCGATGTCATCAGGGAAAGCGAGTCGATCAAATTGCAGGTTGGCTACATGACGCAGAAATTCAGTTTCTACGAGGACCTCAGCATTGCGGAGAATCTCGATTTCGTGGCGCGGATGTACGGGATTGAAAACCGGCGGGAAACGGTGCGCGCAAGCATTGAAAAGCTGGGGTTGAGCGGACGGCAGAGTCAATTGGCGGGGGAACTTTCCGGCGGTTGGAAGCAACGTCTGGCGCTGGCGGCCTGTCTCATTCATCGTCCGCGATTGCTTTTGCTCGACGAGCCGACTGCCGGTGTGGATCCGCAAGCGAGGCGTGATTTCTGGGAGCAGATTCACGAACTGGCGGCGACAGAGGAACTGACTTTTCTGATTACGACCCATTACATGGACGAGGCGGAACGTTGTCACCGGCTTGGCTACATCGCCTACGGCAATTTGCTGACTTGTGGAACGGTTTCCGAGGTCATTGCAGGATCGGGCCTGATCACGTGGTCGGTATCGGGCCCGGGATTGCACGAGCTCTCGATGCAACTTCGCCAGTGCGCCGGAGTGCAGCAGGCGATTGCGTTTGGCAACCGGCTGCATGTGGGCGGCTGCGATGAGAGTGCTTTGGAATCGGCCATTGCACCGTTTCGCAGGGAACCGTTCCGGTGGGAGAAGATTTCATCGGGACTGGAGGATGTCTTCATTCATCTGATGGGACAGGCAAAGGACAATTTCGCCTTATGAAACATCCGCGTTTTTCACTGGGCCGGTTTGCGGGAATCATCCTCAAGGAGTTCATTCAGATGAAGCGCGACCGGCTGACCTTTGCGATGATTCTGGGGTTGCCGGTCGTCCAGTTGCTTCTTTTCGGTTATGCCATCAATACCGATCCGAAACACTTGCCCGCGGCCTTGCTGCTGTCGGATGACGGCCCGCAGGTTCGCTCGGTGCTACAGGGAATTCGCAATAGTGGCTATTTCGATTTTGTGCGCGAAGTCAAGACACAGCGGGAAGGGCGACTTTTGCTGGCGCGCGGGGATGTCCAATTCGTCGTGAATATACCCGAGGATTTCAGCCGGGCCTTGATCCGGGGCGAACGTCCGGCGGTCTTGATCGAAGCCGACGCCACCGATCCCGTGGCGACGGGGAATGCTCTGGGCGCCATCGGCAGGGCGGTGGATCAATCCCTGTTCAACGATGCCAGGGGGCCGTTGGATTATCTTTCTGTCGCTTCCGGTCCGGTCGATCTGCGCATTCACTCCCAGTATAATCCGGAAGCCATATCGCAGTACAACATCGTTCCGGGACTCATGGGGGTGATTCTGACCATGACGATGATTATGATCACGGGATTGTCCATCACGCGGGAACGGGAACGCGGCACGATGGAGAATCTGCTGGCCATGCCCACCCGTCCCAGCGAAGTGCTCATCGGCAAGATCATTCCGTACATTCTGGTCGGTTATGTGCAGGTGCTGTTGATTTTGATTGCGGCCCGGTTTTTGTTCCAGGTGCCGATGATGGGAAACCTGGGGTTGTTGCTGGCAGTGACGCTCGTATTCATTGCGGCCAATCTTGCAGTCGGAATTACCTTTTCCACGCTGGCCCGTAATCAGCTTCAGGCGATGCAGATGACTTTTTTTTTCTTCCTGCCCTCGATCCTGCTTTCGGGATTCATGTTTCCCTTCCGCGGCATGCCCGGTTGGGCGCAATGGATCGGCGAAGTGCTGCCACTGACTCATTTTTTGCGGATTGTGCGGGGCATTTTGCTCAAGGGAAACGGTCTGTTTGAAATTGACAGGGAAATCTGGCCCATCGCCTTGTTTGCGTTTTTTGCGGTTGTCGTGGCGGTGAAGCGTTATCGTCAAACACTCGACTGATTATGAAAAGATTCGTTATTCTGTCGGCGATATCCGGCGCGGCGATTTGGATCGCCGCCTGCACGGTTGGCCCGGATTATCAAAAGCCGGACGTCTCTTCAGTGACTCCCGCACAGTGGCATTGGAAGGAAGCCGAGCCGCAGCGGAGCGGAATTCCCAAGGGGCAATGGTGGAAACTGTTCGACGATCCGAAGCTGGCGGAACTGGAGGCGCAGGCAGTGGGGGATAATCAAAATCTGCGGGCTGCGGTCTCGCGTGTAGACAAGGCCCGTGCCGTGGCGCGAGTCAGTCGGAGTGAGTTTTTCCCGGAGTTGTCGCTTGACCCGGCCTATTCCCGGCAAAAGAGTTCCGCCAACATGCCGACGCCCATACCGATCGCTTTGCCATCGGCCTACTATAACAGTTACAGCTTGCCGCTGGATCTGAGTTACGAGCTTGATCTCTGGGGCCGGGTGCGCCGCTCCTTTGAATCGGCCAACGCGCAGGCTCAGGCCAGTGTCGCCGATTACGAAAATATTCTGCTGACGCTGACCTCTGACGTGGCGGTCAATTACTATCTCGTCCGATCGCTGGATTCGGAAGTTGGCATTTTGCGGCGCACCATTTCCCTGCGGGAGGAACGGGTGCGTGTGCTGGCGGGACAATTGGAGGCAGGCGTCATTCCCGAGGTGGACGTCGAGCGTGCCCGGACCGATTTGGCGTCGGCAAAGGCGGATCTGAGCGATACGCAGAGGCAACGGACGGAAACCGTTCATGCCATTGCGTTGCTTTGCGGACAGTCCGCTTCCTCGTTTGAACTGCCGGAGAATCCCCTGACACCACAACCGCCGGAAATCCCCTCCGGACTGCCCTCGGATCTGTTGGAAAGGCGTCCGGACATCGCCCAGGCAGAACGTATTCTTGTAGCTAAAAACGCCGAGATCGGCGTGGCGCGCGCCGCCTATTTCCCGGCCATCAGTTTAACGGGGCAGGCCGGGTTCCTCAGTGCCGATTTCGATAAATTATTCAAGAGCGACAGCGTAGTCTGGTCGATCGGGCCGAGTGTGAACCTTCCGCTGTTCAATGCCGGGCGCACCGCGTCGCAGGTCAAGCAGGCGGAGGCGGCCTATCAGGAAGCCGTATCCAATTACCGCCAATCGGTATTGGCCGCTTTCAAGGAAGTGGAAGATTCACTCGCGCAAATCCGGTTGCGCGCCCGCGAATACGGCGAACGTGGCGAGGCGCTTGCCTCGGCACGAAAAGTGAGCGCGTTGGTGAAAGTCCGTTACGAAGCCGGGGTGATCAATTCTCTGGAAGTGATCGAGGCCAATCGCGACGAATTACAATACGAGCGTCAGCAGGCGAAGATTGCCGGGCAACGTTACGTGGCCGCTGTCAGGCTGGTCAAGGCTCTGGGCGGAGGGTGGGAGTAATTCCGGAGTTTTTACTTTTCTCGCCGCCGGTAGGCGAGGGGGGACGCACCGGTCTTGGCCTTGAACTGGCGGCTGAAGAAGAAGACATCGGCGTAGTCGAGCCGCTCGGCGATTTCGCCGATGGAAAGTGGGGTCTCCCGCAGTAGGTAACGGGCGCGGGAGAGTCGCGTTTCGAGCAGAAAATCACGCGGGCTTTGATGGACGAATTTCCGGAACAGACGCGAAAAATGGGCCGCGCTCATATGAAGCCTTTGGGCGAGATCGGAGACGCGCGGGATCGGTTCGGCGCTGGAGCGGATTTGCGAGACGAGTTGGAGGATCTGGCGTTCATGTTGAGGCTCAGTGGCGTTTTCAGCGCGGCCCTTGCCGAACGCAGGCCGCTGCAACAGATCCTGGAGGAGTCCCGCCAAAATCGTTTCTCCGAGAGCGGCGTTCTTGGGGAAAAGCTGCACGATGCGGCGGCTGACTGCGTCGAAATAATCGACATCGTCCACTTCGAAAAATTCCGGCCAGGCGCGGCATTCCTTTGAACGGGTCGCTATCCGGCCCGAACTCGCCGAGAGCCGGTCGAAGTGAATGAAAGTGATGCCAAGAGGATTGTCCTCGTCGTGGCCCGCGTCGTAAATACCGCCGGGTCGCATGATCGCGCAGAAGCCCGGCAATAAAACGAATTCGCGCGTTGCGGTGCGCATCCAGCCCCGTCCCTTCCAGACCAGCCAGAATTCCAGATCCGGCAGGCGCAGGGACGCCTCCCGCTCGCGTTTCCAGCCCGGCCCACAATGAATGCGTCCACACGGATCGTTGAGTTTGAGAGGGTGCGGGTAGAAATGGGCGTGGGTTTTAAATATCATAAAAACACAAAAAATGACGCGAATAATCCATGGATTACCAGTAAATATGGCATAAGATTATTGAAAATAACACAAATAATATGACGACACTTCTTGAGAGCCGTGTGGCGACGCGCAAGGAACTTCAAACCGATTTCGTGGTGGTGGGAGCGGGAATGGCCGGGGTGGTTGGGGCCCTGGCGGCGGCGCGCCGCGGATTGCGCGTGGTATTGATTCAGGATCGCTCCGTTCTGGGCGGCAACGCTTCGAGCGAGGTGCGGATGCATATCGTGGGCGCGGATTGTCACGGCAGCCGACCCGGTTCGCGCGAGTCGGGCATTATCGAGGAGTTGAAGCTGGAGGATGCGTTCCGCAATCCGTACCGGAGTTTTTCGCAGTGGGATCTGTTGCTTTACGAGAAGGTCAAGGCTGAGCCGAATATCACCCTTTTGCTCGATACGACTTGCGTCGGTTGTACGACTGATCCGTCGACGAAGGCGATCAGGACTGTGTTCGCCTTGCGCAATACGACGGAGGAGATTTTTGAAATCGCGGCGACTTATTTCGCTGATTGTTCCGGCGACAGCCGTCTGGCCGTCGAGGCGGGAGCCGACAGCCACGTTGGACGTGAATCGCGCGATCAGTACGGCGAGAGTCTGGCGCAGCCGGTGGCCGACAAGCATACGCTGGGTAGTTCCATTCTGATCACAGGGCGGGAATATCCGGCTCCGCAGCCGTTTTATTGCCCGGATTGGGTTCGAAAGTTTCAAAAGTCGGATTTCCTGCATCGGCCTATTAACAGTTATGAATACGGTTACTGGTGGTTCGAATGGGGTGGCCAGTTCGACACGATTCACGATAACGAGGCGATCCGGCACGAATTGCTCCGCATCGCGCTCGGGGTCTGGGATTACGTCAAGAATTCCGGCGATCATCCGCAGGCGGCCAACTGGGCGCTTGACTGGGTGGGTGTGCTGCCCGCCAAACGCGAATCGCGCCGTTTGCTTGGGCCGCATATTCTCGTCCAGGACGATGTTCAGGGCGGGCGGCTTTTCGATGACGCGGTCGCTTATGGCGGTTGGGCCATCGACATTCATCCGCCGCAAGGAGTCGATGTGCCGGATCAGCCCCCTTTTACGCCGACCTATCTCGACAAGCTTTATACCATACCGTTGCGCGCGCTTCATTCCCGCAACGTGCCGAATCTCTTTTTCGCCGGGCGCAACATCAGCGCCACGCACGTCGCTTTTGCCAGCACCCGCGTCATGGCCACGTGCGCAGTGATGGGGCAGGCGATTGGCACAGCGGCAGCGCAGGCGGTTCGGGATCGCGTTTCGCTCGACGCACTTTCCACGGGGATACATATTCGCAAGCTCCAGCAGCAACTCCTCAAGGATGACGCCTTTATTCCCGCGTTGCGTAATGACGATCCGGCTGACCTGGCGCGAAGTGGCTCGAAAAACACGGCATCGTCGAGTCTGAAGGACGCTCAACCCGCTCTCGTGATCGACGGCATTTCGCGCGACCTGACGTTTGCCAAGCTCGGTCCGTGGGCCGACGGCAAAGTGCATCATTGGGAATCGGAATTGCTCCCGGCGTGGCTTGAAATCAAGTGGCCGCAGCCAGTTGAAATCGGCGAGGTGCATCTGACGTTCGATTCGGGCTTCCAGCGCGAATTGATCCTGACTCCGAGCGACGGACACACGCGCAAGGTGGTTCGCGGAGCCCAGCCCGAAACAGTCAAGAGCTACGAGGTGTTGGCGGATGGGCAAGTGATTGCTGGCGATCAGGAGAATTATCGACGCAAGCGCGTGCATCGCCTCGGTAAACCGGTCAAGGCGTCGAGTCTGCGGATCGTGGTCAACGCGACGCACGGATCTCCTACGGCGCGGCTCTTTGAAGTTCGGGTCTATCGGGGTTAATCGACTCACGACCTGCGCCAAGACATGGCTTGAAGAGAGGCGGGAAGTCTATATGCTTACAGATGCATGAAGGCGTCCGATTCCTCCTCTTCGCCCATGGCTCCGACCATGGCCGATGTGGCCCGTGTGGCAGGGGTTCATCAAACCACCGTCTCGCGCTCGTTGCGAAACGATCCGCGGATTACCGACGAGGTGCGGCATAAGGTGCGCGAGGCGGCGGAGAAATTGGGTTATCGCCCCAATCCGCTTTTATCGGCCCTCGGCGCATTGCGTCGGCAACGGGCCACGACGCGTTACCAGACGGCGCTGGCTTTTGTCGTGCATCAACGCATGCAGGGGGCGCATTTTGGAGGCGTCCTGGCGGCGGCGGAGCAACGCGGTTACAAGGCGGAGCAATTCATCATCGGCGACGATTTGCCCGAGTCGCGTCTCAATACGATCCTCGTGGCCCGCAATATCCAGGGTATCATCATTGGGCCGTTGTCGGAGGCGCACGGTTTTTTTAATCTGGAGTGGGAACGTTTTTCGACGGTGGTCATCGAGTATTCATTTACCAACCCCGAGTTCGACCGCGTGGTGACGGATAGCTACAGGACGATGAACCTCGCCTTGCGCCATTGCCGCGAACGGGGTTATCGGCGCATCGGTCTGGCGCTGACCGAATTCGTCGACGAGCGCAACGAGGGTTTGCTCTGCGCGGCCTACGCCTTGTCGCAGGTTCGCGACCGGGGGATGGAGCGGCTCTCGCCGCATATCACGCCAAAGTGGGACGAGGTGAAATTCCATCATTGGATGCAAAAGCAACGGCCCAGCGTCATTGTTTCTTCCAATACGCTGCTGCCGGAGATCGAACTTTACCTCCGCAAAAACAAACTCCGCGTCCCGGCGGACATCGGATTGGTCAATCTCAATACCACTCCGTTGGGCCAATCCTACAGTGGCATCTGCCAGGATGCCCCGGCCATCGGCGCGTTGGCGGTTCGACTCGTCATCGAAAAGATGAACCATAACGACCTGGGTATTCCGTCTTCGCGAGTGACGGTTCTGACCGAAAGCCATTGGATCGACGGCAAAACGTTGCTGCCGCATGTCGAGGAGTAGGGGAGGTGGTGCGTGGGCGGGTTTCGCGTTTGCTGGAATTATTCGGTCGCGATGGAGACGACAAGAACGGTGGCGGTGGGATTGGCGTCGACCAGCTTGGAAACGTCGTTGCTAATGCCGTTGAAAGCGTGGGAGGTCGGACTACCGATCATGTAGAAAAGAGGTGTTTTGTTTTTGGAACCGGCGAGGTTGAGGTCGAATTTTCCACCGCCGACGCCATGGGTGATGTCGAAGGTTTTCTTGAGGATCTTCTTTTCGTCACCGGCCCTCATGTTGCCGAATTGGAACATGGCCGAGAGATAAAGTTGTTCGTCCTTGCCTCCGTCGAGCGTGAGGTGGGCCATGTCGGCGATCTGGAGGCTGAAGGTGCCGGTTGTGGAGGGAGTTGGAACGTTGACGCCGGTCTCAAGCACTTGCGTGGGTATGGACGAACCGCCACGCGGGTAAGCGTCGACGATGACCTGGATTTTGGAGACCGGCTTGACGAGTTGAAAGGTGCAGGTGGTCGCACGGATTTTGAGAATTTGCGAAATATCGCCGAGGGGCGGCGTGGCGACATCAAGCTTGGCCAGCTTTGGAGCTTCGCCCGCTTGGGAAAGTGTAGCGAAGGCGAGGAGAAGTGCGAAAATGGAGATAAGGGAAGGGCGGATCATGTGTGTGGGAGACTAATCGCCAAAACGCAGATTGGGAATGGCAAAAGCTACGTGACATTGCATCCAGTAACGCTACCGCGCGAACGGGACAATCTTTCCCGCTTCGCGTAACTGGGTGCAGCGTCACGCTGCCTAGTCGTTGCGACGACCACCCAGCAGGAATGGGAGCAAGTAATAGAGGAAGTAAGCGAGGGAGGTGATGAACGCCGCGACATAAGTGAGAGCGGCGGCATTGAGCACCTTATTGACCCCATCGGCTTCTTCGCCCTGTTGGATGAAACCCATCTTGCCGAGAATGACCTTGGCGCGGGCGCTGGCATCGAACTCGACCGGTAACGTGACCAGATTGAAGAGCATGATGACGCCCCAGGCGGCCGCCATGCACATCGCCCAGGTGTAGTAATGGGCCGGAGTGATCATGCCGGTGAACATACCGATGAGCGGCAGCCACATGACCACCTGATTGGCGAAGGTGGCCGCGCCAACCGCCGCCATGCGCCAGTGCAACGGGGGCGTAGGCGATCTTGTGCTGGACGGCGTGTCCGCATTCGTGGGCGGCAACGCCCAACGACGAGATGGAAGTGCCGTGATAGCTTTCGTTCGAAAGAACCAGTCGCTTGTTCATCGGGTCATAGTGGTCGCCGAGCATGCCATCGGAGCAGACAATATCGACATCGTGAATGTCGGCGGCGCTGAGGATGCGCGAGGCCACTTGGGCACCGGTCATACCGGAACGGGTGTCGATCTGGAGGTAACGGTGGTAGATGCTCTTGAGACGGCACATGGCGTAGAGCGAGATGGCCATCGTTCCGAAAAATATGAGCAATGAGATAAACATAGGTGAGTCTCCAATTATGGTTTTTTACTACACATAAAATGATGCCGAAAAGCGCGAGCACCGCAAGTGAGACTGGATCTCAATATTTGCAACTATCTGATGTATAGCAAGATATTAATTGGAGTGAAGCGGCTTTTTTTATTTGACCACGTACCGCTTCGATTCCTTGTCGAAGGAGAGTCTGGCGAAATTGGTGCGAACCCACTTGTCGATTTCCTCGTCGGAGCCGCGGGCTTCGGTCAATTGCATGACGGCTTTGCGCGCGTCGTTTTTGGCCTCGTTGAGGAACTCCGTTCCCATGCCGCGGTCGAGTTTGAGTTTCCCGGTGAAGAGGTCGCAGAGGGTCTTGAGGGCGTCGGGTTCGCCGCAGGTGGCAGCGACCTGGGCGAGAGTGATGAGTTCGTAGGCGGAGAAATTGTCGCGGCTGCGGCGGAATTCCTTGTAGCGCTTGATGGCGACGTCGGAAATGTCGAGGGTGGTTTCTTCCTGGAGATTTTTCAGCGTGTAAGCCGGGAAGGAAGTTTTCGAGAGATAGCGGCGGATGTTGTCGTTGGCGTCGGGGTCGTTTAATTGGGCGGCGGCGACGATCCACGAATTGGGCAGGTCGGTGCGGTTTTTGCGCATTTCCTGGAGGAGGATCGGTTTGGCGTCTTCGAGCCATTTTTGATCGCGCACGGAGTCGATGAGGTTGGGATAGACGGGAAGGTTCTTGAGGATGATGTCTTTGTTTTCGGGGGCGGCGAGGTAATTAATGGCGTAGACGAGGGAGAAGTCGGCGGGGGAACGGTATTTGCCGAGAGAGGCCGCCAGGAGATCGGCATTGGAAGGGCCGACCTTGACGAGCATGCCGATCTCGGTCATTTCGCTGCTGTAGTAGTCGGGATGGTTGGCAGCGACGAAGCGGGTAATGTCATCGATGTAGGACTTCCACGCGGCTTTGTTGTTGGGATCGGTGGGAGGCAGGATTTTGGACAGAGGCGAACCCGGTTCGGGCGGGTGAAAGGTGGGACGATGGTGAATTCTGTGGCTGGAAGTGGGACTGGAATTGTTTTCGGTTGCGGGGGACGACGTGGCGGCCGGGGTGGCGGAAGCCGATGAAGTGGTGCTGGCCGTTGCGGTTACCGGGGCGTTTTCGGCGGGAATTTCCTTTTGTTTGCGCACCAGTAGAACGCGTTCGGAGAGGTCGGTGTCGTCGGGGGCGATGAGGCCGGTAGCGGCGGCAAAGCGGACTTTGAGTTTGCCGTTTTCGGTGCCGACGACTTCGACGCCGACTCCGGCGGGGAGGTTGATGCTGCCGGTGGATTCGGAGAGATCGATGGCGGTGGCCTTGGTGAGGGCAACGCGTTTGGGCAACTCGTTGTTTTTGACGATTTCGTCGAGAGGGATGGATTCGGCGGCGCAGACGAGAGTCGTTGCGATGCCGAGGAGAAGAAGTAGAGTTCGCCCTGTTCCCATCATAATCCCATTATTCCTTGCGGGTGATATTGCCGCTGGGTATGGGAGGCCGTCACGCGAAATCTCGGGGGGACTCGTCGTTTTTCAGAACGACTGCCACTGTTCGAGCTTGCGCAGGGCGCGGCCCGAATCGATGGTTTCGTTGACTGCGGCGAGGGCTTCGGCGAAGGAAACGGTGTTGCCCTGGACGCAAAGCCCGACGGCGGCATTGACGGCGAGAAGGAGGCGGCCCAGGCCGTGTTCCTCGCCGCGCAGGATGGCAACGATGCGGGCGGCGCTTTCCTCGGCGGTTTCGACTTCGAGTTCGCGGAGTTCGCCGGGGACGGCGGGAATGCGCCATTGCGAATGGCCGGCATTGCCGAGGATTTCGTTGATGCCGGAGACGCTGACCTCGCCGATGGCGCGACCGCTGGCGGCGTCGCGGCCCCAAATGACGGTGTGGCGTTGGCGTCCGAGTGTGCGCAGGGTGGCGTCGAAGAGGGGAAGTTGTTCGCGCAGGAAAACGCCGATGAGTTGGGTGTCGGGACAGGAGGGATTGAGCAGGGGGCCGAGGAGATTGAAGACGGTGCGGCGGCCTTCGCTGCCGAGTTGTTTGCGGACGGTGGCGATTTTGGCGAAGGCGGGGTGGTATTTGGGCGCGAAGAAAAAGACGGCGCCGACTTTTTCCATGCAGGATCGGGTTTCTTCGGGAGACAGATCGGTGCGGATGCCGAGGGTGGCGAGGACGTCGGCGCTGCCGGATTTCTTTGTCACGCCGCGGTTGCCGTGTTTGACGACGGGAACGCCGAGGGCGGCGAGGATGAAGACGGTGCCGGTGGAGACGTTAAAGATCTGGAGGCCGCCGCCGCCAGTGCCGCAACAGTCGAAGAGGGCCTTGCCGTTCCAGGTGCCGCGAAAGCCGGGATCGACGGCGAGGGGAAGAAGTTCGCGGGTGAAGGTGGCGAGTTCAGCGGCGGTTTCGCCCTTGTCGGTGAGGGCGCGAAGGAAGTCGGCCTTGTCGGCCAGCGGATTGGATTCCTCAAGGAGTTCCTTGAGGATTTGCGGGACGAGGGTGTCGGGCAGATCAATCCGGTTGCGGCAGAGGGCGGCGGCTTCGGCGAGGGCTTTCATTCGAAAGTTCACTTTGCGCTTTCCGCTGGCGAAAGACACTATTTCTTTTCCAGGAACGGGGCGAAGCGCTGCTTGTCGATGGATTTCATGTAGGCTTCGTTGGGGCTGACGATGCCTTGCTTGAGGACGTTCATGATGGCGTCGTCCATGAACTGCATGCCGACGTCGCGTCCGCTGATGAGCACGTCGGTGAGTTTTTCCGGCGCGCCTTCGCGGATGATGGCCGACACGGCGTTATTGGCGATCAGGATTTCGTTGACCGCGAGGCGGCCGCCGCCGTCGCAACGTTTGAGCAGAAGCTGGGCGACGATG
Organism: Methylacidiphilaceae bacterium UBA1321; assembly: GCA_002306945.1. GTDB lineage: Bacteria > Verrucomicrobiota > Verrucomicrobiia > Methylacidiphilales > UBA1321 > UBA1321. Next base: position 29,066 of record DBTH01000128.1, on the reverse strand, counting down.
CCGCGCAGGGAGGAGGCGAGCATGGTGCGTACCTGCGGTTGCTGGCTGCTGGGGAAGACGTCGATCATACGGTCGACGGTCTTGCGGGAATTGTTGGTGTGCAAGGTGCCGAAGACAAGCAGGCCGGTTTCGGCGGCGGTCAGGGCCAGGGCGATGGTTTCCAGGTCGCGCATTTCACCGACGAGCACGACGTCGGCATCTTCACGCAGGGCGGCGCGCAAGCCCCCGGCGAAGCTAAGGGCGTTCTCGGGAACTTCGCGCTGGGTGATGACGCTGAGTTTGTTCTCGTGGACGAATTCGATTGGTTCCTCAATCGTCACGATGTGTTTGTGGAAGCCGGTGTTGATGTAGTCGATCAATGCGGCGAGGGTGGTCGATTTGCCGGAACCGGTCGGGCCGGT
>DBTH01000128.1:0-28419 GCA_002306945.1 Methylacidiphilaceae bacterium UBA1321 | reverse complement strand
CCGGAACCGGTCGGGCCGGTGACCAGGACGAGTCCGCCGGTGAGATGGCCGAAACGTTTGATGACGGGAGGAATGTTGAGGTCCTCAATGGTGGCAATCTTGGTCGGGATGAGACGGAAGACAGCGCCGAGGCCGTGAATCTGTTTGAGGAAGTTGCAACGGAAACGGGCTTCCTTGCTCATCTCGTAGGCGAAGTCCATGTCGCCTTTTTCCAAGAAGGTTTCCCAGCGGTTGGCGGGGCAGATTTGGCTCAGAAGGACTCTCATTTCCTCGTGGGTGAGGACTTCTTCGCGGATGGCCTCGATGTCGCCGTTGACGCGGATTTTGGGCGGTTGTCCTTCGGCCAGGTGCAAGTCGGACCCGTGGTGGTCGATGAGCACTTGAAAGAAAGCGTCGATTTGGTGAGCCATAACAGTTGCGGTCGGGAATGGGGAGTGGGGTTACTTCAGGTACGGTTCAAACAACTTTTTCTGCTCGGCGCGGTCGAAGGCTTCGTCGGCGGAGATGATTCCCTCGCTGAGCAGTTCCATCAGGGCGTCGTCCATGAGGCGCATGCCCTGGCGTTTGCCGGTCTGCATGACGCCGGGCAGCATGAAGGTCTTGGATTCGCGGATGAGATTGGCGACCGCAGGGCTGTTGACGAGGATTTCCATCGCCAAGGCGCGGCCCTGGCCGTCGGCGCGGGGAACAAGTTGCTGGCTGACGATGCCGCGCAACGATTCGGCCACCATGATGCGGATCTGGGCCTGTTGTTCGATGGGGAAGGCGTCGAGCACGCGGTCGAGGGTGCGGGCGGCGCTGCTGGTGTGGAGGGTGCCGAGCACCAAGTGACCGGTTTCGGATGCGGTGATGGCCAGACTGATGGTCTCCAGATCGCGCATTTCACCGACCATGATGACGTCGGGATCTTCACGAAGGGAACCGCGCAGAGCCGCGCCGAAGGATTCGGTGTGGGTGTGAACCTCGCGCTGGGTGACCTGGCAGCCCTTGGAGGTGAAGAGGTATTCGATTGGATCTTCGAGGGTGATGATATGGTCGTGACGTTCCTTGTTGATCTCGTCGATCATGGAAGCCAGCGTGGTCGATTTACCGCTGCCGACCGGGCCGGTGACCAGAACCAGACCGTTGTGGTAGCGGATGAGGGTCTTAAGAACATCAGGCAGGCCGAGTTCGTCCATGCTGCGCACGACGCTGTTGACGATACGAAAGACGACATCATAGCCCTTGCGCTGTTGGACGACGCTGGTACGGAAGCGGCCCAGTCCTTCGGCGGCATAGGAGAATTCGATGTAACGCTGTTCTTCGAGATGATGCCATTGCGCCGGGGTGAGGAATCCGCGGATGAGCGACTCGGTCTGTTCCTTGTGAAAGAGCGGTGCGCCATCCCAAAGCGGTTTCAATCGCCCGTTGAGGCGCATGAGGGGGGGGGCGCTGACACCGAGGTGGACGTCGGACGCGCCGAGTTGCTGCGCGTAACGCAGGAAATCGTTCACGTGGTTGAACCCCTCGGCAATCGGGGCGACCGCGGGGGCGGCGGCAGTGGTCGTCCTGGACGCGGCAGCGGTGGCCTGTTGCTGCGGGGCCGAGGTGGCGGGAGGCTGCTGTTGAGTCGCCGCGTGCTGGGAGTCCTCAATGGCTTTGCGCAAAGCCCCGGCTTGCTCGTTGGTCAGCAATTGCTGCTCGTGGAGGAAATCGAGAGCGGAAATGTTCGGTAATTGCGCCAACGCGTGCACTGCCGAAGCGTGTTGATCCTGGTTAATCCAGCCCTGCGACAAGGCGGTCGATAAAACGTACTCGTTATAGACTGACGACATAGAAGTAAAGCGTCTTGAGACTTGCAAAAACTACACAAAAACGCAAAGGTCATTTTTAACAGATAAGCTAAGATGAGTAAATCATTGCCTCACACTCGGCGAACCCCTTTGCGCCTCGGCATCTACGGGGGCACCTTTGACCCGATCCATCTGGGTCACCTGATCCTGGCCCAGGACGTCCGCGAACAACTGCATCTCGACGCCGTCCTGTTTGTCCCTTGCGGCCAATCCCCCCACAAGCTTGGTAACCCGCCTTCCCCGGCCAAACACCGTCTCGCCATGCTCCGGGCCACCCTGCGCGATTGGCCACACTTCTGGCTATCCCGCTGCGAGATCGACCGGCCCGGCCCCTCCTACGCCATCGACACCGTTGGCGAAATCCAGGCCGCCTTTCCCCGTGCCCAACTCTTCTGGATCATCGGGGCCGACCAATTGCCGAAGTTGAAGACATGGAAGGACTATAAAGGGTTGCATCGCAAAGTGACATTCGTCGTCATGGATCGCGAAAAGACCCCGCGCCGCCCCCTGGCCGGTTTTATCCGCTTGCCTCAGGCGCGCCGTGTGGATATATCGGCATCGGAAATACGCGCGCGCGCGATGCGAAAATTACCGATTAATCATCTCGTAACCGCTCCCGTTGCCGCGTATATTGAACGAACGCACCTCTATCATTGAACTTGTGAAAAAACCTTCCGGACTCTCCCTCGCCAAACTCTGTCGCGAAATCGCCCTCGATAAAAAAGCCCTCGACCCGGTCATCATCGACCTGCGCGGCATCTCCACCATGACGGATTTCTTCGTCATCCTCTCCGCCCAATCCGAGCCGCAAATCAAGGCTATCGCCAACGGCATTGAGAAAAAACTCAAGGACGACTACCAGGTGCGCCCCCAGGCTACTGACGGCTTTGCCGCCAGCCAATGGATCGTCGTCGACTACGGCGACGTCCTCGTCCACATCTTCCACGAAACTAGGCGCCCCGTCTACGCTCTCGAAGAACTCTGGGGCGATGCCCCCAAAGTCAAATAATTGCCGTCACGGTGCCTCTCGCCCGTCCGAGGCGGGAGACGACGAGAACCCCAAACGGGCCTCTTTCCTTGTAAAGAGGTTCCGTGCGCAACTTCTTCAATTTCCCTGCGATGCCGAGGCATCACTACGATTTCCGGATGTTGCCGGATTGATCGCAGACGTTCCCCCACGCACACAACGCACGAAATTGTAAATCCGGATCACGTCTCCCTGCGGACCGCGTCCCTTGGGGAAATTGGCCGGATCACCCGCCTTCGGATCGGAACGTTGAGCTCCCGCTCCATGCACGTCCATGAACTTCAAATTTTCCCTGTTTCCAGGAGGAAATCCCATGTAACCCGGAGCCCGGCCAAAAGCAATGTAAACCGCCGTATCGCAGCGACCCGGAGGATTCGAATGCGTCGTACTGGACCAATAATAAGGATAATCCGCCTGCCCCGCTTCATTTTTGATCTCTGTTGTTGCAAAAAGCGGATCGATAGCCGCTGAACGACTCGTATCGGGCGAACGCGTATAATCAACGATACTTTGCAACTCCTTCGCGTTCGGTAGCCGCCAATCCGTATACCCGGACGTCTTATTCTTCTGCGCAAACCGCAACGCCTGCTCCCAATCCAGCCCCTTGCCGCTGTCGTCCTTGGTCCACATCAAACCCGTTGCCGTATCCGAAATCGTTCCGTCCCCGTTATCGACAAAATGATTCACCCCGTAACCTGTCGCTCCACGCACATAACGCACAAAAGCCGTCTTGCCATGGCGTCGTCCAGAAGAATCCGGTGATCCTTCCAGACCGTACCCTTTGATGCGACCGTCCGCAAAATTCACCCCAAACGCTGTTCGCTGACCTTGCATCGTCCGCGAAACATACCGAGTCGAAGACCAATATTGCGCATCAATAATCCGCTCCCCCTTCGACGGATCGCCATAGCTGAAATCAAAAACCGACCGATCCAGATAAGGAACATTGCTTTCACTCGAAGCCAAATCCGGGCGCGGATCGCTTCCGATAAAAAGAATCAGCGAATAAAGCTCCTTGATGTTCGGTAATCGCCAATCCGAATAACCGCCCAGTCTCTCCCGGTTAAACTGGCCAACCGACGCCATCGCCTCATCCCATGTCAATTTCGGGCCTGGCGTTTTCTGCCACATCAAGCCTGTCGCCAGATCGGTCACCGTCCCATCGCCATTATCCTTGTACGTCGGAACTAAACCCTGATATTGCGCATCCTGTCCGAAGAAAGGCATCCCCGGCGAAGGAGCAGGAATTTCACCCAAACGATCAAAAGAACAATTCTGCCCCGTATCGACAACCGGATAACTCAAAGATACCGCACTCAAATACACCGGCATCGTAACTTCCACACAGACAAACACGGCTATAATCAGACGAATGAGTCGGCTCATATTAGCGCTCTATAACATTAAATATGTCGTAAATTTGCCGAACCAAAAAGCTCCAGGCCTGGTGCCTTTTTCTCCCGCAAATTATGGAACGAATTTCAATTACAGGACACTAGCCAGACGTCCCCTCCAGATAAAAGTTGTGAGAGAAGAAAGAATGTTTACTCTGTTGATTTTGAAACACAAATAATGTAAACTATAGTTGACTTTAGATTACTAAATGAGTTACAAGAAGAGAGTTGAGCCGTAATTGTCAACAAAAAGACATTCATTACGAGAAACGGTTATGGAATATACGACAGAGGATTTTCCAAGACGGGTACGGCTGTGGCGGCACACCCTGGGATTAACCCAGACGGAAGCGGCCCAACGGCTCGGCGTCGAACGCAGCTACCTCTCCCAACTCGAAGGCAGTCGTAAACCCGGCGAAGCGACCCGCATCCGCTTTGAAATCGAAGAACAAAAAGCCGGACTCGGACCCGGCCCAAACCCCGCCGGCCTGCGCGTCCTCGAAACCCCCGAAGAAGAATACCGCGCCGCCGCTGCCAGCGCATTGTACCGCGCCCAAAGCCGAGTGCGTGCCCTCCCCGTACTCTCCTGGGCGCAAGCGGGACTCGCCACCGACTTCCAACAAATGCCCGAAGAATGGGAAGGCTCCGTCGCCAGCGAAGTCAAGGACGACCGCTCCTTTGCCGTGCGACTGCGGGGCGACTCCATGGAACCGCGCTTTGAAGACGGCGACATCGCCGTCCTCCTGCCCAGCGTCGCCGCGACCAACGGCGAAATCGTCGTCGCCAACCTCAAAAACGAAGGCATCCTCTGCAAGATCATGCACGTCCAGCTCGACAAAAACCTCATCACCCTCTCGAGCTACAACCCGGCCTATCCCCCGATGCAATACCGGCGGGAAGATTTTCACTGGATCTTCCCCGTCGCCCAAATCGTCAAAAACCTGCGCCGCAAATAACCGGCGAGTGGGGAGCGAAGGATAGTTGACGGGCGCGGGAAAAATTGGCTAATCTCAACCCTCACGCACCACATTGCGCGGTTAGCTTAGTGGTAGAGCGTCCGCTTCACACGCGGAAGGTCACAGGTTCGAACCCTGTACCGCGCACCATCTCTTTCCCCTCTTCAGAGGGAAACTCTGTTACCCCAAGTCGCCTTTTTGGGTCTTATTCTTCTGCTTCTTTAACGTCGTGGTTACGGTCAAACCAAGTTACCTGGCTCAAGTGCATCATGGTGTGCTGATCAGGGTGTAATCTGGGCGCGTTGCCAGGGAAATTGGGTTTGATGCTGTGGGATTATGTTGTGACGGTACTGGCGCGCGGTTCCAATGCTGTTGTATTCCTGAATTTTCGGTAGTCCTTGGGTGAGACCTGAAAATGTTTTTTGAATGAGCGGTTAAAATGAGAAATCGATTCAAAACCGCAGGAGTAGGCGATTTCAGAGATGTTTTTGGAACTGTTGAGGAGAAGATTTCGGGCCTCGTGGATGCGTAGCTCCATTATATATTTGATGCAGGAAATCCCCGTGCTTCGTTTGAATATCTTGGTGAAGTGGCTTTCGCTCACACCTGCAATCGCGGCAATCGATGAAATGGGGAGTTTATTGAAGAGGTTTTGTCTTATATAGATTTTCGCTTTTTGTATGGAAACTGGATCGATCGATTCGACGGGTATAATAATTTCCTTCAGTCGTGTTGTCAGAAGAGGTGAGATGATATGTATTAATTTGCGCAAATTATCGAGTTCCAGGGAAGATACAGTGGGTGTGGCGAGGTAGAGTGATGTGAGTATGGCGAGTTCTTCGGGTGAAGCTTCTTGAAAGAAAGAGCTGTTAATATTTTCAAGCGCTTTAAGATCCGGTTGCCAGGTAAAAACCATTCCTCCTTCAAGGAAGCCGACAATTTTTGAGTCTACTCGTAAAGCGAGCGAGAAAATCGTCAATCCCAAGCTGCAAACCATGGTTTCAAGCGAGTTGCATTGCTTTGCGCGGTTGCGCAATTCCCGATGGACGTTTTGGCATGCCTTACAGACCTGTGGGTTGTTGCAGAGTTTGTTGCAAAATGGATGTAATTCTCTCTTGATGGGGATATTAACGTCATCCCGTTTCCCTGAGATATAGAGAACTGTTTTTGAGATGGACTGGAGAGGACTAAGAAATGTCTCACTAATACTATCGAAAATTTCCGAAACCAATACATCTAATTTATTATTAGATGATTGAGTTTGTATATTGATTCCCCCTGTTTCCCTAACAACGCGATCTAAGGAATTCATGGCGAGGGGAAGTATTACCAAAAGAAAGACGGTTTGGTGACGGGAGTGTCAAAAATAGGGGACAGTTTTTCGTCGCATTGGAGCGGATTGTTACGGACTGGAAAAAGATCCCGCTGTGGATGGAATCGGTCAATTCTTTCGCTGAATACGCGCAGTATGGAATCTCAGTTTTGCTAGAGATGTTGCCGGTTCGCTTGTCTGCAATTTGGAAAACTATAAACAACTTCAATCACAATGAAAAAAAATTATCTAATGAAAATGGTCGGCGCCATGTTACTCGCGACGACGGCCAGTCTGACTGCTGTAAAGGCGGAAGCATGGAAGTTCGGTGTCATCTCCGATACCCAATGGGTATCGGCTGATGATGGCAAGAGCCCCGGCTCAGTTCCGGCTTATATCATCCAACAAATCAATAGCGCGTTTATCTCTCAGGGGGTAAAGATGGTAATCGCGGTGGGTGATACCATCGATTCCGCCTCGACAGCCTCGTTGCAGATTCGTGCCCTGTATACGCAGGATCTGTATAATGCGGGTATTGGCTTTTACCCGGTTCGCGGCAATCACGAAATCTCCACGAGTGTAAATAGTGCGGTGGCATTCGGGACATTATTCCCGCAATTGCTGGGTGGGTATAATAATAACACGCCTTCGACAATCACGACGACTACTATCCAGAATATCTGGACAGCCAATTCGTATGATACGGTGGCTTCGTTGTCTAATACGCTGGCAAACTTCCCGCCACCGACTAAAACAAACTCGAATACGTTCACGGTTAGCAGTAATTTCAGCTATCCGACTACGAATGGTTCGAACCTCAATGGGTCGTTGACTTGGGGTGGTTTGAGCACCAGCTTTGACTATAAGGAAGCCCGGTTCATCCTCATTGATCAGTTCAGCAGCACGAGCAGTTCGACCACCTCGCAGGTGTCGGATGAGCAGAGCTGGATTACGGGTCGTCTTTCTGATTCGTCGCGTCCGCTCCATGCGTTCTTGTTCTCGCACAAAAACATTCTGGGTGGCGAGCATAAGGATAATTTGTTTGGCGGTCAGATCGGAAGTGATGCCGGCGATGGTTCTTCGGGTTCTACAACGACCCTTTCTGCCCGACAGACAGCGGTTGATGCGTTTATTTCGGCGATGTACAACAATAACGCCCGATATCTGATTACCGGTCACGATCACCATCACAAGCATTCGGTTGTGATGTCGCCCAAGAACTCGTCTTCATTTATCGAGCAGATCATCAGCGCTTCTGATAGTAATAAATTCTATACGCCTACAAGTCCGTTCTCGTCGAATGAGGTCTCCTCTGACGAAGATCTCTATGAGGTAGGTTATTATATCTATACGGTTGATGGCCCTCGCGTAACGGTTGATTATTATGCGGTTCCCGCGAATCCGACAAGTGGTCAGGTCAGCAAGTCTCCTGTTCTTACAGGTAACTGGGCGAAGATGCTCACCTTTGGTTATGCGTTGAACGGACAAACCTTCCGTATCGCGAAGAGCGGCACTTATACCTCCATCTCAGATACCACGGATAAGGCGGTTACCAATACGGCAAGCTATGCTGAGACCGGTTATGTTGGGAGTTCGTTCCAGATTCTCAACGGTACTAACAACAGCACCCGTACCACCAATGATGGTCGCGCTTTGACCAAGGCTATCAACACGGGTTGGTCTCCGAAGACGAGCGATACAGTCAGTGATATCGCTTATATCTGGGGCCTCGCCGAATTGGGCGGTTCCAAGACGGATACGATCAAGGTTGCCTTGACCTTCCCGACCACTGGCATCACAGATGCCACCAGCGTTTATCTCGCCACAAAAGATCCGGTTAGCGGACTGTGGGTCAATGCGGTTGATTTTAATCAGTCTGGTAGCACCAAGGCGTTTTCCTCGGTCGACTACACTCTCAGCCCCAGCACTCTGGGTTCCTACGGTGTGGATCTGAACAACGGTGTCGCTTGGGCCGTCGTCAATAATGACAACCGTCAGTATGCGGTTATCAGCACTGCCACGACTACGAAGGTTCCTGGCGATTTGAACAACGATGGTAAGGTCGACGCTTCGGATCTTGCGATCTTGCAGGCTGCCATTAAGGCTGGATCGACCAGTTCTACCTATGATCTCAACGGTGATGGCAAGGTGAATTCCGCTGATTCCCGCTGGCTCATTCTTCACTATTCAAAATAACACACATAACTCAGAAACTATAAATATTACACTATATGAAAACAATAAAGAAAATGGCTCTGGTTTTGGTGGCGCTTGCGGGTTTGATGGCGCCTGGCATTGCCTCAGCTGACAGTCTCCTCACTCTCGGCCTGACGCCTGCGACATCGACCGTCTCGTGGAACAGCACGATTACGTTGACGCTGAGTATTTCAGGGTTGACCCTGACCAGCTACTCGGATCGTTCCCTCGGCGGTTACGATATCACGCTCGATTACGATAGCAGCTATCTGTCGGTGGCGTCGGTGACGTACGGCAGCAGCGTGTCCCTGGGAAACTCGGATGCATACCAGAGCTACGATAGCAGCACGGCCGGTGCGTTGTACTTGAGCGAAATTGCCTCGGGAACCAATTCTGATTTGCATGCGGTTCAAGGTAATGGATTCACGATAGCGACGATCACATTCAACGTCTTGTCGAGCACAGGTTCGACTTCGGTGTCCATTGATTCGTCCAGCGACGCGTCTGACGGTAATTCAAATTCGATGACAATCAACAGCACTACAGGTGCTACGATTAACGTCGTGCCTGAGCCGAGTACCTATGCTCTGCTGGTTGTGGCGGTTCTGTTTGCCGGTGTTGGAGCGCGCAAGCGTTTCTCCCGCGCCGCCTGATTGTTCCATAACTTAGTCTGAATAGGAGGCCTGGTCGCATATAAAAGCGGCCGGGTCTCTCTGTGTATGAAATACCGTTTTATTCAACTTATCAGTTTTGCAATCCTGGCAGGGATAGCAATCGTCTCACAGGGGTGTGGTCGTTCGAATCAACAACGATACACGTTGTCTGAGAGCGAAAAGAAGCACTATAGCTACGCCTTCGGAATTTCTGCAGGAAATGAGCTTAAGAAAGGCGCCTTGGACTTTGACCAGGAACAATTGTCCAAGGGAATTATCGACGGTCTGTCCGGGATGGCCAGCGATTCCAAAATCAGGGAGGGATTGGAGATTTTATCTCAGTACCGCAAAAACCTTGAATCCGGGAACAGGGACGCGATTGCTGTTGTGAAGGATTTACGTACGAAGGCCAGTTATGCCTATGGGCAGAACCTCGGAGCCCTTTGGAATAAGGGTAAAATAGAGCTGGATGGATTGTCAGTGAGTGAAGGACTCAAGGATTTTGTCGCGGGAAAGAACTCTCGAATGAGTCTGACGGAAGCCTGCCAGGCCATTGCTGAATATAATGTGAAGCTGCTCGATTTTTATAGGGCTGAATGGAAGAAGAAGGCCGAAAAGAATTTATCTGATAGCACTGCTTTTCTCGACAAGAACAAAAATAAGCCAGGCATTCAAGCGTTGCCATGCGGTCTTCAATACAAAGTTTTGGCTACTGGGCAGGGAGCCTCTCCTGAGCCTGATAGTTATGTAACAGTCGAATTCCGCGGCACTTTGCTCGACGGCACCGAGATTGAAAACTCCAGACAGTACGATCAGCCCTGCATCGTCAATATTCGAAATGTGATCGAAGGCTGGTCCGAGGCGTTGCAAGTGATGAAACCGGGCGATAAATGGGAACTCTATATATCACCTCAGCTCGCTTATGGAAGTCGCGGGGACATTAATGTCGGTCCGAATGCCGCGTTAATTTTTACAATGGAACTTAAAAGCGTATTGCACGATCGCCCTGCCTTCAAAGTAGTGCGGGCGAGTGAAACGGAGAAATAGTGCGCTGAAAATCTTGAGATATGACTGGTCGTCCCCCATATTCCAGTGAGTTGGAAATCCTGAAAGAACCTTTCGCCTTTAGAGCGAATCGCTCGGCTTTTTTGGGCGTTATGATTGTCCTTGTCGCGGCGGCCGTAATAGGCGGTTGGCTATTGCATCAGTCTCCTACAATTCTGACTCTCGGCTGTGAATCGCTGATTCTCTGGTCGGCCCTTGCGGGAGTGATTCATTTCCTAAGTAGCTTTGGTCTAGAGTATAATATAGAAAAGGCGCGTAAAACGGCCTCGGAGAAGGGGAGTAGATTCTTGAGAGCGATTTCATTTCTCTTCAATCACTACTTCTCTTTTACTCAATGGGTTATTTTTGCCGGCGGGATTGCGATGGGAGGTATATGGCTTGCGGTGGAGTTTGTAAGACGTCAGGAGTTTGCTTATTTCCCCAAAGAGACCATTCGTCTGGAAGCGATTGGTTTCATTACAATGGGAGGGGTGTTGTATTTGCTCTGCAATTACGGTCTTTCACTACAGAGGCGTCTCACAGGCCGTGCATTGGTTCCGCTTTTGAGGCTGGCGATGATTTGCTGGGTAGCCTGCGTGGTTACGGCAGTAGTTTATTTTATCTACATGTCGTTTTCCTATGATCGGTGTGAGGTGGGCTGGGTTTTTATGGGTTTGGGCGTTGTTCTGGCAGTGGAACCTCTTTTGATCGGGATTGGGCGTTTTTATCAGCCGAAGACACTGCGCAAGGGATTCACACCGATTGGAGCAAGCGTGCTATTGGATTTTGCCCTGGGCAGTGGAACGGATTCGCGCGGGTTGATCAAGGATCTGGAAAATCTGGTAGGGATGAAAGTGGGAGATATTTGGATTCTCGGCTTTGCCCGGGAGATGCTCGAACCGGTGATGATCGTGGGTTTGGTTGTTGGATGGATTTCCACGACGATGAGTTCGGTGCCGCTGGGTTACAAGGGAGTGTTGGTTTCATGGGGATGTTATGCTGCGCAGTCATTATCGCCGGGGCTTCATATGACGTGGCCATGGCCGTTTGAGCAGGTGATTCTGGTGCCAACGGAACGATTGCAGGACATCTCTCTGGGGTTTGAGAAGGATTTGTCGAAACCGCTGCTCTGGACGGAGAAGCATGTAGAGGGAGAAAAGAATTTGCTGATTGGAGATGGAGAAAGTCTTCTGACGATCAATGTTCCGGTGATTTACCGTATCGCGGATCCTGTGGCTTATGTCTGCCGTGCGACGGATGTGAGGGATGCGTTGCGTAATCTCGCGGAACGCCAACTCATTCACATTGCCGTTTATCGCGAAGCCTTTCACATGATGGTAGAGGATCGGCAGGCGATCGCAGACAAGCTGAGACAATCTCTACAATCGGAGGTGGATCGGATGGGGTTGGGGCTGGAAATTGTTTATGTCGGCCTCAAGGATATTCATCCGCCCGTTACGGTCGCCCCGGCCTATGAAGCCGTTGTCAGCGCCCAGGAGAAGAAAGACGCCATGGTGGATGAAGCGGTGGCTTACGAGGCAAGTACATTGCCCGGGGTGCAGGCTCAGGCTCTTGAACTAGTGACGGTGGCGGAGTCCGCTGCGACAGAACGGGTGCGATTGGCCGAAGGTGAAAGCATCCATTTTGAGCGACTTGTCGAAGGGGAGCGGATTGAGGGGGAGCTTTTGAAGCAACGTTTACGCTACGACGTTCTGGATGAAATCCTGCCGCGTCCGAGCAAGACGATAGTGGGTGTTTCCGGGAAAAGCGCCGCTGAATATTTTATCGATTTGCGTACAAGCCCGGGCAATCGATCCGCAGGCGCCGCTATGGCTACACCGTAAATACGATTTCCCAATATGAAAACATCTCTTATTTTACGAATTCTACTCACAGTCGTTCTCGGATTGTATCTATTGGCGTTCATGGTTGCGTTTCAAGTGCGCCAGAATGAAAAAGCCGTTGTTACGCGGTTTGGGAAGCCAGTGCATGTCATAATCGATCCCGGTCTCTATATGAAATGGCCATGGCCCATCGAGACGGTCAATCGGATCGACGTGCGATTGAATTTCTATGAGGTGCGCCTTTCGGAGGCGCTAACAAAAGATCGTCGAAATGTGATTGTGCCGGTTTTTGTTGCTTGGAGAGTGGAAGACCCGCTCAAGTTTTTGGAGGCGATTGGAACGGTCGATAACGCCAGAAATAAATTGGACAGTCTCGTCAGCAGTGCAAAGAACACGATATTGGGCACCTACGAATTCAAGCAACTTGTCTCGGCGGCCTCGGAGAACGATGTCAAAATCCCCGAGATCGAGGAGAAAGTCACTGCGCTGAGCTCCGAGCAGGCTCGCAAATCGTTTGGCATTGAGATTCAGCAGATCGGCATAGAGCGGATCACTCTGCCTGAAGCCAATACGGGTTATGTTTTTGAACGGATGCGTGCCGAGCGTTCGCAATTTGCCGAGCGTTATCTAGCAGAGGGACGTCAGCAGGCCGATGCGATCAAGTCACGGGTGAATGCGCAAAAGACGGTCATCCTGGCCGAGGCGCAGAAAACCGCCGAGATCAAGCGCGGTGAGGCGGAGGCCGAGGCGGCACGTATCTACAGCAAGGCGCATAGTCAGAGCCCAACCCTCTATTTATTCCTCCGCGAACTGGAGACGCTCAAGAAAACGATCAATCCGAATACTACTCTTGTCCTCGACGCGAATCAGGCTCCGTTTGATTTGCTGCGTACAGGTCCCAATCCGTCATCTACAGTGAAGCAATAGTCTATATGACAGGCAGACGTTCTAATTTGATTTTTTCGGCTCAGGCGACGCTTGATGCGCTTCGTTCCAGCATTCGCATGCTGGCTTGGGGGATGGCTTGTCTGGTGCTCTGTTATCTCTCCTCGGGTGTTGCGATCATCGGTCCCAATGAGGTCGGATTGATATTGAGACTGGGACGGCTGCAGAAGGAAACCTATCCGCCTGGCTTGGTCTTTTCTTTTCCCCCTCCCATGGATGAGGTGATCAAGGTTCCGGTGAAAAGCGTGCAGGAAGTTCCGCTGGATCTTTGGTCGCCTCAAGGCGAGGAGTCGTCGCTTCCGGCTCTTGATCCGGTCACCCAACCCTATACGCTGACTGGCGATGTTAATATAGTTCGCGCCAGTTTTGTCGTCCGCTACCAGATCGTCGATCCAAAGGCCTATGCGCTTAATATCAAGGATCGCGAGTCGCTCCGCGATGCAGTTCTCTATGAGTCGGCCTGTCGCGTTCTTTCTTCTATGAATGTTGAGGACGCCTTGACTGTACGCAAGGACTATATCGGGCAGGAAGCGATGCGGCTGGCGCAGCAAAGACTTGATGCCCTGAACATGGGGATACAGTTAAGCGCCTTCGAAACGCGTGAGATCAACCCGCCTCGTCCGGTGCTGCCAGCCTTTCAGGCAGTTGTTAGTGCCAAGGTCAGGGCCAAGACACTCGTCGAAGAGGCCAATACATACGAGGCATCGGCTCTGCCAGCCGCCAAGGCGGAAGCCTATCGCATTCATCAGGAGGCCGACGCGTATGCGTCCCAACTCGTGGCCAAGGCTTTGGGGCAATCGGCTGCGTTTACCGCGTTGCTGAAGGAATATCGGGCTAATCCCCAATTGGTGAGAGCACGTTTATATGGCGAGATGATGGCCAGTGTGGCTCCCAAGGTGAAGGTGTCGACGGTGATGCCGGGAGATAGCGGTGCTATGCGGATTCTTCTCGATCCTAGAAAACCGGATGCGATGAAAACCACAGACCAGGGCGGTCGCTAACTCTATACGAAAATGAGCACGGAAATCTACACGTCAGACCGTACGGGAACCGCTGTTCAGGAGCCACCGAGAAAACGAGCGTTGTCGATTCCAGGGGCTGAAAGTGGTTCGACCAGCAAAAGCCCTGCCTATTCTGCTCAATCAAGCAAGGATACACACGACAAAGACGACCATGAGGCTCATGAATCCGAATTGCGCGGCCACCTGATGTATGTTCTCGGAGCCGTCATTTGCCTTGTGATTAGTGGTGGAATGCGCCTGTTGCGTCCCGATCAGGAGGATGTGGCGACTCTGTGGAATATGGCGGCGGCTATTTTAAGCGGAATCCCCATCCTGTTGGAGACTATAGAAGGGGCGGGCTTGAAGGCTGCCGAAAATTCCGAATTCTATATCAATCAATTTATCACGCTGGCGGTGGTAGCCTGTTTTGTGACAGGGCAATATGTAACGGGCAGTCTGGTGGCAATCATTCTCATGGTAGGGCACGTGTTTGAAGATCGCAGCATGCTGGGAGTTAATGAGGCCATTAATAGCCTGCTCAATCTTTCGCGGGGACATGCCCGACGCGTCGATCCGGACGGCAATGAAGAGGAGGTGGATGCGGAATCGCTCCGCGCCGGGGATCGCATTCGTATTCGACCGGGAGACAAGATTGCCGCGGACGGTGTGGTGCGGACGGGTTGCTCCGCAGTCAATCAGGCCAATATCACCGGTGAATCAATCCCGGTGGAGGTCTGCGCAGGTGCGACAGTTTTTGGAGGAACTACGAACATGACTGGTTTGCTGGAAGTGGACGTTGTAAAAGCGGGCAATGATACGGTTTTGGGAAGAGTCAAAAAAATCGTAGCGGAAGCCCAAAGCACGCGCGCACCGATTGTCCGGCTGACAGAAGAGTATGCACAGTATTATTTACCGCTGATATTGTTGATAGCGGGTTTTGTCCTTTTCTTTACCCGTGATGTACAGCGGGCAATTTCGGTCATCATCGTCAGCATTCCCTGTACGTTTATTCTGGCTGGGCCGACGGCGATGGTTGCCGCGCTGGCAACGGCATCGCGGCTGGGCATCCTGGTCAAAAGCGTTCTTTTTTTTGAGGCCGCCAATGATATTGATACCGTCGTTTTTGACAAAACAGGCACTTTGACAACGGGAAGATTGCAGGTGCTTGATATTCTACCGCGCAATGGTTGGTCGCGGGAACGCTTGTTGACGTTTGCTGCGGCGGTCGAGGGGAATTCTACACACCCGATAGCCCAGGCTATCGCAAGGGCGACCGCGTCGGACGAGAAATTATCCGATTCGGTTCGGGATATTTCCGAGGAGCATGGATTGGGAATGTGTGGGCGAATCGGAGAAAGTCGGATTTTAATAGGCCGTCGTACCTGGCTGAAAGGGAAGGGAATTTTGCTTTCATCCGTGGAAAATGAACGACCCGAATATAGCGCCATTGAGGTGGCGGTGGATGGGCAACATGCCGGGACGATTTATCTTTGCGATACCTTGAGAAAGGAATCGACGCAGATCAAGGAGCAGTTGCAACCGTTGGGAATCGACCGGTTTATCATGCTCACGGGCGACCGGTATGGTGTGGCCGAAGCGATTGCCGCGCAGATTGGATTTACGGAATTTCAGTCCGAGTGCTTGCCGGAGCAAAAGCAGAAAGCGATCGAGGTGCTGAAGGAGAGTGGTCGCAATGTTCTGGTTGTAGGTGACGGAGTCAACGATGCGCCTGCCCTGGCTTCCGGTCATCTCAGTATCGCGATGGGCGCACTCGGTAGCGATGTAGCTATTCAGACCGCGGACATTGCCCTGATGTCAAACGATCTGAACCGCGTCGGGCAATTTATCGCGCTCTCGAAACAAACATTGCGCATTATCAATCAGAATATTCTCTGTGGTTTTATTTTTAGCACGGTCGCGATTGTGTTTTCGAGCGCTGGATATATATCGCCGATGGCAGCAAGTTTTGTCCACGAGTTTGGAGCCTTTTTTGTGATCTTCAATAGCGCGCGCCTATTGAAGTTCGAAGGAAGTTCGTCAATACCGGAACCCAATTATGAAAACAACGACATCAAACACTCAGTCAACGCCTGAAAGCGGGTTGCTTTCGGGTTGGCTGCAACATAAGAAATGGGTCATTGGGCTGATGGGATTTTTATTCCTTTCGGGAATGGCATCAAGCGGAAATGCGATGCATATTACTGAAGGGATATTGCCTCTGCCATGGGCGGGTTTCTGGTTTTTGGCGGTGCTCCCCTTTGTCTTGTGGGGATTGCGGGATTTGAAAACACGCAGCAGCGAGAATGCCTGTTTCAAGCCGATGGTCGGTCTGGTGGGGGCGGCTGTCTTTGTCATTTCGTGCATGCCGATTCCGGTTCCGACTGCAGGCACCTGCTCGCATCCATGCGGTACAGGCATGGCGGCGATTTTGATCGGCGCACCGCTGACGGTCGTGGTTACCAGCATAGCGCTGCTTCTACAGGCGTTATTCCTGGCTCACGGGGGATTGACGACATGGGGTGGAAACATCATGTCGATGGGCGTGGTCGGCGGATTTACCGGTTGGGGCGTTTTCTGGCTGAGTCGGCGGTTGGGCGCTTCGTTTTTTGTTGCTGCTTTTTTAGCGGGATTGTTTTCGGATTGGGCAACCTATGCCACAACTTCTTTTGAATTGGCATCGGCACTGCACGGGGACGGTTCGTTCTGGGTTATGTTTTCGAGCATTATCCTGTCTTTTTGCCCGACGCAAATTCCACTGGGAATCATTGAGGGATTGATGACTGCGGGGGCATTTTCGTTCATCCATTCGCGTCGTCCTGAGTTGCTGAAACGTTCGTTTGGCCTTCAGGAGTCACGTCTATGAAAAAGGTCATTCTGTTGTCGGTCAGTATTCTACTTGCGGCTGCGCTTTTGGTCTATGGCCTGACCTTGCTTAAAAAAGGGGAATGGTCCGGCGTCGATGAAACCGTGGTCGAGAAATATGCGGAAGCTGCTGGGCGTCCGGCGTGGAAGCCGTTCATCAATACAGAGCAGGGTGATATGTTGCTGTTTTTCTTTTTGATCGCGGGTACATGCGGTGGTTTTGTGGCAGGTTATTGCTTCCGTGAGTTATTTGTCGATGCGAAGGAGGGGGCCGGTGCACAAAAATTGCGGCTGCAGCACGATTGACCTGGTTTGCGATCAATTGGCCGCGCGGGAAGATGTTTTTACGCGGCTGGATTCGCGCATCAAGTTGCTGATGGCTCTGGAGGCGATGGTCTGTATTGCGCTCTCCCAGAAGTTCGCGTTTCCTCTGGCTATTCTGGGAGGCTGCATCGTTCTTTGCTATCGGATTCGAGTACCATGGCGGGTTGCCTTCAGTCGAATGGCGGCTCCGCTGATGATGGTGAGTGTGCTGGTTTTATTACAGGCCACATTGCGTGGAGGCCTTCCGATTTGGCAGGGAGAGTGGGTTGGAGTGCGAGTCGTAGTAACGCGCGAGGGCGTGCTGGCCGGGGCGATGTCGGGAGCGAAGGTTTTTGGTTCGGTAGCGGTTTTGTTTTTATTGAGTGTGACGACTCCGGTGCATCAGATATTCCGCGCGATGCGCTGGATGGGCGTGCCCAGGGACTGGTTGGAGATTGCAAACCTGATGTATCGTTATTTGTTTTCGATATTCGAATGCGCCATGGATCTTGTGGCTGCGCAGCGGTTGCGACTGGGTTATTGCGGGGCCGGACGCGTTTTGAAGTCGGCAACTGAAGTGATGGGGGCGGTCGTTATCCGGTCGGTGGATCAAGCCATGCGCACACATGAGGCAATGGTATTGCGTGGGTATCGCGGCTATATGCCTGCATTGCGGATTGCTCCGTTGACGCGTGTTGAATGGAGCGGGATGGGGATGGCTGCAGTGAGTATCGCGGTCCTCTATTATATAACGGAAAAGATTTCTCTCATATGAACACGATCCCTTTAATTGAGGCGCGCGCGGTGAATTTTAAATATGAGAATAACGTTCAGGTTTTATTCGATGTGAATCTTCAGGTGCGACAAGGGGATTTCGTGGCATTGCTAGCGGCCAATGGTTCTGGAAAGACGACTTTGATCAAGACTCTCGCAGGATTACTGACTCCCGAAAGCGGTCAGGTATTGGTCAATGGAAAGGCGATTAACGGCTATACGCAGTCGGAACTTTATCAACGGGTGGGGCTGGTTTTTCAGAACCCGAACGACCAACTTTTTGCGGCGACGGTTGAGGAGGATGTCGCTTTTGGACCCCGGAATTTGAATTTGTCCGAAGAGGAAGTGAAAAGACGCGTGGATGAAGCGTTGGAGATTTTAGGTGTGTCGGCGTTGCGTAAGCGACCGATTCATCATGCAAGCTTTGGAGAGCAGAAGCGCATTGCAATTGCGGGCGTTCTGGCGATGCGGCCTTCGGTTATGATTCTGGACGAACCAACGGCGGGACTCGATCCAGAGGGGGAACTGATGATGGTTTCGCTTCTGAGAAATTTGAATAGAAAGAGCGGGATGACGATTATTCTGGCTACCCACAGCGTCGATACAGTACCGATGGTAGCCGACCGTATTTGTGTGCTTAACTGCGGACGTTTGGTACGGGATGGAACTCCCCATCAGATATTCTCCAACCTGGAGTTGATCCGCACTTGCCGCTTACGGCTGCCCTATGTGACGAGTCTGGTCGATGATCTCAGAAGGCTGGATGGCGTGCCAGCGAATGGATTACCGTTGACCGTTGCCGAAGCGCGGGAATGTCTGTTGGAGGCGTTCGAGAGAAAGCCGCAGCCCTGCGAATTGTGATATAAAACGGGAAAAGTCGCTGCCTTGAGTCAGGGGCCTTTTGTTGAACTGCCGTGCCTGCCTGGATGCCACGTTGATAGTCACGTATGGGCCGTTTTGACTATTTATGTCTTTTTATCGATAAAAAAGGCGTGTTTCATGCTGTACTCTCCCGATAACACGAAATAACCGGGCTGGGATTTGGGGTGATACCCGCACAAGAGGTGGATGCAATGGATCAAAATCATAAAGACGAATCTGACTTTAAACACAAGAATCCAGAATACTGCGAGACAAAATCGGGGAAATGGATCAAAACCGTGCGCAGCATTATGGATGGCATGGAATTTGGCGAAATACAATTGACTGTCTATCGTGGGCAAGTTGTTGAAATTCGCAAAATTGAGAAAATCCGGCTCGATCAACCGGAATCAGCGCCGTCGAAGCCCTTTAAGCGTGGCTTGACCGACCGGTAAAGTCGTCTTGACGCAGTTTTGTCCACCCGAAGGTATTTGTTCCCGCTCCCTTCAGCCTCACACCGTGCACTCCTGTATACAGGCTGTCTTATTTTAGCCATTGAGCTCTTCGGCGTATCCAAGAATAACGTCTCAAGTAATAGTCGCGTCACTCATAATAGACATCTCCACGCTAATGCTTTCTTGAATTAGGGTGGTTCGAATAATTCAAGAGAGAAATAACCCGACCCTATCGTTTCCCGCTGTATCTCGTCTCCCAGACAATCAAGTCATCAACCCAGCGCACAGAGACGCGCTGTCGATTAAAACAGACATGTCTATTAAATAATACTGACCTTGGCATGCTGCCTGCTAGCTAAGGCGATAGCCAGATTAACTGGCCCAATTTAGCCACCATTGGGTGCAGGGGCCTCCTTTTCGAGGAGAGCGGCCCTGCCTTGGTGAGGAGAGGGCGCAGCGGGCGCTTGGCTTTTACAGGCGTAGCTCGTTGAGGAATCTCCTCATATAGAGAAGTTTGAAAATTGCTGTGGCTCGAAATCCGACCAACGGTCGGTCATGGCGCAACCCAATGAGGGGTTGTAATTCCTGTTCGCGGGGCAAAAAGGGATAGGCGCGCAGCAATTCCGAACCTCAAGACGTAAGCAGGGAAGCCACATGCACATCATAAATCAGCCGAAGAATCAACCGGTCGCCAGATATCCGGGGTGGGATCTGGGTTACCGGATCGCCGCGCGGATTCCGAAGCAGCAACTCAAAACACAATACTCAATGAAAACAAAATTAAACTGTTGGCAGAATTTAAAGAAATCGGTCGCTATGACTGCTCTGGCCCTCGTGGCCACCGCTGGCGTAGCGAAAGCACAATCTGTAGCCGTAGACGATAGCAACGTACAGACAATCATAAGCACCTCATCGGTTTCGGATGTTTTAGTAGGAGCCGATACTCCTGGTAACGTGTTGGGTATCTATAGTACTAGCAGTCCCGGCATTACCTTTACCTCATCGGGAACGGTTAATGTAGGCACCTATTCTGGATCGGTGGGAAATGTGGTAAGCATCGCAAACTCGTCGTTTATATCTACCAATTCCTTTACGATTGGTGGAGAAATCGGTGCTGATGGCAATACCATCAACATCATCAGTTCTACCGCTACATTCAATGGATTATTCCGCGTTGGCTTCAACGGAAGCGACAATGCCGTGAATATCTATAATTCCGTCGTGAGTTTCACGGGGTCAGGTCATTTCTGCATAGCAGGAAATTCAGGAGCCTATAACAAAGCTGTGATCAGTAATACGATCCTGAAAACCTCGCGATTCTTTGTGGGCGGCATGGCTGGAGCAACGACGTATCCCAATAACAACTCCGCGATTTTCAATGGAACCTCCTCGGTGACGATCACTCAGGATCTGAACGTAGGGTATAACAGTGGTGGATCATTGAAGGCAATCTACGGCAATACCTTCTCGGTGTTTCCCGGAGCGACTGTATCCGTTACCGCTTCTGGAACATCCGCTGTCCGCGTCAATACGACCTACAGCGGTAACCAGATCCGTATCGCCAAGAACGGAACGACGACTGCCAGCGGGTCAATTGTGTGGACAGGGGATCACGTCAGCGATCTGACCACACTGGTGAACAACGGCGGATTTGCCTACTCCGATGACAATGGCGCCTCCTGGGCAACAGCCACTTCCACGAGTTCATTCAATATCAGCTATAGCGGAAGCACGACGACAATCACGCGACCCTAAATAACATCGGGTTACTCCCGAAGCGTTTTGGGATCGTCTTCCTCCACGTTTCGGGAGCTGGGAAGTGGCTATTGAGCAATTACATTGAGAAAAAGAGGAATTCGCAGCAGCCACAAGAAATCAGCCAAAACAATGATTCCATTCATAAGGAAAAACAAACTATGAAATCACTCATTCAATCTACATCGTTGGCCGTTCTGTGCGGCCTACTGACCTTTTCACCCTCTCTCCATGCAGAAACCCTCCTCTATCAATCAACGTATTCGACGGATGGAGGTGACCCGTTGGCATTCGCGTCGGATAATGTTTCCGGCAAGGTCTCTTTGGTATCGAGTACTGTTGCATTAACTGATTCAGCGGAAAGTTATCGAATAAATGGCACTACCATAAACTGGTCTGCATATGACTTTAGTGTTGGTTCCTCGCAAGCTCATCTGACCGTAACCAATGCCTCTTCGCTTACTGTTTCCAGCATGACTCTCTACTCTGGAACAACCGCTACTTCTCGTGGTAGCTCGGTTGTCATTTCTGGATCGGGAACATCCGTGAACGTAACTGGAGCCATTACCCAATCAAGCTATTCGGACTTCACAATACAGGATCATGCCAAGCTAACGGCTGGCAGTCTTACTGTTGCACGGGGCACCACAGTGTCTGTCACCGGAAATTCAAGCGTTGTTCTTTCAGGCAATTTCTACATGAAGGGTCTCACCGGAACCGGAAAAACAGCCGTATTGACTCTATCGGATGGAGCTTTGTTCGCAGTTGGAGGAACGTTTACTCTTGACGCTTACTCTCAGTTGAAATTGTCGTCCGGTTATCTGGCTGTTGCTGGTGACTTTTCGTCTCTTCTTAGCACCTATTTGACCAACGGTTATATCTATTATTACGACTCTGAAGCTGGCGGGTACCAAAAGGCATCCAGTATGGATGACTTGACGGATGCTGGCTACGCTCTTAAGACGATCAGCTCTCTTGAAGAGGCAGAATCGTATGGAATTGCCAATGCGAGTAGTGTAACTAGCTGGTCTTCCGGCTATACCGTTCTGATGTCAGTTCCGGAACCTTCGACCGTAGCCATGCTCGCCGGGGGAATCTTGCTGGTCGGAACTCAATTCTTACGTCGACGGAATTCTTGATTCGATCCGTACATGAGACGGCATAAGACAATTACAGAATCAAGCGGGCGGAGCTATGCTCCGCCGCTCTGCGTTTTTCTTATCAAATCGAAATTATACTCATCGATTCTTTTTGTCAGAAATTCTTCCCATGTTGTTCTGCTTTTTCTCACATGTTGGCTCTTAGCCGGGCCTGTTTTACATTCAGCAGACTATGTGAACGCCGACTTGGCCGCTTTGATGGGTTCGGACTCGGGACTCAATATCAGCACTTCGGGTACAGCGACCGCCCCGGTGACCTATCTACTGAACGATGGTTATGTGTTGAGCTCCATGGCGGCGGACGGGTTTGCTTATCTGAATGTGGGAGAGAACGGTTCCTATAACACCTTCCTCATCACGGAAGGAGCTTCTCTTTTTTATTGCTTCAATTTGCGCGTAGGCAATGGAGTCAATTCCAGCCACAACACACTGATCGTCAGCGATACGGCAATTGGGGAAGGCTCTGATGGCGGTGCCGCCACAGGTAACGGTTATGACTATATCGGCGGGAAATGGATTTATATTGGGCAAGATGGCGCCAGCTACAACACTCTGATCGTACGCGATGGTGCCCGGTTCCTCAGCGGCTCATTGTACATTTTCGGATATCAAAACAGCGTGATCGTCAGCGGTGCAGGAAGCGCCATGAAAATTGACGATGTGACGGGAAAGGATATCCTGATGACGGGCTCTTATGGCAATGTTATTGTCTCCGATGGAGCGTCCCTTTACACCGGCGGCGCAATCAATACCGGATACAGCGCAGATAGCGATTCCCCTTCCCATAACAGCGTGACCATCAGCGGTAATTCCACCGTCACGTCCAGCGGCCTGATCATTAACAACACGGGCAGTCTGCTGGTTTCTGGCCAAAGCTCGATCACTATGGATACGTTGAGCGTAACCAACGGCTCGACGGCCTTGATTACGGAGCAATCGGTCATAACGACATTCAGTGCCTCAGCTGCCGGAATATCGATTTCCGCTGGCAGTCAATTGACGGTGAACAGCGCCAGCCAGGTAACGGTGGGAGCGGGAATTGACGTCAGTAACTCGACTTTACTGGTCACGGGAAGCGGTACGAGCGTGAAAGGAGGAACAGCAACCGCTAATGTGATTACCGGAAGCAAGTTTATTGTTAGCAACGGGGCTACCGTTTCGTTTTCTCCAACAACGTTAACAGTGAACCGATCCACTCTATCGGTTTCAGGCGCTGCAACGACACTGATGGTCAGCGCAAGCAGCGTAACTCTATCTACGAGTCAGTTTTTGGTGTCAGAAGGAGCTACGGCCCGCTTTACCAGCGCCTATATGACGGCCACGAATTCATCGTTTGACGTATCAGGCGAGGGTTCCAATCTATTGACCTATCGCATTTCGATTTATAGTGCTTCTACCATCACGATGGAAGAAGGAGGACTGTTGACGCTTTCCCGCACGACTGCCAGCAGTCTGTCGGTCGAATCAGGATCGTTTCTAAGGCTCTGTGACGGCTATCTGGCCTGGAAAGGCAATCATGTCAACGACCTGAAAACTTTGATTTCCAACGGTCGCTTCCAGCTTCTCGATCTCAACGGCAACTGGGTCACGATCACTGATTTTACAAAATATACCATCACTTATGCCGATGCGGGTATTTATTCCAATACCGATTCCCTCACTAATAATCTCTATGACGATCTGACGGGATATACCATTCTCACGGCGGCGGCCATTGTTCCCGAGCCGACAACCCATGTTTTGCTAGTCAGCTCAGGAATTGTCCTCGCTCTGACTGCGTGGCGTCGGCAAACGACGCGCCACGCGAACTCTTTGAAACTCGAAACCGGAGTGACATCGTGAGAGATCAGTCAACAAGAGACCTATCCGCCCTGCAATTGCAGATGCAACTCTACACCATAACTCAACGGAGTGCTGCCATTGCCCTCAAGCAGGAATCTCCCGATGGAGTGACAATGACGACTCTACATACGGAGGGCTGGACGTGGAAAACTCTTCTATTAGGAATTCTTTTGCCAACGCTTGCCGCTTTTTCGCTCCATGCGGCAAATTCCACAGTGGCTCTGGACTCGTTGCTTGCCTTCACGGAATCCGATGATGATGAGTGGAGCACCTATATGTTGACGACGAGCTACGATTGGTCTGGTTCCACTGTTTATCTTCCAAATAGTTACTTCGGTTATTATTCCCTGACCGTTTCCGGGGCGATCTTAAAAAGTTCACAGATGTACATAGGCGATGAGGCTGACTACAACGTCATAACACTAACAGGAAGTTCAACCCAGTGGACCAATTCGTCCTATCTCTATGTAGGGCGCAAGGGGGGCAATAATGCCTTAACGATTACAGGGGGCGCCACGTTCGCTACGCAATACGCCTACATCGGCAAGAGCTGGTTCGAGAATACGTCTGGAGCAGCTTACAGTGCCGATTCAAACGCGGTAACCGTTGACGGCTCGGGCAGTTTGCTGACGGTTTCGTCCGCTCTTTATGTGGGCGGCGCGGGTTCCTACAATACCATGACCGTCACGAATGGCGGTGCCGTGGTCGATCATAATGCAACGATTGGTGCGTCGTCGGAGGCCACCAGCAACAGCGTTCTGGTCAGTGGCAGCGGTTCAACATGGTCGACTAAATATGATCTCGTTGTCGGTGACATGGGCCACTACAGCAATCTGACGGTTTCTAACGGCGGCACTGTCACCAGTAATACCCTGACCTTGGCCAAAAGTGCAGGCTCTTATAATAACTCGGTCATTGTGTCGGGTAGTGGTTCGACGCTTTCGGTTTCCGGTTCGGTTATCATCGGGCTGATCGGTTCCGGTAATAGCGTGACGGTTACTAATGGTGGCAAGCTTTATAGCGGCTCCAGTACTCTGGGTGGCGATTCGCAGGGATTTACGACCACCAATAACACCGCTTTGGTATCGGGACAGGGTTCGGTCTGGACGGCGAAGACATTGACGATCTATAGCGGAAATACGTTGACCGTGGAGGACGGTGGACTGCTCAAGATTACATCGAGTCTCACTCTGCAATCGGGAGGTTACATTGAAATCGATGGGGGTTATCTCGCGTGGAAGGGAGACCAGAGCCTGACTTTCCAGAGTCTCGTCGAGGCGGGTAATTTTCAGGTCTATAATTCCTCCACTGGAAAATGGGAAACGGTCACCGACACGTCGCTCTTTAGCATCGAATACGTTTCGAGCAGCGATGATTCGAGCTTGCTGACTGACGGCATCTATACCGACCTCGCGGGCTATACGGTTCTCGGATTGGCGGAAACGGATTCGAGTTTGCTGACGATGGAATTCACGGCCTTGCGCATCAGCCTTGATGTTGTACCGGAGCCTTCAACCTGGGCGATGTTCGTGTTGGCGTTTTCTATAATGGGCGCTGTCTATGCTGTAAGAGTGCAAAATGTCTTGTACGGGAATTTGAGGAATTTTAAAGGCAAGGAGAACGGTGATTATGGACAACATATTTAACACTCAAGGGATTCAATGCGATGGGGGGCAATCCTGTCTAATAACCCATAACGTAAATTCCGTCAAAAAAGCCTTCTGTCTTCCGGCCACACTTTCCCGCGCTTTTACACTGGTGGAAACGCTGGTGGTGCTGGCGATCATAGCGATTCTGGCCGCTCTTATCATACCGGCAGTTGATTCGGCGTTTGCGCACGCCGCTTCCACCCAGTCGATCAGCAATTTGAAGCAATTCAGCCTGGCCTACACGAGTTTTTCCGACGATAACGGCGGTAGGCTTCCTCCCGCATCGTGCGCCGTATCCAATCCCTCGGACTTTGGTGAAAAAGCCTATAAGAAATCGTGGGATTTCTGGCTGCTGCCCTATCTCGGTTACAATATAGATGGCGATTTGACAGACAGCAACCGTCCCAAGGCAGAAAATGTTTTCATGCATAAGCGGGACAAGAACACAGCTTCTAGCGTGGGATCGAGACGAACTTATGGCGTGAATATGTTGGGGATAACCCCGGTGGTTTCAAGATATACGAGTACCGAATGGGCGAGATTGTCCCAAGTCAGGCAGCCGAGCCGATTGATTCTTTTGACGGAATGTCCGTACGCCAGTGGCGTGATTGGAAAATATTCATATGCCGCGATCTCGCCCTGCGTGCAAATCTCCAATACCGAGGGTAAGCGCGATTTGAATCCGGGAGGTGTCTATAACTATCTCTTTGTCGACGGGCATGTCGAGAGCCTCAAGCTTGAGGAAACCTATCGATCCAAGGACGCGGGGTATCGGATTTCCTACAATGGCGGGCCAGTGCCGGGAGTAGGAACGGGAAATGAAGATCTCTGGAGAAATATCGATCCGGGTGGTGGTGCGAACGGTGCCAGTGGGGAGACGGCTCCGTTTTCATGCCGGTTCTGCACCAATCCGTGGAACTGAATCCTGAAAATATCAGAGGATTATGAAGCTTTCCCGAATTGTTATTTTATACGGCTGTCTCGCGCTCTTTGTGTGCGGTCTGCTGTCCGCGGAGGCATCCGGGTCGATCACAGACGCGGTCGGAAGAAGCGTTACGGTGCCGGATACTGTCGAACGGGCCTATGGGACGGCGCCGCCGATGTCGATGCTCATTCACGCCATCGCACCGAAAACGCTCATTGCTCTCACAAATCCGGTCAACTCCGCTTTCTATACACCGGGGTCGAAGTTGATCTGTCCGCACTATGCTGCGTTGCCAGTGGTCGGTGGCTGGCATGGCGGTTCAAAGGGAGCAAACATGGAGGCATTGCTGGCACTCAAACCGCAAGTCATCATCGCATGGAATAACGAGTTCGTCATGGAGCCGGTTCTCAAGACTTTCGAGAAGTTCAAGATTTCGGTCGTTTTCGTGAATGAGAATCACGTAGTCGACGAGCCCGCTGCGTTGCGACTGGTCGGCAAGGCCATCGGCCAGGAGAAGATCGGCGAGACTTTCGCGAAAGACGCCGAAGTTCGGTTGTCAGCGGTGAAAAAGTCAATCGATGCCATCCCGGCAGAGAAACGCCCCACGGTTTATTATGCACAGGGTGGAGACGGGCTGCTGACGCAGTTCGATGGTTCGTATCATTTCGATCCGTTTCTGTTTGTGGGTGCCAAGTCGCTTTTCCCCGGTGAGCAATACTCGATGATGGGTATGGAACGGGTGACTCTGGAGGAGGTCATCAAGAAGAACCCGGATGTCATCGTCGCGGACGATCCGATTTTTGTAATGGGCGTGGAGGATGATAAACGGTGGGCGGGAATCAAGGCGGTGAAGAACAAACGGGTGTATTTGGTGCCGTGCGATCCGGTCAGTTTTCTCGATCATCCGCCGACATTCATGCGCGTGCTCGGTGTGCAATGGCTCGCCAGCGTTCTCTATCCACAGGAATACAAGGTGGACATGGTGAAAGAGACGATTTCTTTCTATAAACTTTATCTCCACATCCCGCTCAATGAAAAACAAGCCCGCTCCATCCTCAATCCATGAGCCTCTGCGTCCAGCTTGCAACGGGATCGCCAGGAGTGTCCTCGGCAACGGGGTCTCGTATGACGGCTTCGCGCAAGGCATGGGTGTTGACTGGTTTTGGTACGATGCTTTTGGCGCTTGTTATCATTGCGTTAGGAATTGGCCGATACGGCGTGGGCCTGAATGAGTTTTTCTCGCTGATCTTCGGCCGGGCGTCGCGAGCGGATGCGGAGTGTTGGAATAACATTTTTTTTCACTTGCGGTTGCCACGTATTATCGCCGCTGTTTTAATCGGGGCTTCCCTTGCCGTGGCCGGGGCGTCGTACCAGGCGATGTTTGCCAATCCGTTGGCTTCTCCGAATCTGTGCGGAGTGCAGGCCGGAGCCTGTTTTGGTGCGGCGCTAGGAATGACGCTGGGCAGTAGTTGGCTGCTGGTTCAATTTTTGACCTTTGTTTTCGGTTTCGCGGCAGTGGGTGTGGCGGTGGGGATGGCCTCTCTTTTTCGGCGTGGTTCGGATCCGATGTTGTTATTGATTCTCGGTGGGGTGATCGCCGCAGCTCTCTTTTCGGCCTTGCTGGCCATT